>DASYKM010000057.1:0-12510 GCA_035995425.1 Steroidobacteraceae bacterium
GTCCATGTCCCAGGCGCTGGCGTGGCACACCACTTCGCGGTCACGCGGACGCGTGAGCATGGAGCGCTCCCAGAAAGTCTGCGGCAACGCCGGGAAGCCGATCGAGGTGTAGAAGCTCTCGGCGGACTTGGCCATGCGCACCGCGTCCCACTTGTCCTTCTGCAGCAGGCGGTCGGCCGACTCGATGCTCGCCGCCGGATACGGCTTGAGCAGGTCGTCGTACACGCGGTTCCACTGTTGGGCCCACATGTTGCCTAACAAGTGCGCCGGGATCGGCTTGCCGTCCGGCACCTTGTCCTTGCCATAGCGCTGCTGCAGTCGGCCGCGCGCGTAGCAGTGCAGGCCCTTGTACAGCGGCTCGACCTGGCTCCACAGGCGGTCGGCTTCCTTCTCGAAGTCCGCGACCGGCATGTCGTAACCGGCGCGCCACAACACGCCGACGTCGTCGAAGCCCAGTTCCTTCGCGCCTTCGTTGGCGAGCTCGACGAAGCGCTGGTATTTCGGCCGCATCGGCCTGGCGACCGAATGCCAGCCGGCCCAGGCGTCGGTGAGTTCCTGGTAGTTGCGGCTGGTGGCGATGACCTCGCTGAGCTCATCGAGGTTCTTGCAGTCGGTTTTCCGGCCATCCTTGTTGGTGCCCGGCGGGCAGTACTTGCCTTCGCCATACATGGCGTCGAGCTCGGTGGTCAGTTCGGCGAGCTCGCGGCGCTTGGCCGGATCGGACGGCGCCGGCGCGCTCACGCCGAGCTTGATGAGCATGAGCGCGCGCGCGCTGCTCGCATCGATCTCGAGCTTGTCGTAGGCCTTGGCCTCGGCCGCCTTGCGGCTGAAGAATTCTAGATAGCGATCGGTGGCACGCGCATTCAGGTACTGCGTGTCGACCGTGATGTCGGTGGCCTGCGTCCAGCCGGCGGCGTTGGCCTCGCGGTTGAGATCGATCAGGTCGTGGTTGACGTCGGCCACGAACCCGTCGACCTTGGGTGGCGGCGTGGTGCCCTTGCTGCAGGAAACGAGCAGGCCGGCGCCCAGCGACAGCGAAATCACGGCGAGGCCGCGCAAGTAGTTCGACGAGCTCATTTTCTGTCTCCTATCCAGCTGCGCAGCGGGCGTGAGAGCAGGAGGATGACGACGCCGGCGCCGCCGCCGATCAGGGTCGTCAGCATGAACACCGCCGGCATCTGTTCGGCGTCGATCGAGGCGAAATACCCGCCGGACAGCCCGGCGGCGGTGTTGCCGATCGCCGCGCCGAGAAACCAGGTGCCCATCATGCGACCGACGAAGGCCGGCGGCGAAAGCTTGGTCACGTTCGACAAGCCGACCGGCGAGAGACACAACTCACCGAAGGTGTGCAGCAGATAGGCCATCAACAGCCAGATCGGTCCGACCTTGCCGTGCGTGGACAAGACGAGATTGGCGGCGCCGAACATGACGAGAAACCCGAGGCCCAGCAGGATGAGCCCGACGCCCATCTTTGCGGGCGCCGACGGATCGATATTGCGCACGCCAAGCGCCACCCAGAACCAGGCGAAGAACGGCGCGAACAATATGATGAAAATCGGATTGAGCGACTGATACCAGATCGCCGGATGCGCGTGGTCCGGGAACCAGCTGCCAAAGAGCGAGCGATCGGTGTTCTCCACCGCGAAGGTGTTGAACGTACTGCCTTGCTGCTCGAAGCCCGCCCAGAACATGGCCGCGCAAACGAAGAACACGAATATGACGCCGACCCGTCGGCGAGAGGCGCCGTCGAGCCCGGCGAAGAACAGCACGTAGACGAAGAACACCAGTGCGATGGCCGCCATGGCGATCAACAGTCCCCACGCCATTTGCGTTTTCGTCGGGATGTGCTCGCCGAGAAACAGCATTGCGGCACCGGCGACCGCCAGCAATCCGACCAGGCCGACTCCCAACCAGGTCTTCTTGCGCTCGGCCGGCGTAATGCTGCTCGGCCGCAGCCCCGCCGTCCCGAGATATTTCTCGGTCAGCTTGAATTGGACGACGCCGATGAGGGTGACGATGCCGCAGCAGAGAAAGCCCAGATGCCAGTTCCATTTTTCGCCGATCGTGCCGGCGGTCAGCGGGCCGATCGACGCGCCGAGATTTATGCCCATGTAAAAGATGGAGAAGCCGGCGTCGCGGCGCGCTCCCGGCTGACCCTGGTACAGCGAGCCGACGACCGCCGAGACATTCGGCTTGAGAAGCCCGATGCCGATGGTCATCACGCCGAGGCCGAGATAGAACACCGCCGGAGTGGAGGGTATGGCCAGGACGAAATTGGCGGCGGCGATGATGATGCCGCCGACGAACACCGCGTTGCGCTGGCCGATCAGCCGGTCGGCGATCCAGCCACCCGGTACGCAACCTAGATAGGCCGCGCCGGCAAACAGACCATAGACCGCGCCGGCCGCGGCTCCATCGATTCCGAAGCCGGGATTCGCCGCGGTGGCCGAGGCCGCGAGGAATATCACCAGCATTCCGCGCACCGTGTAGTACGTGAAGCGCTCGAAGAATTCCATCATGAACAGCGTGGCGAGTCCGCGCGGGTGGCCGAAGAAACTGCGGCTATAGTCGGGCGACACGATGGTCGTCGTGGTCGGATCGTTCATTATTTATTGCCCCGAGTCTTGGTGGGCGCTGTTGCGCCGCGATGGCGCCGAGTCTGACTCATGCGCACCAAGACCAGCAAGGCGGGCGGGCCGGGCGGTGAGGCTGCGGCGCCAGAGGGTGGGCGCGGCTGAAAAAGCCTGCTATTTCGCCTCGGCTTCTTCTTTCTCGGCGGCTTCGGCCGCTTCGCGGCGCATCTTCTGCATGACGCGTGCCATCACCAGCCCGCCTTCGTAGAGCAGGTACATCGGGATGGCCATGATGCATTGTGAAATCGCGTCCGGCGGCGTGAGGATCGCGGCGACCACGAAAATACCGATGATCACGTAGCCGCGATGTTTGGACATGCTCTCGACCTGCACGATGCCGGTGAGCACCAGCAGCACCACGGCCACGGGCACTTCGAACGCAATGCCGAAGGCGAAGAACATGGTGAGCACGAAGTCCAGGTAGCTGGTCATGTCGGGGATGTACTTCACGCCCTCGGGCGCGGTGCCGACCAGGTAGCTGAACATCAGCGGGAACACCACGATGTACGCGAACACCACGCCCACGTAGAACAGCAGCACCGAGGACACGAGCAGCGGCACTGCGAAACGTTTCTCGCGCCGGTACAACCCGGGCGCGACGAACGCCCAGATCTGGTAGATGACCACCGGCATGGCGGCGAACAGCGAGACGAAAAACGCCACCTTGAACGGCGTCATGAACGGCGAAACCACGCTCGTGGCGATGAGCGTGGTGCCCTCGGGTAGTTTGGCGAGCAACGGTCGTGCGACCAGCGTGAACAGCTCGTTGGCGTAGATGGCGCTCGGCACGAATGCCAGCAGCAGCGCCAGCATCGCCTTCATGAGCCGGTCGCGCAGCTCGAGCAGGTGCGACATGAGCGTACCTTCGGCGAGGTTTTCGCTTTTCTTTTCCTCGGTCACGGCGCGCAGCCCCCGCTCACGGCGCGCGGCGCGATTCGTCGTCGCGCGTACTAGTTAGATCGAGCTCGGTCTGCCCGCCGGTGTCGCCGGGCGCGGCTGGTTCTGGCGCCGGCGGTGCCGCGAGCGCGGCGGCGCGCTGCTCCGGATGCATGTGATGATCGGGCGGGTAGAAGTTCTCTTCCGGCTCGACGGGCGGCGGTGCGGAAGCCGCCGGCTTTGGGTCGAGCGAAGTATCGATGCCCGGATCGATGTTCACCTTGGTTTCGAGGTTGTGCGCTTCTTCCTCGAGCTGGTCGCGGAATTGCCGCGCCATGGCGCGGGCGCGTCCGACCCATCGGCCCACCTGCTGGGCGAGCTTGGGCAGCTTCTCCGGCCCCAGCACGATCAGCGAGAGCGCGAAGATCAGCAGCAGTTCAGTGAATCCAACCTCAAACATGGAGTGCTCCGCGGCGCGGCGGTGGTCGGGAGCTAATAGCGAAGACGGGAGCGTCTCGCGTTAAACCTTGGTCTCGCTCTTTTCCGCGTTCCGTGCTTTCTCGGCTTCGGAAAACTCGGCATCGGCCTTGAGCTGTTTGACCGACTCTTCCTGATCGCCCTCGTTCATCGACTTCTTGAAGCCGCGCACCGCGGAGCCGAGATCCGAACCGATGGTCTTGAGCTTCTTCGCCCCGAAAATCAGCAGCACGACGACGAGGATTACGACGAGTTCTTTGAAACCTATGGGGCCCATGAGCCGCTCCTGTGGGCGTGCGAACGCCCCAAAAAATGACAATATTTGAGTGCCGGAATGATAAGTCAACAGAGGCCCCAAACCTAAGAAAGTTCGGCCGAGGCGAGACTCCCATCACGCGACGGGCTGGTTGGTTAACTCTTTGTCATTCGGGGGCATTCTGAGCCAGAAGGTGACCGGTCCGTCGTTCACGAGCGAGACCCGCATGTGCGCGCCGAATTCGCCTCCGGCGACCTCGGCGTGAGCGGCGCGCGCCCGGCGCAGCAATTCCGCGAATAGCGCTCGCGCAGTCTCCGGAGCTGCCGCGCTGCTGAATCCCGGCCGCGTACCTTTGTGAGTGTCCGCCACGAGCGTGAATTGCGGTACGAGGAGCAGGCCGCCGCTGATGTCGCGCAGGGAATGATTCATCCGGCCGGCTTGATCCTCGAAGATGCGGTAGCCGAGCACGCGCTCGAGCAACCGCTCGCCACCCGCCACATCGTCGCCGCGCTCGATTCCGATGAGCGCGAGGATGCCGCGACCGATCTTGCCCACGGCGCGCCCTTCGACTTCCACCGCCGCCTCGCTGACCCTTTGGATGAGTGCTATCAATGTGGTGCGATTGTGCCCGGTGGCAATTGCGCGCCCAAGTCCTTAATATCGCGGCCTGTTTTTGGGAGCCTGGGAATCAATTCAGTCATGGCAGTGCGGATCTTAGCTCTAGTGTTGTTACTCCTCGCGCCGCTCGCGGCAATGGCGCAGGCGCCGGCCGGTGACGCCAAGCGCGGCCAGGCCATCGCCTACACTTGCAACGGCTGCCACGCCATCCCTAACTACAAGAACGTCTATCCGACCTATTCGGTGCCCAAGCTGCACGGCCAGCGCCCGGAATACCTGCTCGCCGCGCTCAAGGCATACAAGAGCGGTGAACGTTCGCACGGCACCATGCATGCACAGGCATCGTCGATGAACGAGCAGGACATGGCGGACGTCGCCGCTTACCTGTCCGGTCCCGAGGTGCTCACCGCGTCGAAGAACGACGTGCCCGCCACGGCGCGCCCCAAGGCCACCGAAGTGTGCCTCGCCTGCCACGGCACCAATGGCGTCGGCATCACCGCCGACTACCCGACCCTCGCCGGCCAGCATCGCGACTACCTCGAACGCGCGCTGCACGACTACAAGCTGGGCGGTCGCAAGAACGCCATCATGGTCGGCATGGCCGCCACGCTCACCAGGGAAGACATCGAGCAGCTCGCGGCTTATTACGCGAGCCAGGAGCCGGCGCTGCAGGTCGTCCCCAAGAGAAAGTTCTTCTTCTCCTCGAACTAACTACTTCGCGGCGAGCTGCTTCTCCAGGAACGTGGCGATGGTCCGCTGGTAGAAGTCGCGGTTCGCTTTCTTCTTGAACCCGTGGCCTTCGTCCTTGGCCGCGAGATACCAGACCTCACCGCCGCGGGCGCGGATCTTCGCCACCATCTGCTGGGATTCGGTGGCCGGCACGCGCGGGTCGTTGAGGCCCTGCACCACCAGCAGCGGCCTGGAAATGCGCGCCGCGTTGGTGAGCGGCGAAATCCTCTGTAGATAGGCACGCGTGCGCGGCAGGCGTTCGTCGCCGTACTCCGGGCGCCGCAGGTCGCGGCGATAGGCCGAGGTGCTCTCGAGGAAGGTCACGAAGTTCGAGATGCCGACCACGTCGATGCCGCCGCGCAGGCGATCGCCGAAATTCACCAGCGACGCCAGCGACATGTAGCCGCCGTACGAACCGCCGGCGACGAACACCTTCTTCGCGTCGAGGTCCTTCTGCAGCCCGATCCACACCAGCAGCGCGCCGATGTCCTTGACCGCGTCCTCGCGATCCTCGCCATTGTCGAGATTCAGAAAGGTCTTGCCGTAGCCCGACGAGCCGCGCACGTTGGGGGCGATCACCGTGAAACCCAGCTCGCGTACCAGGAACTGGTAGAACGGGTTGAACCCCGGCGTGTATTGCGCCTCGGGTCCGCCGTGTATGTCGATATAGACCGGGTGCGGGCCCGCGCTGCGCGGCCGATAGACGAACGCGGGAATCTCGCGGAACTTGCCGCGCTCGCGATCGAAGGTGGGAAAGCGAACCAGCTCGGCCGGCGAATACTGCAGCGGATCGAGCGGCCCGGCCTCACTGCGGGTGTAGCGCACCAGCGCATTGCGCTCGAGCTCCATCACGAACACGTCGCGCGGCGACTGCGGGCTCTCCAGCGACAGCGCGAGTTTCTTGCCGGTACGGTCGAAAGCGATGCGGCCGATCCGCCCGTCGGGCAGCGGCGGCAGGCTCTCGGTGCGGTTCGCCACGTTCAGCACCGTGAGACGGCTCGAGCCGTCGACATTGGCCACCCAGGCGAGGTAGCGGCCATCGTCAGTGCGCGCAAAGCTCTCGATGTCCCAGGGAATGTGGCCGGTGAGCGTTTCCGACGCGCCCGTCACCAGGTCCACGCGCCGCAGCTGCTGGAATTCGCTGTCCCGATTGGTGATCAGGTAGACGCCGCGGCCGTCGGGCGTGAATTTCGCGTCTTCCACGCTCGCCGGGCCGCTGCCCTCGGCGACCGGCGTGAGCGCCGCGCTGGCGATGTCCAGCACGAACAGGTGCGCTTCGTTCGCCGACACGAAATTGAGGATCAGTAGTTTGGTGTCGTCCGGCGACCAGTCCTGCACCGACCAGTTTTTCTGGAAGCCGTTGTACACCAGGCGCGGCGGCACATTGTTAGCGGGCTCGGCGATGAACAGGTCGTAGCTGACGCCGTCGCGGCCCGTGCCATGGAACGCCAGGCGTCGACCGTCGTGGCTCCACACCGCGCCGCCGTGCAGTCCTTTGCCGTCGGTGAGCATTCGCACGGCGCGCGACGCCGAGTCGTACCAGTAGAGCTGCGCGTTTTCATTGCCGCCCTGATCCTTGAGGAACACGAAGCCGGCCGCCACCGCCGATTGCGGCGACGAGGCCACGGTCACCGGCTCGCGATAGAACGTGAGTTGCTCGCGCGCGCCGAGTGGCATGGCGACGCGGTGCAGCTGCTCCACGTCACCGAACCGCGTGGCTATCAGGATTCCACCATCGGGCAGCCAGTCGACGAAGCTCGCGCCACGCGCCTGCATGTAGTCGTCGAGACGTGCCGTCAGTGGCGTCTCCACGGCCGGGATGTTGTCGAGGATCAGGTTGCCGCGTTCTTCGACCGCGGCACGCGTGGATGCGCACGCCAGAGCCACGACAAGAGTCAGGAGTAATTTTCGATTCATGCTGCTATGTTGCCGCAAGCCATGGATGCAGTCATGCCACGACTGACGACATTCGCCGACGGCGTCACCGCCGTCGACACGGAATACGTGCGGCCGCAGATGGATGCCGCGCACATCGTGGCCGCGGGCGGGCGCGCGGCGGTCATCGACACCGGTCCAAACACCGCCGTACCGCTGATCCTCGCAGCGCTCGAACAATTGCAGGTCGCACCCGACCAGGTCGACTTCCTGTTTCTCACCCATGTGCACCTCGACCATGCCGGCGGCGCCGGCGCGCTCATGCGCGCGCTGCCGCGCGCCACCTGCGTGGTGCATCCGCGCGGTGCGCCGCACATGATCGACCCCTCAAAGCTCATCGCCGGTACGCGCGCGGTGTATGGGGACGAGCTCTATTCGAAGCTGTACGGTGAAATTCTGCCGGTCGAGCGCGAGCGCATCGCCATCACCCAGGACGGTCGGCGATTCGAGCTGCCTGGCCGCGTGTTCGAGTGCGTGCACACGCCCGGCCATGCGTTGCACCACCAGGCAATCGTCGACCACGCCACCAGCTGCATCTTCACCGGCGACACCTTCGGCCTCTCGTATCGCGAGTTCGACACCGCGCACGGTGCGTGGATCATGCCCACCACCACACCCACGCAGTTCGACCCCGGCCAGCTCAAGGCTTCGATCATCCGGCTCATGCAATTCCGCCCGCGCAAGCTCTACCTCACTCACTACAGCGAGGTGAGCGACTGCGCGCGCCTGGCCAACGACATGGTCGACGCGGTCGACGAGTTCGTGAAGATCGCGCGCGTCGCGGGCCCGCACGACCCGGCGCGCATGCGCTTCGACCTACGCAGGCTGGCGCACGAGTCGCTGCGCGAGCACGGCTGCACCATGGGCGACGCCGACATCGACAACGTCCTGGCCAAGGATTTCGACCTCAACGCCGCCGGGCTCGCCGCGTGGCTCAAACGGGAGGCTAACTAGCATGCAATACACGCTTCTGAAGTCTTTCCACATCATCAGCGTGGTGCTGTTCCTCGGCAACATCATCACCGGCGTGTTCTGGAAATTGCACGGCGACCGCATCGGCACGCTGACTGCGCGTGCACAGGCGCTCGATGGAGTGATCCGCACCGACCGCTGGTTCACCGTTCCGGGTGTCATCGCGATCATCGTCACTGGCGTGCTGCTGGCCACTACGCTGCACCTGCCGATCCTCGGTACGAAGTGGATAGCCTGGTCGCTGGTGCTGTTCGGCATCTCGGGTGCCGCGTTCTCGATCTTCGTGGGACCGCTGCAGAAAAAAATGCTCAGGAACGTTCAGGCCGGAATGGCCGGCAGCTGGAACCAGGCTGAGTACGAAGCGCTGTCGACTTCCTGGACTTTGTGGGGGCTGGTTGCGACAGGGGCTCCGCTGATCGCGCTGTTCCTGATGGTGATGAAGCCGCTGTAGGAGGGTGGGCATCGGTTCCGCCAGTCGCTCCGGGTATCATCCGCCCCATGCCAAGACTTCACGTTCCGCAACCGCCCACCCGGCCGGGTGACAAGCCCGACTTCAGCTACGTCGAGCTGTCGCCCGCGGGCTCCATCAACAAACCCGACGTCAACGCGCGCGCGCGCGACATGGAAGAAGTGTCCGTGGGACTGGTGCGCGTGCTCGACGACAAACACGAGGCCGTGGGCCAGTGGAATCCGCGGCTCGAGGCCGAGGACCTGCAGGTCGGCCTGCGCCACATGCTGCTCACGCGCATCTTCGACGACCGCATGCAGCGCACGCAGCGGCAGGGAAAGATCTCCTTTTATATGCGCTCCTTCGGCGAGGAGGCCGTTGCCGTGGCGCAGGCCATGGCGCTGCAACCCGGCGACATGCTTTTCCCGTCGTACCGCCAGCAGGGCATCTACATGGTGCGCGGCAAGCCGCTGGTCGAGCTCATGTGCCAGTTGCTCTCCAATACACGCGACATGTGCAAGGGCCGGCAACTGCCGGTCATGTATCACTGGAACGCCGGCCGCATCTTCTCGATCTCCGGCAACCTGACTACCCAGTTCCCGCAGGCGGTCGGTTGGGCGATGGCCGCGGCCATCCGCAACGAAGACCACATCGCCTGCACCTGGATCGGCGAGGGCTCGAGCGCCGAGGCCGACTTCCACCACGGCATCATCTTCGCGGCCGTGCACCAGGCGCCGGTCATCATGAACATCGTCAACAACCAGTGGGCCATTTCCACCTTCCAGGGCACGGCCGGCGGCGAGCAGCGCTCGTTCGCAGCGCGCGGTCCGGGTTACGGCATCGCCGGCATTCGCGTCGATGGCAATGACTTCCTCGCCGTGTACTCGGTCACGCAATGGGCGGCGCAACGCGCGCGCACCGGTGGCGGTCCGACACTCATCGAGCTCGTCACCTATCGCGCCTCCGCGCATTCGACCAGTGACGACCCATCGCGCTACCGGCCCAAGGACGACTACGAGCACTGGCCGCTCGGCGACCCGGTAGATAGATTGAAGAATCACCTGATCGCGCGTGGCGAATGGAGCGAGAAGCAGCACAAGGATCTGCACGCCGAGCTCGACGCGCAGGTGGTCACGGCGTGGAAGGAGGCCGTGTCGTTCGGTGCGCTCAACGAAGGCCCGCGGCTCGATCGGCATCTGATGTTCGAGGACGTATACAAGGAGTTCCCGGAGAACCTGCGCCGGCAGAGCGAGCAGCTCGCCGAGGAAATCAAACTCAACGTCGAGCTCGGACTCGCCGCGAAGGTAGATTGACCATGGCGCAAATGAACATGATCCAGGCGCTGAACTCCGCCATGGACGTGATGATGGCGCGGGATCCTTCGGTCGTCGTCATGGGGGAGGATGTTGGTTATTTTGGCGGCGTGTTCCGCGTCACCGACGGCCTGCAGAGAAAGTACGGCGATCAGCGCGTGCTCGACTCGCCCATCTCCGAAGGCGGCATCGTCGCGACGGCCATCGGCATGGCGGTGAATGGCTTGAAGCCGGTGGCCGAGATCCAGTTCGCCGACTACATCTATCCGGCGGTCGACCAGATCGCGAGCGAGCTCGCGCGCATCCGCTATCGCAGCGCCGGCGATTTCTCCTCGCCGGTGGTGATTCGCGCGCCCTGCGGCGGTGGCATCCGCGGTGGCCAGACGCATTCGCAGAGTCCCGAGGCGATCTTCACGCACATCTGCGGCATCAAGGTGGTGATGCCGAGCAATCCTTACGACGCGAAAGGCCTGCTCATCGCGGCCATCGAAGACGATGACCCGATCATCTTCTTCGAGCCCAAGCGCATCTACAACGGACCCTTCGACGGCGACCCTAACAAGCCCGCGGTGCCGTGGAGCACGCACGCCAAGGGCAACGTGCCCGAAGGTCACTACAAGGTGCCCATCGGCAAGTGCGACATCGTGCGGCCGGGCGAGCAGGTCACGATCGTCACCTACGGCACCATGGTGTACGTGTGCGAAGCGGCGGCCAAGAAGCTCGACATCGACGCCGAGATCATCGACGTGCGCACCATGTCGCCACTCGACATCGACCCGATCTGTTCTTCTGTGAAAAAGACCGGTCGTTGCGTGGTTGCACACGAGGCCACGCGTTTCTCCGGATTCGGCGCGGAACTGTCGGCCAGCATTCAGGAAGAATGCTTCTGGTACCTCGAGGCGCCGATCCAACGCGTCGCCGGTTGGGACACGCCATACCCGCACGCCTTCGAATGGGAGTATTTTCCCGGCCAGGCACGAGTGGCGCTCGCTCTGCGCGCAGCGATGGGCCAGGAATGAGGGGAAGACAGCAATGAGCCGCTACGTATTCAAGATGCCGGACCTGGGCGAAGGCACGGTCTCCGCCGAAGTGGTCGCGTGGCACGTAAAGCCCGGCGACCTGGTGCAGGAAGACCAGGTGATGTGCGAAGTCATGACCGAAAAGGCCGCGGTGGAGATGCCCGCGCCGGTCACCGGACGCATCCTTTCCATTCAAGGTGAACCCGGCGACATGGTGGCCGTGGGCTCCGAGCTCGTGGTGTTCGACACCGACGCCACCTCGGCCGCGGCCGGCGATGCGCCTGCCGCGAAAACTCCGCCGCCGCCGCCCGCCGAGCCGCTGACACCGCAGCGGCGAGCCGCCGACCAGCAAGTCGCCGCGCCGGCAGGCGCGCAGTCGAACAATGACAAGCAGCAGGTCGCCGCCGCCGCGAACGGCGCCAACGGCAATGGCACGGGCGAGAACAAGGGCGCGCGCGTCATGGTCTCGCCCGCCTCGCGCCGCCGCGCCGTGGAAGCGGGCCTCGATCTAACTACCGTCACCGGCACGGGGCCGGCCGGGCGCATCGAGCCGGGCGACATCGATTCGGCGCTGGCCGCCGGCGCCGCACGCGGAGCGCCGCCGTCGATGAACGCGCGCGCCAACGCGCCGCATCCGCCGCGAAACGGCACCGAGGAAGTGAAGATCATCGGGCTTCGCCGCCTGATCGCCGAACGCCTCACGGAATCCGCGCGCAGCATCCCGCAGTACTCCTATGTGGAAGAGTGCGACCTCACGCGCCTCGAGGCACTACGCAAGCATCTCAATGACCGGCGTCCGGCCTCGGCGCCGCCGCTCACGTTCCTGCCGTTCATCGTTGCCGGTCTGGCACGCGTCCTCGAGAAATTCCCGCAGTGCAATGCCTTGTACGACACCACGCGTGGCGTGCTCGTCAAGCACAAGGCCGTGCACGTGGGCATCGCCACGCAGACACCGCAGGGGCTCAAGGTTCCCGTGGTGCGCAACGCCGAGTCGCGTGCCTTGCACGATCTCGCCGCGGAAATCCGCCGCGTGGCCGAAGCCGCGCGCAACAACAAGTCGCCGCGCGAAGAGCTGACCGGCTCGACGATCACCGTGACCAGTCTCGGCAAGCTGGGCGGCATCGCCTCGACGCCGATGATCAACATGCCAGAGGTCTCCATCATCGGCATCAACAAGGCCATCGAGCGCGCCGTGGTGGTCGACGGCCAGATCACCGTGCGGCTGATGATGAAT
>DASYKM010000058.1:0-1686 GCA_035995425.1 Steroidobacteraceae bacterium
GTGAAGACGCGCTCATCATTTACGATGATCTGTCGAAGCAGGCCGTGGCCTATCGCCAGATCTCGCTGCTGCTGCGCCGTCCCCCGGGCCGCGAAGCGTATCCCGGCGACGTGTTCTATCTGCACAGCCGCCTGCTCGAGCGTTCGGCGCGCGTGAACGAGGAGTATGTCGAGAACGCGACCAAGGGCGCCGTCAAAGGCAAGACCGGTAGTTTGACCGGCCTGCCCATCATCGAAACCCAGGCCGGCGACGTGACCGCGTTCGTTCCGACCAACGTCATCTCGATCACCGACGGCCAGATCTTCCTCGAAACCGACCTGTTCAATGCCGGCATCCGCCCGGCCATGAACGCCGGCATCTCGGTGTCGCGCGTCGGTGGCGCGGCGCAGACCGACATCATCAAGCGCCTGGGCGGCGGTATCCGCCTGGCCCTCGCGCAGTACCGCGAGCTCGCCGCGTTCTCGCAGTTCGCCTCGGACCTCGACGAAGCCACGCGCCGCCAGCTCGAGCGCGGCATTCGCGTCACCGAGATGATGAAGCAGAAGCAGTACGCGCCGCAGTCGGTGGCCGAGATGGCGCTGTCGATCTACGCGGTGAACAACGGCTACTTCGACAAGGTGGACCGCAAGAAGGTCGTGGACGCGGAAAACGCGCTGCAGAACTTCGCCAAGTCCGCGCACAAGGCGACGCTCGATGCCATCAACGCCGAGCCGGTGCTCAAGAAGCACGAAGCGTCGCTCAAGGGCGTCTGCGAAGACTTCCAGAAAAACGGTGTGTTCTAAAGAGTCTAGTTAGATGCCCGGTACCAAAGAAATCCGCGCCAAGATCGCGAGCGTCAAGAGCACGCAGAAGATCACCAAGGCGATGCAGATGGTGGCGACCAGCAAGATGCGTCGCGCCCAGGAACGCATGCGCCTGGCGCGCCCCTTTGCCGAGAAGATCCGCTCGGTCATCGGTCATCTGACGCAGGCGAATCCCGACTACCGCTCGCCGTTTCTCGAGGACCGGCAAGAGGTGAAGAGTGTCGGCGTCATCGTGATCTCATCCGATCGCGGCCTGGCCGGCTCGCTCAACGTCAACATTTTCAAGAATGCCCTGATCGCCATGCGCGACTGGCAGGCCAAGGGCGCGAAGGTGTCCATGTGCCTCATCGGCGGCAAAGCCACGGCGTTCTTCCGCCGCCTGCCGAACCCGATCCTCGCGAACACGCAGGGCCTCGGCGATCAGCCGCACATCAAGGACCTGATCGGCACGGTCAAGGTCATGCTCGATGCGTACAAGGAAGGCTCGATCGATCGGCTGCTGCTGGTCCATTCCTCGTTCGTGAACACGATGACGCAGAAGCCGCAGACCCTGCAGCTGCTGCCCGTCGAGCCGATCGCCGACGCGGGGCTGCAGGCGCACTGGGATTACATCTACGAGCCCGATGCGGCGGCGATCCTCGATGGCCTGCTCATGCGTTACATCGAAGCGCAGGTGTATCGCGGCGCGGTGGAAAACGTCGCCTCCGAAATGGCGGCGCGCATGGTCGCCATGAAATCGGCCACCGACAACGCCGGCAAGCTCATCGGCGAGCTCCAGCTCATTTACAACAAGGCCCGCCAGGCCGCGATCACCAAGGAATTGGCTGAGATCGTCGGTGGCGCGGCAGCTGTCTAGTTAGAGGTTTACGACAATGGCCACAGG
>DASYKM010000059.1:0-30482 GCA_035995425.1 Steroidobacteraceae bacterium
CTCGAGCAGCCCGTCACCCCGAGCCGGGTGGTATCGATATTCGCCGCCGGCGTTTTTTCCAGCGCGTCTATCAGGCGGCTCGCGCCCCACGCCCATGCGATGAGAGCTCCGGCGGAATGCCCGCTGCCATACATGTCGTAGAACTTGCCGACGCCGCGAGAGCTCTGATTGGTCTGTTGCGCAATCTCGCTGTTGGGGAAATTGATGACCGCCACGCCGGCACTCGTCAGCGCCGAATTGTTGAGGCTCGAGCCGCCGATGCCGATCACGGCCGGATAAGGAGCGGTACCCGTGCTCGGGTAGGTGATCGCGGCGTTGAACGACAGAGTCCTTCCATTGTCGTTGACGGTTACCACGAGCGTGTTCCCGGTACGCGAGCCGGTCGTGGCCGAAGCCGGCGTGTTGGGTTTGGCGCCGTACTCGAATTCCTGCGCCTCGGCGGCAATCTCCGCGCGACGGCAGGTCCACTCCGCCTTGGTGGTCATCCGATTCCCATTCATGAACGTGAACGGGTCCGGAAAGAAGGCGTTGCTCGGCAACGATGCGTAGGTCGGCATGGGCGGAACGGTGCAGGCGGTGCCACCGGTACCGCTCTGCGTGACCGTCACTGTTTGCGTGGTGGCTCCGGTTGCGGAAACAGTGGCGATTGCCGTGCGCGATGAAGCGCTGGTGTTCTGCTGCGCCGTCACCGTGACCGTTGCATTGTTCGACCCGGATGTCGGGCTCACCGTCAGCCAGGATTGATCGTCCGCCACGATCCAACTGGTGTTGGAAGTCACGCTGAAGGTGCCGGTGCTGTTGGCGGCCGCCGCAACGCTCACCGTCGTCGGCGAAACCGAGAGCGTGGTTCCCACTGAGCAGTTGGTCGCCGCCGAGCCCGTGCCGGTTGGCAGCGCGGCGGAGGTCGTGATGTTGAGCTTGTCGAGCCGCGCGCCGTCTTCGCGATAGGCGAATGTCAGCGTGTGGCTGCCGGCAGTCAGGTTGAAGGTGTTCGGAAATTGCACCCACACCCACGATGGGTTCCACCAGTTGTTCCACATGACCCACGAGCCGCCATCCATGCGGACCCAGAACGAATCATCGTCCGCCGTCTGGCCCTGGACGCGCGCAAACACGCGGTAGGTGCCGCTCTGGCTGACCGTCAGTGGAAATGTGATGTGGCCGGCGGTGTTGGTGGGTGCACTGGCAGTGCTGTTGTTGCCGGGCTGAATCGTCACGTACTGCGAGTTGGAAGCATTGGAATCGCTTGGTTTGTTCCACAGCGATCCGGTCTGCCCGCATTCGGCCTCGAGCCAAAAGGACTGCGCCTGGGCAGCCGCGCTGAACAATGAGAAAAAAGCCAGCGCCGGAAGAACCGTTCGCCGGAAAACGGAAACTGAAGATTTCATGTGGTCCCCCTTCAATCCATCGAGTTGACCCGCCTCCGCCCGCGCGATGCGGGCATTTGTGTCTGCGCTGCTGAATCCCTCGGTGGTGTACCCACACGGCGGGCCGCGATCAGGGCGCTCACACCCCCGGACCTGCGGGCAGGCCTCGGGGATGGCAGTTATACAGTCGCGACCCTGATTCCTGTAGTCAGTAGATAGACGTACTGCCCCGCTCCCTGGCCCGATTTTTGCCGTCAGGGAACCCCCGGCTGGTTGCCGGTACTCATGTGCTGACGGGACATTCATTTCGGGGAGTCGCGATGTACTGGCTGTTCTCAAAACAACTCCGCCCTTTCATCGTGCTTGCCGCGAGCGCCAGCCTCCTGCTCAACCTGGCGCTGCTGGCACCGGCGCTGTACATGCTGCAGGTGTTCGATCGGGTATTCGCGAGCGGCAGCATCGAGACGCTGGTGATGCTCGGCATTCCGGTTCTGGTCATGTTGACCTTCGGCTTCTTCATGGACGTCGCGCGCGCACGCGCACTGGCCACCGCGGGCCGCCGCGTGGAGGCCAGCCTCGCACCGGCCGCCCTCGGCAATCAGCTCCTACAGGCGGCCACGAATGGCGGCCGCAACGACGACGCGCTGCGCGACGTCGCCCAGTTACGCACCCTGCTCGCCTCCCCTGGCGTCGTAGCGCTTTTTGACGCGCCGTGGGTGCCCCTCTACCTGCTGGTGATCACCTTCATGCATCCGTTGCTTGGCGGCGTGGCGATGCTCGGCGCCATGCTGCTGGTGGCGTTGAACGTGCTCACGGAGTACGCCACTCGCCAGCACACCGACAGGGCCTTGCAGGCCACTCGGTCCACGCATCGGCGCGCCGAGTCGCTGGTAAGGAATGCCGAAGTCATCGTCGGCATGGGCATGACGGCACCGGCCATCGCCACCTGGGAACAACAGTGTGCCGAGCAACACGACGCGCAGGAGAAGCTGAGCGCCGCCAGCGCGCGCTTCAGTGCAATGGCGCGCGTGGCGCGGCAATGCCTGCAGGCCGCGGCGCTCACGCTCGGCGCCTGGCTGGTCATTGGCCGCGAAGCCTCGCCCGGAATCATGATCGCCACCACCATCCTGTTAGGGCGCGCGTTGCAGCCGGTCGAGCTGCTGATCACGGGCTGGAAAGCGCTCAGCCAGGCGCGCAGCGCCTGGAAGCGGCTCGGCGACCGCGCCATCGAGTGCGCCCCGGCCAGGCAACTGACGCTTCCCGTTCCCAAGGGACGGCTCGACGTGGAGCGGATCGTATTCAGTGCCGTGCCCAACCGGCCGCCGGTGATTCGCGGCGTGGAATTCACGCTGATGCCGGGCGAGAGCCTCGGATTGATCGGTCCGAGCGCATCCGGCAAGACCACGCTGGTGCGGCTGCTGCTCGGCATCCGCGTACCCCAGATGGGCAAGGTCCGGCTCGACGGCGCCGACATTTCGCGCTGGGATCGCGGCGCGCTCGGCGGCGCCGTGGGCTATCTACCGCAGGACGTGGAGCTGTTTGCGGGCTCGGTCGCCACCAACATCGCGCGCCTGCAGAAACCCGACTCGCAGGCGGTCATGCGCGCCGCGCAGCTGGCGCATGCCCATGAGCTCATCCTGCGCCTGCCCGAGGGTTATGAAACCGACATCGGCGAAGCGGGCCGCCTTCTCTCGGGCGGTCAGCGGCAGCGCATCGCGCTGGCGCGCGCGTTGTACGGCGACCCGCGGCTGCTGATCCTCGACGAACCCAACGCCAACCTGGACGAGGAAGGCGACGAGGCTCTGTGTGCCGCGCTCGCCGAGCTCAAGTCCCGCGGCGTCACCGTGATCCTGGTCGGTCACCGGCGCCGCATCATGAGCCAGCTCGACAAGCTCGCGGTGCTGCGCAACGGCGCACTCGAGGCCTTCGGTCCCACTGACAAGATTCTTGCGCGACTGCGCGACGGCGCCAACGTCCTGCCCTTTCCGGTTGCCGCGCCCTTGCAGGTGCAGGCATGAGCATTCCAATTACTTTTTCTTCGCTGCTCGACACTCCGCCGATCGAGACGCGGGCGCGCCGCTGGCTCAATCGCCGCGCCGTGCTCGTTCCGTTCGCCGTCGTCGTCGTGCTGTTGACACTCTGGGCGGCGCTCGCGCCCTTGTCGGGCGCGGTGATCGCCAGCGCGCGAATCAAGGTCGAGCTCGAACGCAAGACCGTGCAGCATCGCGAAGGCGGCATCGTGCGTGAAATCCGCGTGCGCAATGGACAGCAGGTGCGCGCCGGCGAAATTCTCGTGGTGCTCGACGACGTGCGCGGCGACTCCGAGCTCAGCCTGCTCGAAGACCAGATGCTCGCCGAACGCGTGCGCAATGCACGTGTATCGGCCGAGACCACGCTGGCCCGCAGCTTCTCGGTCGACGCGGCACTCTCATCCGATCCGCGTGCCGGCGAACACCTGGCGCGCGAGCGCGCGCAATTTGCCGCGCGCCGCCGCACGCTGGACGAGCAAATCGTCGCCTTGCAGGCGCAGGTACGCGAAGCGAATTCCCAGGCTGCCGCGCTCGGCAGCCAGATCGAATCGCTCGAAACCTCGGGCCGGCTCGCGGCCGAGGAATTGAAACTCAACGAGAAGCTGGTGACGGAAGGCTACGTGCCGCGCGCGCGTCTCCTGCCACTGCAGCGCGCCGACTCCGACTATCACGGCCGGGTCGGGGAATCGCGCGGCCAGCTGGCGCTGGCGCGCCAGCGCACGGCGGAGCTCGCCGCACGCATGGCCGAGGCACGCAATCGCTACCAGCAGGCGGCCACGGATGAGCTCAAGCAGTCTTCGGCCCGACTGCGCGAAATCGAAGAACGCCTGCGCCCATCGAAAGACCAGGTCGACCGCCAGGCGATCCGCTCACCGGTGGACGGTGTCGTCATGGGACTGCGCATCTCCGCGGCCGGCGAAGTGCTGGCCGCCGGCGCCGCGGTGCTGGATGTCGTCCCGAGCAACGAGCTGTTGGTCGTCGAAGCCCGCATCCGGCCGCAGGACATCAATCACGTGTTTGCCGACGCGCGCGCGCAGGTGCGCCTGACGGCCTTCGATGCTCGCACCACTCCGCTGCTGCCGGGCCGCGTCACTTTCGTTTCTCCGGATCGCGAACGCGATCCCCAAACCGGCGAATCCTGGTTCTCGGCCACCGTCGAGGTCGATCCGTCGAGCCTGCGCCATCACCCCGAGATCCACCTGCGCGCGGGCATGCCGGCCGAGCTCTTCGTGACGACTTCTGCGCGCAGCGTATTCGAATACCTGGTGAGCCCCATCACGGCGTTCACCAATCGCGCGATGCGCGAAACCTGACTAACTACCACATGGAGCTTCAATGAGCATTCTGCTTGGCACGGACGCCGACGAAACCATCGTCCCCGGAACCATTTCAGCGACCGTGGTCGCCCTGACAGGTGCACGCGCACCCAGCGCCGGTGCCGACGTCATCATCGCCGGCGGCGGCAACGACCGCGTCAGCGGCGGCGCCGGCGACGACACCTTGCTGCTCGGCACGGGCAATGACACCGCCATCTGGAATCCCGGTGATGGCAGCGATGTCGTCAATGGCGGCGCCGGAACCGACACGATGGAGTTCAACGGCAGCGGCGCGAACGAAAGACTGCTCATCGGCCCGCTCACGGACGGCCTGGTGCAGCTCACGCGCGACGTCGACGGCATCAACATGACGCTCGAGGGCATGGAACGCATCGTCGTCAACGCCGGCGCCGGAAACGACGTGATCGAAGCGAGCGGCAATCTCGCCGCGCTCACGCAGCTCACCCTCGACGGCGGCGCCGGTAACGATCGTATTCTCGGAAGCAACGGCGCCGACATACTGCTCGGCGGCGATGGCAACGACTTCATCGACGGCCAGCAAGGCGCGGATGTGGCGCTGCTCGGCGCCGGCGACGATTTGTTCCAGTGGGATCCGGGCGATGGCAGCGACGTGGTCGAAGGCCAGGCCGGCACCGATACGATGCTGTTCAACGGCGCAAACGTCGGCGAGATCTTCGATGTGTCGGCGAACGGCGGGCGCACGCGGTTCACCCGCAATGTCGCCGCCGTCACCATGGACCTGAACGACGTGGAGCACGTCGACGTGCACACGCTCGGCGGGGCCGACCAAGTGGTCATCAACGATCTGACCGCCACCGACGTCGATGTCGTGGCCGTCGACCTGGCCGAATCCGTCGATGTCGCCGACATCGTGCGATTGCAGCAGCGCGGTGGCGACACCATCGAATTCTCGAGAAGCGGTGACAGCCTCGTCGCGAGCGGTCTCGGAACGCAGGTCATCGTCACGAACGCGGGAGCGCTGGACAGTGTGGTGGCCAACGGCGTCGCCGGCGCTGTCGACACCGTCAGCGTTCAAGGCGCGGCCAGCGGCGACACCATCCATTTGACCGCCGTCGGCGGCAGCGTGAACGTGAGCGGTCTCGCCGCGCAGGTGGCGATGCAGAATTCAGAGGCAACCGACCGGCTCGTGGTCAACGGCAATGCCGGCAACGACGTCATCGATGCCACGGGCAACTTCGCCGCCGTGGCGCGGCTCAGGCTCGACGGTGGCGCCGGCAATGACCGTATTCTCGGCAGCAACAGTGCCGACGTATTGCTCGGCGGCGACGGCAACGACTTCATCGACGGGCAACAAGGCGCCGACGTAGCTTTGCTAGGCGCCGGGAACGACGTGTTCCAGTGGAACCCGGGTGATGGCAACGACGTCATCGAAGGCCAGGCCGGTTCCGATACGATGTTGTTCAACGCGTCGAACATCGGCGAGATATTCAATGTTTCGGCGAATGGCGGGCGCGTGCGGTTCACGCGCGATGTCGCCGCCGTCACCATGGACTTGAACGACGTGGAACGCATCGACGTGCATGCGCTCGGCGGCGTCGACCAGGTCAACGTCGGCGATCTGTCGGGCACCGACGTGAGCGAAATCGACATCGACCTCGGTAACGCGGCCGGCGTGGCGGATGGCGTGCGCGATCAGATCATCGCCGCGGGACGCGCATCGGCCGACACCGTCACGGTGACGAACGCGGGCGCGGAAACCACGGTCACCGGACTGCCGACGACGCTGCGCATCACGAATGCGGATGCGGCCAGCGACACGCTGGCGCTCAACACCGGCGCGGGCAACGACATCGTCGATGCGTCGACCATGCTCGCGACCGGGGTGGTGCTCAACGTCGATGCCGGCGCCGGCAACGATCAGATATTCGGCGGCGCGGGCGCGGACAATATCCTCGGCGGCGCCGGCAACGACGTCATCGATGGCAATCGGGGCGATGACGTCGCTTTGATGGGCGACGGCAATGACCTCTTCGTCTGGGATCCGGGCGAAGGCAGCGACGTGATCGAAGGACAGGCCGGCACGGACACGCTGCAGTTCAACGGCTCGAATGCGAACGAGAACATCACGCTCTCGGCAAACGGCCAGCACGCGACCTTCTTCCGTGACGTGGCCAACGTCACCATGGACACGAACGGCGTGGAGAACATCGTGTTCAACGCGCAGGCAGGCACCGACAACATCGTGATCAACGACCTCACGGGTACGGCTGTCGATCTGGTCACGCTGAACCTCGACGGAGCGGACACCGTGACGATGCATGGAACGGCATTGGCGGACGCAGTCCGCGTCGCCAATTTCGGAGCGGGCGTCCAGGTCACGGGCCTCGCGGCCGATGTGCGCGTCGCCGGAGCGGATTTGGCTTCCGATCACCTCGAGGTGCGCGGCGGCACCGGCGACGACACGCTCGATGCCTCGGGTCTGTCTAACAATCGCATCCAGCTTCAACTGTTCGGCGAGAACGGCAACGACCGCATCATCGGCAGCGGCGGCGACGACTTCATCAACGGCGGCCTCGGCACCGACACCGTGTCCATGGGCGCGGGCGACGACCGCTTCCAGTGGAACCCGGGTGAAGGCAACGACGTCATCGACGGACAGTCGGGCTTTGACACGCACGAATTCAACGGCTCGGGCGCCGGCGAGAACTTCACGCTGGCCGCCGGCGGCAACGACGTGCTGCTGACGCGCAACGTCGGCAACATCGTCATGGACCAGGTCGATGTCGAACGCGTGGAGATCTTCGCGCGCGGCGGCATCGACAATGTTGAGATCGGCGAGCTGCGCGGCACGGATGTGCGCGAAGTGCTGGTCGACCTCACCGGTGTCGCGGGCGGTACCAGCGGCGACGGCGCGCAGGACACCGTCACGCTGAACGGTGGCGCGGGCGGCGAAATTCTCACCGTCAGCGCGAGCGGCGACGACCTCCTGGTCAACGGGCTCGCGAATGCGATGCGCATCGCCAACACCGATGCCTCGGACCACATCGTTGTGCGCGGGGCCGGCGGCGCCGACGTGATCAACGCCGCGACGGTGCCGGCCGCCGCCGCGAATCTCACGCTCGACGGCGGCATCGGTAACGACACGCTCATCGCCGGCGGCAACGACACGATACTTCTCGGCGGAGCCGGCAACGATCTGCTGATCGGCAATTCGGGCGACGACACGCTGAATGCCGGGGGCGGCAACGACATCCTGTTCGGCGGCGGCGGCAACGACCTGTTCAGCGGCGATGACGATTTCACGATTCTCGATTTTCACGCCGGCGCCGGATCCGCGGATCGCATCGATCTGCGCAACGTCGCGGGCATCGACGATCTCGGTGATGTCTTCGCCACCGCGCACAACATCCTCGGCGGAGTGGTCCTCGATTTCGGCGACGATGAAATCACGCTGCTCGGCGTCAACGCCTCGCAGCTGCACGGGGACGACTTCCTGATCTGAAAAAAAAAGGGTGGACGCGAAGTCCACCCTTTGATGAGACGATGCGATCGTTACGGAGTATTTCCGTAGCCGATGGCGCCGTTGCAATGCATCCATTCGCTGTTGGAACCGCCGCCGCAACGTCCGTTGGCATAAAGCCCGGTGTTGAAGCTCTGCGCTTCGGACTGCCGTGTCTGGCCGTTCACGATGATGTAGTCGACTTGGACGTCGCGGCTGCCGCCATCGTTGGTGTACGCCACCGTGATGCCGCCGCTCAGCGAAGTCGACGCCGTGTAGTTCGTCATGCTGGTGCCCAGGGTCCAGGTCTGGACGTTCTGGTTGTTGACCCGCAAGGTGATGGACTCGCCGCCGGCGACGCCGCGCGCGCGCACGGTGAAGCTCTTGGTTCCACCGCCGCCGCTGCTGCTGCTGCTACTGCTGCTGCTCGAAGACGAGCTGCTGCTGCCTTCGCTCACCGTGACGTCGGAGCTGCCGCTGCTTTGATAGCCCTCGGTCGCCATGATCTGGTAGTTGTGCGTGCCCAGATTCATGCCATAGGTCGCCCACGCGTCGAAGTGATTGCCGGTGGTGATGGTTCCACCCACCCGCTTCTGCTGCCGGACGCTCCAGTATTGATAGAACGTCGCGTTGCCGATGATGGAGGGTTGATTCACGCGCTGCGTGCGATAGACGTCGTAGGTGCCGCCATCGCTGGACACCGTGCCCATGAATCCCGAGCCACCCGGTGGGCGATAGGTACCCCAGCTGTCGACGATGTAGTACTCGACCAGGGGGTTGGTCGTCCATCCGTAGAGGGTGAGGTAGCCGTTACCGGGCGAATTGAAGGTGCCCGAGTAGTTCACGACCCTGCGCGAACCGGTCTGCCAGCCCTTGCCGCCGACCCAGTTGTTGATGCCGCTCCAGTTGGAGGTGTAGCGGCCGCCGGCCTGCAGACAGAAATTCACGGTGCCCGGACTGTCCTTCCAGAAGGAATAGTAGAAGCCGTTGTTGGTGCCCGTTTGACTCGAAGTCAGGCATTGGGCGTTGGCCGCCGATATGCCAAGACCGGCGACGCAGATGAGCGCCGCCATTCTCTTGAAACTGACAATCATGAAAATTCCCCTTCGTGTTGAGATAAACAATTTCATTTTTCCGATTTACACCCATTCAGGAGCACCGCTGCCGCAAGGCAGCCGCGACGGTGATGACCTGGAGAGACTTGGGCGTTACGGACGGCGCGTAGTAATCGGCGATAGCGCTACCACAGTCAAGCGCCCGAAGGCCGCCGAGCCGCGGTTTGCGCTAACTACCTAGATGAATCGGAGTCCGCTGACAGCGCCGCTGGCGGTGCGCCGGCAAAAAAAAAGGCGGCCCCCGAAGGAGCCGCCCAAGTTACGCAACATCAGATGGTCAGAAGTCGAACTTGGCACCGACACGGAAGTAGCGGCCCATGATGTTCGGGCCGGCCCAGGCCGGATTGAACTGGAACAGGTTGTACGCCGCCGACGGTTCGAATGGCGGGGCGATGTCGAACACGTTCAGCACGTCCGCGTAGACCGTGTACTTGTCGCTGAACTTGTAACGGGCGGTGAGATCCGCGTTCCAGGTCGGCTTCGCATTGCAGAGCACCGGAGACCCGTCGACATACGCCAGGGTTGATGCCGCGGCATCGGCGTTGCCCTGGCAATCGCCCTTGATGCCACCGAAGTCGATCGACGCGGTGTCATAGCCGCTGGTGTAGTAAGCCGTGAGCGACACCGCGGCCTTGCCGATCTCGAAAGTGTTCTGCCACGAACCGCGCCACTTCGGCGTGCCCGAGCAGGACGTGATGTTGCACGGACTCAACGTACCGTCGTACCGCAACACATCGCCGTCATCGGTGGTCAGCTCGTACTTCGCGAGGAACGAGGCATCGATTGAACTGCGCCAGGAAACCGTATCGCCGAGCGGCAAGGTGAGATTCGCGCCGAAGTCGATACCGCTCACTTCCTGCTTGTTCTGGTTGGTGAAGGAGGTTTCGACGAAGCCCAGCACCGGCAGCGCATTCGGGAACGCCGGATCAGGAGTACCGGCCGTGACCGTGAAGCCCGGAATATTCACCACGCCATTGTTGGCGTAGTACGCCTCCTCGACGGCCGAGGTGTCGGTGACGCCGGTGATCAGGTTCTTCACCTCGATCTGCCAGTAGTCGACGGTCAGGGCGAGATTTGTCATCGGCTCGAACACGAGGCCGGCGGTGAACGATGTCGATTTTTCCGGATCGAGCTCGGGATTGCCGGTCTGCGTGAGGCCGAGCGTGTAAGCGTTCGCCGCGTAGGCATTGTTGTTGTGTGCCGCGCAGAAGGCCGGGAAGGTCTGCGGAGCGGCACCGCAACCCGTGGCGCGCGAGACGAACCCGGTGGTCGGCAGACCGAAGGACTCGTTGAAGCTCGGAATGCGGAAACCCTTCGAGTAGGTGCCGCGAAACGCGATCTGCTCGATGGGCGTGAACTTGAAGCCGAACTTCGGTGAGAAGTTCGACTGGCCGGTGGAGTAGTCGTCGAACCGGCCCGATGCGACCAGCTCGAGCTGCTTGAACACAGGCGCGTTGAGCTCGAAGAACGCCGACTTCACGTCGCGACTGCCGGAGGTGCCGACGGCGTTGATCGAATAGTAGCGATCGTACGGCGAGGAGAGATTGGCCGGGTTGGCGCTGGGCGAGGTGATCGATTCCTCGCGATACGACACACCGAGCGCGGCCTGCATTGCTCCGCCCGGCAGGTCGAGGAGATCTTTCGCAATCGTGCCCTGCAGCTGCCACAACCGCGAGGTGTTGTACTCGCTGCTGACCGGCGCGATGTAATCCCAGGTCTCCTTCGAGTTCGCATACGGATCGGAGAAATTGAACGTGCCGCGGGCAGCCAGATCCCAGATTCGCTGCGGGATCGGGAAGTTGCCCTGATCCTGCGTGAGGCCGATCTCCGAGGTCGTGAAGTTGCCCGAATAGCGCCAACCGCCTTCGCCGAAGCTTCCATCGATGCCGGCGACCGCGCGGATCGCGCGCGAGCTGGTATCAACGGCGCGGCCGTAGGGTGAGCGCAGCAGCAACTGCGCCCGCTCGCCGGCCCCGGCGAAAGGATTCTGAGGATTCAGCGTGCCATTGCTCGCGTCGCATCCGGTGCCGACGCCGTTGAATGTGCCGACGCCTTGCGAGCAGACGTACACCGGAAGGTTGACGTTGGCCGCCGCGAGGTCCGCGGGGTTCGGCGGCGGCAAACTACCGGTGAAACCGAGCGGCGTGAACGAGGCCGAGGTGTCGGTCTTGTAGAAATTCGCCATGGTGTAGAACTGCGCGTTTTCACCCACGTTGGCGGTGAAGCGAAGCGACAGTCCCGAGCGCTGGATCTCCGGCTGCAACATGATGTAGGCGCTTTGAATGTTGATTTCGCAGACACTCAGCGGCGCCGTGTCGGATTGATTCGGCGTGATGTTGACGGTCGGCCACTGGCGGCAGCCGGCGGCAGGGTCGAGATACTGATAGCGCGCGTCGCCCGCGGTGGCCACGGGGTCGGCGATCGGCCGCACCAGGGAAACGCCGGGAATGCTGAGCAGGCCGTTGAAGCTTTCGGGCGTGTCGCCGAGCTCGGCGGTGACGCCGTTGAAATTGAGATTGGTCATGCAACTACCCGAGGGACCGCACTTGCGGCTCAGGTCGGTGCTGTTGAATGGGTAGCCGCGGTCGCGCGCCCAGAGCGGATCCTGCTTCTGGTACTCACCGCTGATGTAGAAGTTGTAGCCGTCGCTCTCGAGGCTGCCCATGCCCCAGGTCACATCGATGTGATTCTCGTCGCCGCCACCGGCCTCGGAGAGCGCGGTCGATCCGCCAAGGTGCAGGCCCTTGATCTCCTTCTTCGTGATGATGTTGACGACGCCGGCAATGGCGTCGGCGCCGTAGGTCGAAGACGCGCCGTCGCGCAGGACCTCGATGCGATCGACGATGGCGCTCGGGATCGTGTTGAGGTCGACGAAGTTGCGCTGGCCGTCATCCGCCAGTGGATAGGCCGCCATGCGCAACCCGTCGGCAACCGACAGGGTGTTCTGGACCGTCAGGCCGCGCAGTGCCGGAGCAGTCGCGCCGCTCGCGAAGTTGAAGCCGGTGTTCCAGCCCGCGGTGATCGTGCCGGCGTTGTTAGCCGACAGCCGCTGGACCGCGTCCGAAACCGTGTTGATGCCGCGCTGGGCCAGCTCATCCGAGCTGATCACGGTCACTGGTGAGGGGGTTTCCGCATCGGTGCGGCGAAGAATCGAGCCGGTGACGATCACTTCCTCGAGCGCCTCGTCCGGTTCCTGCGCCAGGACCTGCGAAGCGGGCAAGGCAGTCGCGGCAACCGCCGCGGCTAACAACGCACGGCGGACCGCGGCGCTGATCGAGTGACTACCGGCGTAACCTGATTTCAGATTCATGGTGTCGTCCTGATTTGTGTTGAGTTACCGACGCGCAGCGCGAATCGGATGGCTGGAAGAATTGCGTCCGGGCTACATCGACGCCCGTTGCACAGCGGCTGGACGGCTTCGATAGACGTAGGAAATGCCTTGGCATTTTTCAAACGCTTCAACTCCTGCAATGGCGCGGAGACTAAGCATTGATAGGTACGCAAACAACAGATTTGCGACGAACCGAAGGCGTCCCGCTTCAGGGACGATTAGCGTTTATATTCATATAGTTAGGACTAAACGAACATTGCTCGTAGGAAGATTCCGGCAAGCAATGTAGTGCAATAACCACGCTGCTTTGTACGCTGTTTGCTCGCGCCGAAACCTATGAAAAGACGCGGGTTTTCAGCGAGTCGGTGCCAGCGCGCCGATGGCCGCGGCAGCTGCGCGCACGCCGCTGTCGTGTGCGCCGTGCGCGGTGGAAAAATCGCCCGAACTAGTCGCTTCACCGCCGAAGAACAACCGGTCGTCGAACGACAGAGCGAGCATCTTTCGCGCCGAAGCGTGGCCGGGCAAAGCGTAGCTATACGCCCCGCCGATGTATTTCATGTGGCTCCAGTTCGATGCGACCAGCGGATGCAGCGCGTCGCGAACTTCCGAGCCAAACAATGCGCATAGCTGCCCGATGGCGAAGTCGAATCCTGCGGCGGCTCCGCCCGCCTCCACGAGGCGGGCGCCTTCTCCGCCGAAGAAGCATTCGATCACCGGCGTTCCGAGTGGACGCATGTAGTACGAAGCCGTGCGCACGTCACGAGGGTTGCCTAACAACTGCGATTCCGTTTCGAAGGGCGCGTCGCCGACGATCTCGAGGTAGAGTTTTTCATTGCGGCCGAGCGGCAGCCGGTTCGCGGCCTCGCGCCAGGGCTCGAGCTCGGCCGGCAGCTTCAAGGTATCGGCCGCCAGCACGGCGGTCGAGACGGTGAGAATCGCCGCCTTCGCGCGAATGACACCGGCCGGCGTGCGGATCGCGACGCCCTGTGCGCCGAGCGCGACCGAGTCCACGGGAGTAGATAGACGAAGTGCGACTTGCGCAGGGAAGCTGCCGGCGACCAGGGAGCCGTAACCGGACGGCGCGCGCCAGTTGCAGTCCGAAGAGGCTTCGTCATAGGCGCGGTAGTCGGCTATCGAGAGCTGCTCCAGGCTCCCGCCACTGATGAAGCCGACGATGGTCCGTATGTAGTTGTTCCATTCGCTGCCCGGATCGAGCGCATCGGCGGCGCAGTCGCTCGGCGGCGGCGACTGTTCGAGGCGCTGCATCCAGGTCGCGAAAGCCTGCCTGGCGCTCGCCTGTGCCGCTTTGGGGAATCCAAGATCGCGGTACTGAACGCCCCATTGCGCGGGCGTGCGGTCGATGGAAATTCCAGCGGCCTCGGCGATGCTGACCCAGGCGTTGCGATCCGCGGAATGGAACCAGCCGCAGCCGAGGTCGAGATGATGGCCGCCGACGTCGTGAGTGCAGGCGCGCCCGCCCAGCCGGGAGCCCGCCTCGAGCAGCAGGGTCGAGAGGCTGGATTGCGCGAGACGACGCGCGGCGCCGATTCCCGCCGCGCCGCCGCCGACGATTACGACGTCGAAGTCTGTGTTCAAAAGAGCGCTACGCCCGTCAGTTCCTTCAGCCTGGCGATGAGCCGATCCTGAAAACCCGGGTCGAGTGCCGGCGCCGCGGGTTCCACCGGCTTGCGGTGATGCCAGTATCTGCCGCTGACTTTCGCGGCCGGCTCTTCGCTGACGGCGAGCCAGGTCTGCGTGAGGTGCCCTTCTTCGAGGTCATCCGGCGCGCCGGCGCCGCCCATCTTGGTCGCCACCCAGCCGGGGTCGACCGCGCTACTAACTACTTTCGGCCAATGCCGGGCTACCGCCATCGCGAGCGCGGTGACGTACAGCTTGCTGTCGGAGTACGCCTGGCCCGTGCTCCAGCGTCGCTCGGCCCAATCCATGTCCTGCAGCGAGCTCTCGCCACTGCGATGCATCCCGCTGCTCAGGTAGACCAGGCGATCCGGACGCTCGATGAGCTTGGTCAATACGTACGGCGCCAGCGTGTTCACCGCCAGGACCTTCGCGTGACCTTCGGGCGTCGGTCCGCGATTCGGTTCGCGAAAGATGCCGGCATTGTGAATGACCGCGTCCATGCGGCCTATCTTGTTGACCTGCTCGGCAAGCGCGCGCGTCTCCGCGGCGCTGCTGAGATCGCCAATGACCATGCCGGCGGCACGCGGCGCCAGATCCGCGAGTGCCGAAGCGCGCTGCCTGGAGCGTGCGTGCAGGACAACCTGGTGGCCTTCGTCGATGAGCGTCTTCGCCGCAGCGCGGCCGAGACCATCCGTGGAGCCGGTGATGAAGACGCGCCGCATGAGATTTCCCTTTTTTTCCGCCGCTCGCGAGGAAAGTGAGGCCAGTGGCGACGCGGCCAGCGCCGTGGCGAGATGGAGCAGGCGGCGTCGGGATGGTGATTTGGTCATGACAGGAGCTGATGCAGTATCCGCCGGAAAGTTCCGGCCGCTGGCGGAGACTACGGCTCGTTCGCCGGCCCTGCATAGCGACGCGGAAAAATGACGCGAAACGTGGTGCCTTCGCCTTTCGACGACTCGAGCTCGAGACTGGCATCGAGCATTTCGCAAAGCCTCTTCACGATCGACAGTCCGATGCCTTCTCCGGAAGGCAGCCGGCTCCGCGGATGCGATGATTGTGAGGCGAGGGTTGGCGCGGAATCCGATTGCAGCGAACCCGCCTGGCTCGGCGACAGATTCTGGTGTTCCACTTCGTGGGCCTCGGTCGTCGCGCGCTTCAGGACCCGTTCGAGCGGCGTCGCGGAACCGCGCTCGAAGCCGGGGCCGGTGTCCTGAACACACAGTGCCCACTGCGGCCGCCGGTCGTTTGCGCCGGCTTCCCAGGTCACCTTGATGCCGCCCTCTTCGGTCACCTTCAGCGCATTGAGCACCAGGTTCTGCACGATGCGCTGAATCTTTTCCGCGTCGCCGTCGACCATGAGCGATGCCGGGCCCTTCGCCACCAGGAAGAGATTGCGTTCGCCCGCCAAAGGCCGCGCCGTATCGCAGAATTCCTTCAGGCGCGAGGCAACGTCGAAATGCGTGATCTGCCGCCGTTCATGGCCCGCTTCGAGGCGTGCCTGGTCCATGAGATCCGTGAGCAGCATGTCGAGCGACTGCACGCTGAGTTTCAGCATCTCGGAAAATCGCGGGCGGAGCTGCTCAGGCACGTCTGCCCGGGTCAGAACGGCCGAGGCATGGGCAATCACATGGGCGCGACCGCGCAAGTCGTGAGCGGCTTCGCGCCATGCTTCCGCGCGTCCCTGGTCTAACAACCTCAGGTGGGCAAGCGCCGCTTCCAGCTCACGCACGCGGGTCGCGGCCTCGCTCTGCTGCAAGCGCGCATAGCGGCTCGCGCTGGCGCAAACGCCGTCGCTGCACAAGCGGACGAGCTCACGACGAGCGCGCTGCATCGCGGCGGGCTCCAGCCCGGCGTTGAGTTCCTGGTAGCTTTCCAGCTCCTGAAGCAGGCACAGGTGCAGGTGTCCCCACTCACACATCGTGTCGGGCTGGTTATAACCCTGCTGCCAGCGATGCAGGCCGTGCTCGCCCGCCGATTCCTTCTGCTCGATGCGTGCGAGGTCACGATCCGAGGCGTCCTGCGCCGAAAGCCGATGCTCGAACGCATCGAGCACGGCCGGAATGTGGTCGATGAACTGCGCCCGGGTAATCGTGGACGCCATCGTCAATTCCGGATCCGCGTCGACTGCGCGGCGCCACGCCAACAGAATCGATTCGCGTCGGAGTGCCAGATGCGCAGCCAGTTGTTTGAGCCCGTCGGGAGGCTGTTCGGCGGTGTTCACGGCGGATTCCTTTACCGAGGGACGGGTACGGAAATGTCGGCGTGAGACTATCGCGGCACCACGCATTCCGAAGCCGGAATTCAGGCAGATGCGCTGCAAGTGGGCCCGGACCTACACCTTGCCTGGCGCTCAGCCGACAAGCGTGAGTTCCCCCAGGGGGTTGTGGGCCTGCTTGGATTCGAACCAAGGACCAAGGGATTCACGTTGCCGAAGCGTTTCCGCCCCGCGTGGACTATCTCTTCACCCGCGGGTACTAACTACCCGGTAGGGTGCGGGACGCTCTAGCCTGTCATCAAGGGCGCTACGAGCCCTCAGGTAGTCTCTGCACCTTCCCGCGCTGCCGCGCGGGCTTGGCTCAGGATTGCCATGCCCCTCTTCTCCCATGGAAAAGGCGGCGAAGGTTTCCCTGAATTCATCCCGTCCACTGCGCGCGTTTCCGCGCGCAGGCACCTATATAGATGAGTCCCCTGCACTAACCGCTGTGCTACAGGCCCAACCGGGCGCGATTGTACAGGGGAAGGTCGGCTGCGGCTTGCGTGCAAAGTGATATCACTCTAGTATCACAACCGGTTTGAGTCAATTCACGATTGGGAGAAGCAGATGGACATGCCTGGTGGTACACAAGAAGTCGACTTCAAGAGCGTCAACGGCTACATGCCGCTGCTGCTCGCGTTCGTTGCGCTCCTGGCGACGGCAGTTTTCGTGGTCGGACGCATGCCGCCGCTCGCGGCGCTGTCGATCGTGGTGTTCTTCTTTCTCCTGAAGGGCATATACATCCTGCAGCCGAACCAGTCGGCGCTGATGATGCTGTTCGGTGCTTATCGCGGCACGGACTATTCGACCGGCTTGCGCTGGGCGAACCCCTTCATCAACAAGAACAAGGTGAGCTTGCGGCTGCGCAACTTCAACAGCGAGAAGCTCAAGGTGAACGACAAGCGCGGCAACCCGATCGAAATCGCCGCCGCGGTGGTGTGGAAGGTGAAGGATACGGCGCGCGCGGTGCTCGACATCGACCACTACGAGCAGTACGTGCCGGTGCAGGCGGAAGCCGCGGTCCGGCATCTGGCCAATGAATATTCCTACGACGCGCACGACGATGATCAGGCCGAGCTCACGATCCGCGGCGGCGGCGATGAAATAGTGACCCGGCTCAAGCGCGAGCTGCAGGAGCGCTTCGAGAAGGCGGGTTTGCACGTGGAAGATGCGCGCATCACTCACCTCGCCTACGCGCCGGAGATCGCCGGCGCCATGTTGCGGCGGCAGCAGGCGGAGGCCGTCATCGGCGCACGCAAGCAGATCGTGCTCGGCGCGGTCAGCATGGTCGAGATGGCGCTCAACAGTCTCACCGAACGCGGCGTGGTGCAGCTCGATGACGAGCGCCGCGCGGCCATGGTGTCGAACCTGCTGGTCGTGCTGTGCGCCGAATCCGAGGCGCAGCCGGTGATCAATGCTGGTTCGCTGTACCAGTAAGGTGGCAGCGTCTTGAGCGAGCCGCCTGCACGAAAGGCGTTCCTGCTGCGCCTCGATCCGGCCGTCGCCGCCGCGATCGAGGCGTTGGCAGCGCAGGAACTGCGCAGCGTCAATGGTCAGATCGAGTGGCTGTTGCGTGAAGCGCTGACGAAGCGCGGCCGCGAGATCCGCACGGCATCGCGCACCAACGCGCGCCGCCCGCGACGCGACGAGTAGTCAGGCGCCGTCAACCGGCGCGAAAGGCGCGGCAGCCGCCTTCGGTCACCGAATCATCGGAGGACTTCGCGCAGGTCTGGGCCACCTGCGTGCGCAGCTTCACCGCCACGGCATCGCGTACGCCCGAGTTGTTCCATTCGCGCAGCTTCGCATCGAGCTTGTTGAGTCGCGAGAGCGTGCGGCGATGAATGCGGTTCGGCCCGTCGAGCTCCTTGATGACGGCGGCTCCGGCCTTTTCGATGGCCGGCAGATCATCGGGCGTCAGCCGCAGCAGGCCATCGAGGTAGTTGTACCCCCACTGGAACCGCGACGCCGGACCCTTGGCTTTTTCATAGGCCTCGGCTAACAACTCCACGCTGCGCTGCTTGTTGCCGAGATGTTCTTCGACGTCGGCGAGATCGCCCAGATAGTAGTACGGCGTGTTCGAGGTGGTGGCCTCGAGCGCCAGCAGGTCGCGGGCGCGTTCCCAGTCGTCGAGCGCAATGTAGATGTTGATGGCCGAATTCACTACGCCGGCGCGCACGTAGGCGTCCTGCTTCACCGCCAGCATTTTCGTGGCGGTGGCTATGGCCACGCTGCGCACATCGGTGGGCACTTTTGAGTCCGCCGCGTAGGCCTGGGACGCCGTGATCTTCATGAGCTGCGCTGCCAGCTGGTCGGCGGGCGCGAACTCCGGATTGGCGGTCGCGGCATCCGCGGTGGCCATCCAGCGGTCACGCAGTGTCGGTGCCAGTTGCGGCAGCGTCTGGCGCGCGGCGAGGAAGAACTCCGCGGGCAGGCTACGCAGCGCGTCGGCATTCGCCAGTGCGACCTCTTTGTTCGTGAGCAATTCGTTGACGCGCACGATGGCGACCGTGAGCGCCTTGTCCGCCTTGCCGCCCTTCTTGATTGCATCCTCCTGCTGGCTGGTGGCCGCGTCCGCGGCGCGGATGTGCAGGCGCGCGCGTTCCTTGGTGAGCTCCGCCGGGCAAATGCGCGCGGCGTTTTCGAAAGCGGTCTGCAGCTTCGCGGCGGGGAACACCCCGTCATCCTCGAGTCCGAAGGCGTGGTAGGCGAGTCGGCGGCAATCGTCGGCGGCGAGTGGCGCCTCGCCCTTGACGGCGAGCTCGATCACCTCTTTGACCGGACGAACATCGCCGAGCGCGTTGTCGAGCACACCGGCATACAGAGACAGATCCATGTTGCCCGCGATGCGCGTGATCTCGGTGCGATCCGGTTTGAAAACCACCACGGTGGGATAGCCGGTGACGCGAAACTCGTCACCGAACTTCTGCGCATCAGGCAGATCGCCGTCTAGATAGACCGCGACGAACAGTTTCGACTTCTCGATGAAGTCAGGACGATTGAACACCGCCGACTTGAGTTGCTTGCAGGGCGGGCACCACTGCGCGCCCCAGTACAGCAGCACAGGCTTGTTAGACGCCTTCGCGGCGACGAAGGCGGCGTTGACGTCGCCATCGAACCAGGCGATGCCAGGCGAATCGGCGTGCACGCTCGCGAGTGGCGGCGCGGCGGCCGGCTTCGCTTCCGGGCGCGCCGCGGAAGTGGCATCGCGACCGCAGGCGCTGAGCGCGCTCACCGCCAGGCCCAGAATGGCAACGATTGTGGCAACGCGGCTGATCGCGGGCGTATTGCGCACGTCTGAGTAACTCATCTGTAATGTCCCTATCGCTAGGCTCCGACAAGTGGTCACGTTAGCATGAGCAACCATGAACCAGCCTGTCTTTGAAGCCGTGCTCGCGGCACGTTTGTCACGCCGCGCGTTGGTCACGGGCGCGGCGGCGACTGTTGGCCTTGCGGCTTGTGCGCGGAATCCGACGCCGCCCTCCGCGGGCGTCGCGAACCAATCCTTCGTCAGCGTCGCGCCACAGAACAGTGATGCCTTTGTGCTTGCCGATGGCTATCGGCACAACGTTGTCGCGCGCTGGGGTGACAGCCTTGTAACCGGCACGGCGGATTTCGATACGCGTCGCCTCGCCGCGGACGACTGGCTCGACGCCGGCGCGGTCGACACGCAGGAACGGCAGTTCGGTACCAACTGCGACGCCGTGGCGTATTTTTCGCAAGTGTCCGGCCGCGCATCGCGCGGGCTGGCGTGCGTGAACCACGAATACGCGAACGCCGAGCTCATCTGGCCCGGCCATCGCGGCGCCGGCATGAGAATGCCGGCGCGCAAGGAGTGGTTCGACAAGCACCCGAACGCGGTGGCATTCCTGCAGGCGGCCCATGGCGTCACCGTGATGCAGCTGTATCGCGATTCACACGGATGGTCGCGCGAGCTCTCGGCGCGCGAAAACCGCCGCATCACCGCGCGCACTCCCATGGACATCCATGGCCCGGCACGCGGTCACGAGCTCATGCGCACCCGGGCAGATCCCACCGGCACGCGCGTGCTCGGCACTTTCGCCAACTGCTCCGCCGGCAAGACGCCCTGGGGCACCTATCTCACCTCCGAAGAAAACATCGACGACTACTTCGCGGGAGCAGGCACGCTGCACGAAGCGAGCAAGGATGCCGCGATGCTCGATGCCTATCGCCGCTTCCCGCTGCGCGAGAACAGCTTCTACGGTTGGGATGTGCAGGACGCGCGTTTCGACACGCGAGTCGAGCCGCACGAACCCCTGCGCTTCGGCTGGATGCTGGAGATCGACCCGCACGATCCGAAATCCGTGCCGCGCAAGCGCACCTCGCTCGGGCGGTTTCAGCACGAGGGCGCCAACACACTCATCGGCAAGACCGGCCATGCCGTGGCCTACATGGGCGACGACGAGAAATTCGAGTACATCTACAAGTTCGTCACGCGCGACCGCTTCGACGCGAAGAATCCGGCCGCGAATCGCGACCTGCTCGACCAAGGCACCCTGTACTGCGCGCGCTTCGACGCGGACGGCACCGGTGCGTGGCTGCCGCTGGTGCACGATGAAAACGGCCCGCTGAACTCGCGCGCGGGATTCTCGAGTCAGGGTGACGTGGTCATCAAGGTGCGGGCCGCCGCCGACTTGTTAGGCGCCACGCCCATGGACCGGCCCGAAGACGTGGAGCCGAGCCCGATCACCGGCCGCATCTACATTCCCTGCACCAAGTCGGAGGACCGCGGCGTCGCTCACGACGATCACTGGAACGGGCGCGAGACCACCACCGGCGTGAATGCCGCCAATCCGCGTCCCGAGAATAAATCCGGCCACATCATCGAAATCGCCGAGGGCGGCGACGACGCGACCGCGACGCGCTTCGAGTGGAACGTGTTCCTGCTCGCGGGCGATCCGCGCACCGGTCGATACATCGTCGATGCGCGCGAGGTCGTTCCGGGTAGTTTGGCCTCCACGGATACGTACTTCGGCGGCTACCCGAATCGCGCCGACGTGAGCCCCATCCACTGCCCCGATAACCTCGGCATCGATCCCCAGGGACGGCTGTGGATCGTCACCGACACCGACGATCACGGACGCGCGAACAATGGCTGTTTCGTGGTGCCGACCAGCGGACCGCAGCGCGGGCTTGCCAGGCAGCTGGCCAGTGGCCCCACCGGCTGCGAGGTGTGCGGCTGCGAATTCACGCCCGACGGCCGCACGCTGTTCCTTTCCATCCAGCATCCAGGCGAAGGCGGCACGCTCGACAACCCGCGCAGCGACTGGCCGGATCGCAACGGCATGCCGGCGCGCGCGGCCCTGCTGGCCATCGAGCGCGAAGATGGCGGTCCCGTTTAACTTTGTTAGCGGAACGTGAAGCCCGTTCAGGTGGGATTCAAATCGCCTGCCTTAGAGTTCGAGCCATGAACAACAGGTCTCTCATCAGGGTTTTGGCCGCACTTGCGATGCTCGGATCCGTCGTCGGTGGACTGGGCGGCTGCGCCAGTCTTTCGAAGAGCGAGTGCATGAATGCCAACTGGGAAGACATCGGCATTCGCGACGGCGCGAATGGCCAGCCCGAGGAATACCTCATCCAGCACTCCACGGCCTGCGCCAAGGTGAATGTGGTCCCGGATCGTGGCGCGTGGCTGCACGGGCGCGAGCAAGGTCTGGAACGTTTTTGCCTGCCATCGCGCGCCTACCAGCTCGGCGAGTATGGCAGCGGCTTCGACGTCGGCATCTGCCGGAACTTCGACCAGGATCGCCTGCAGGATGCCTACGGAAAGGGCCGCGACGTGCACCGGCTCGCCGACGAGCTGGGTTCCATCGACAACGAGATCCGCGACATCAACGTCCGGCTCGAAGACAAAGACAAGGACAAGCCGCTCGCCAAGAAAGACCGCGATGCGCTGATGTTCCGCCTCGGCGTGCTCACCGTGCAGCGCATCGACGCGCAGCGCGCCTACGAAGACGCGCGTTACCGCGCGCGGGATCTCTGACGATTATCCGACGGCTATTTGCCTGCAGCCAGCGCGCGCACCTGTCGTCCGAACCACCAGCCGTTCAATGACTGCAGCGGACCGATGAGCAAATAGGCGACTCCCGGCAGCCAGTCGACCGATGTCAGCCGAGAAAGCGCGATCGACAGGACGCACACGCCGACGTAGACCAGGTTCTCGCCAATCGAATCGCGCGTTTGAATGATTTCTATCGCCGTGAGCTGCAGCTCTTCCCGCTTCGCCAGCGCATATCCATAGAGCGCGGCATACAGTCCCCACACTCCGGCGAATCCCAGGCCGTAGATCAGGTAGACCACCTGTCCCTGGTTGTGGCCATCGAGATGCGGTGCATCGTGAAGGTCGAGCCCGAACATCTGCACGGTGAGCAGCGTGAACAGGAATTTGAGTGGATAGACGAAGAACAGCACCAGAACGATGATCGCAAAGGTCATCAGGCGCGTGAACAGGCTTTCGATGCCATAGCGCCGGTGGAAGCGGTAGTGGGCATTCCAGAACATCATGAGCAGCGTGAAGCAGATGACGAACGCGGGAAATCCACGCACTACGTTCATCAGGCCGTCGAAGGTATGCGGTACCTCGAGCGCCACCACCAGCAGCGTGACCGCAAACGCGAACACCGCGTCGGTAAATCCCTCGACGCGTGAGACTTCGTTGCCGCGCCAGCGGAAGTGCATTTCGTGCCGCGGCGCAAGCGGCAGTCGATCGCGGAGTCCGGAACGTGATTGTTTGGGTCTGGCTTCCATGGGGGGGGATATTAGCCTAGCCGCGCGGCTTGGCGCGGCGTGTGGGCTCGGCTTCGAGCGGATTTTCGGGCCAGTAGTGCCGCGGATATCTGCCGCGCATGTCCTTGCGGACGTCGATGTAGGCATTGCGCCAGAAGCTAGCCAGGTCGCGCGTGATCTGCAGGGGTTTGCGCCCCGGCGACAGCAGCGTGAACGTCACCGGCACGGCGCCACCGCCGATGCGCGGCGTGGCCGCGAGGCCGAACACTTCCTGCATGCGCATCGAGGCCACGGGCGCGTTGTCGTCGAGATAGTCGATGCGCACCTGCGAACCGGTGGGCAATCCGATGTGCGTGGGCGCCAGCTGGTCGAGCTTGCGCTGTTGCTCGTAGCTCAGGCGCGCGCGCAGCGCGTCCAGCAGCGGCACCCGCGTCAGCTGCGAGCGGCGCGTGATTCCGTCCAGAAAGGGCTCGAGCCATGTGAGATCGAGCGCCAGCGATTCCTTCGAGGTTTCCGGCCAGCCAGCCAGATCGGTGCGTGCGAGCTTGCGCACGAACTCGCAGCGCGCCAGGAAAGCGCGCGAATCCTCGTCCCACGGCAATGCATCGAAGCCCATCGATCGCACGCCTTCCAGCATGGCCGCGGCGCTTGCGGCGCGCGGCACGTCATTAAGCGGCTTCTCTTCGATGAGCAGCTCGTCGAACCGGATCACGCGCCGCGCGGCCACCGCTTCGGCGCGCGCATCCCACACCAGCTCATCGGCCCGCCGGAGTTGTGCGGCGAAGTGCGCCAATAAATCAGCCTTGGCGAGCGGCGCCGCAAGGCGGATCTGCGCTTCCCGTTCCCTGTCATCCAGGTCAACCGCGACGATGAATTCCTCGCGCGCGATCGACTCCGCGGCGGCGAACAGCGCGCCCCGCCCGTTGCTGAGCTGGTAGCGCGCCTCCGCGCCCGGCCGGCGTCGCGCGATGCGGTCCGGGTAGGCAAGCCCTAACAACACGCCGGCGTCGACATCGCCGCTACCTTTGTCATGGGTCGAACGCGGCTTCCCGCCGGCATCGAGCTGTTGCTCGAACGAGCGTTGCGCGCGGCGCACGCGTTCCAGCGCGCCGCGGTCGACGTTCGAGGTTCCGCGGCGCAGCGCTTCCAGGCGCGTGCGCACATCACTGTCGCGTTCGCGCGGACCCGTGCCGGCGCGCAGCAGGTCGCGATCGGAGAGCAAAGCCGCGAGCTCCGCCGCGAGCTGGCTCGCGCCCATCTCGCGCGCCTTCAACAACATGTGCGCCAGCCGCGGATGCGCTGGAAATTCCTGCATCGCCCGGCCATGCGCGGTCACCTTGCCGGCGTCATCGAGTGCCCCCAGCCGCCGCAGCAGGTCGCGCGCACTGGCGAGCGTCGCGGCCGGCGGTGGATCCAGCCAGCGCAGCGAGTTCGCCTCGGTGCCCCACACGGCGAGGTCGAGCGCCAGCGGGCCCAAGTCGGCGACACACACTTCCGGTGGGGCGTATGCGGCCAGACTGCGTTCGGCGCCCTCGCCCCAGAGTCGGAAGCAAACACCCGGTGCGGTACGCCCCGCGCGGCCGGCCCGCTGCTCCGCCGAGGCGCGCGAAATGCGCTGCACTTCCAGGCGATTCATGCCGCTCGACGGATCGAACAAACTACGGCGCTCGAGTCCCGCATCGATCACGACGCGCACGCCGTCGATGGTGAGGCTGGTCTCGGCAATATTGGTGGCGAGCACGATCTTGCGCCGCCCCGGCGCCGCCGGGCGCAGCGCCGCGTCCTGCGCAGCCGGCGCCAGCTCGCCGAACAGCGGCATCACGTCGACATCACTGCCGACGTCGGTGAGCATGCCCTGGACGCGACGGATCTCGCCTGCTCCCGGCAGGAACACCAACAGGTCGCCGGGCGCTTCGTTCAGCGCGCGCTTGATGACGCGCAGCACTCCGAGCTCGGGCGACTCGCGCCCGCCGGGCAAGAGCGGCATGCCGGTGCCGACGTGATGGATCTCGACCGGGAACCTGCGTCCGGCAGCGGTGATCACCGGCGCGTCACCTAACAACCTGGCCACGGCGGCGCCATCCAGCGTCGCCGACATCACCAGCAGTCGCAGCTCGGGCGACAGGTTTTCCTGCGAGTCGAGCGCGAACGCCAGCCCGGTGTCGGCGTGCAGGCTGCGTTCGTGGAACTCATCGAACAGTACGGCCGCGACCCCATCGAGGGCGGGATCGCTCTGCAGCATTCGCGTGAATACGCCTTCGGTCACGACCTCGATGCGCGTGCGCCTGCTGACGCGGGTCTCGAGCCGCATGCGATAGCCAATGGTTTCTCCGGGCGCTTCTCCGAGCGTGGTCGCCATGCGCGTGGCGACCGCGCGCGTGGCGAGGCGCCGCGGCTCGAGCATCACGATCTTGCCGCCGCGCAACCACGGTTCGTCGAGCAGCGCAATCGGCACAACGGTGCTCTTGCCGGCGCCGGGCGGTGCCTCCACCACGGCGTTGCGATGACGCGCGAGAGTGGCGCGCAGCGCGGGCAGAATTTCATCGATGGGCAGGCCGGATTTCACGAAGGCCGGAATCATACCGCGCGCCCCTCTGCTAACATCCCCTGCATGCGTTGGCGCGACAGCAAGGAAAGTCAGAACGTCGAGGACTACCGCGGTCGACGCACCGGGGCGGGTGGCGGCGGGCTGAAGCTCGGCCTCGGCACCATCGTCATCGGCGTCATCGCCTATTTCGTCGGTGGCCCGCAGCTCGTCATGAGCCTGCTGAGCCAGACCGGCTCGGCACCCCAGGCAGAAGCACCCGTCGAAGCCGGCGCGCCGACCGATGAGGCCGGGTCGTTCGTCGCGCACGTCTTGGGCGACACCGAAGTCACCTGGACCTCGATCTTCAGTCAGGCCGGGCAGCAATATCGCGAGCCGCACCTGCGATTGTTCAGCGAAGCGATCAACACCGGTTGCGGCCGGGCGACCTCGGCGGCGGGGCCTTTCTACTGCCCGCCCGATGAGCGCGTCTACATCGACCTCGCTTTCTTCCAGCAACTCGAGAGCGAGTTCGAGGCGCAGGGTGATTTCGCCAAGGCCTACGTGATCGCGCACGAGGTCGGCCATCACGTGCAAAACTTGTTAGGCACCGCCGACAAGGTCCGCTCCGCGCAGCAGGGCGCGTCCGAAGCGGAAGTCAACGCGCTGTCGGTGAAGATGGAGCTGCAGGCGGACTGCTTTGCGGGCATCTGGGCGCATTTCGCCGACAGCACGCAAAAGGTGGTCGAGTCCGGCGACATCAATGAAGCGCTGACCGCCGCTTCTTCCGTGGGCGACGACACGATTCAGAAACGCGTCCAGGGTCACGTGAACCAGGAGTCGTTCACGCATGGTTCGGCGGCGCAGCGCCAGCAGTGGTTCCGCAAGGGCTACGGCAGCGGTTCCGTCCAGGACTGCAACACTTTCCAGTAACAGGTTTCCGGTGAGCGGCCGTGTCAGTGCGGCGCCGTGCGTTACGCTATTTCGTGCCCGCGAACAGCTCGTTCATCCCCGCAATTCCACCTGTAAAGGATGCTTGACAAGCCGTTTTGGCTCGTCTAGCCTGTCAAGCATCCTTTACAGGCACAGAGAAGGCGGGAACGACGATGAAAGAGCGCGAAGGCAACCAGAGATATCGCCTGGAACTGTTCTCGGCAATGTTGCTGTACGTGGTGGTGCTGTTCGGAACCATCTACATCGCAAAGCCCATGGAGACCGGATTGGCGCGTACGCTGCTGCTGGTCACGCCGATCGTTCCATTGATGCTCGCGATTTGGGCAATCGCGCGTCACTTCCGCCGCATGGACGAATTTCTGCGCTTGCGCAGTCTCGAGAGCCTGGCCATCGCGGCGGCGGTCACGGCGGGACTGAGCCTGACTTACGGCTTCCTCGAATCCGCCGGATTTCCCAGGCTCAGCATGTTCTGGGTGTGGCCGGTGATGGGCGCGACCTGGGGGTTGCACTCCTGCCTGCGCTGCGTGTTCTCGCGATGAAAAACCTGGTGCGCGAGCTGCGTACCGAACGCGGCTGGAGCCAGGGCGACCTGGCGGACAAGCTGGAAGTGTCGCGCCAGACCGTCAATGCAATCGAGACCGGGCGTTACGACCCGAGCCTGCCGCTCGCCTTCGCCATCGCGAAGCTGTTCGGCAAGCCGATCGAAAAAATATTTTCCACGGAGAAATGACCATGAAGATGAAATTGCTGGCGGGCCTCGCGTTGGCGCTCTCCCTGCTCGCCCCGGCATTTGCGGCTCCGATGAAATTTGAAGCCGGCGCACTCGCGGTGGAACAGGTATCGAAGAAAGGCCCGGCGCTCATTCTCATCCCGGGACTCGCGAGCGGACCTTGGGTGTGGACCGATACGGTGGCGCGCCTCAACGGCCAGTACAGCATCTATCTACTGACGCTGCCTGGCTTCGATGGGCGCAAACCCGTGCCCGGCACCACGCTTGCATCCCTGTCACGCGATCTCGCGACGCTGATCGAAAGCCGCAAGATCAGGAAGCCGGTGCTCGTCGGTCACAGCCTGGGCGGCACGCTGTCGCTCGATTTCGCCGCGGAGCATTCCGACCTGATCGCAGGCGTGGTCGCGGTGGACGGCCTGCCGGTTTTTCCCGGCACGGAAGGCGTGGGTGATCGCAGCGCCATGGGACAGGGCATCCGGAAACAATTCGAAGGCCAGACCCTCGAGCAGTTCGCCGCCGGCCAACAGGCCTACATGCTGCAGATTGGCAGCGTGGATGAAGCCATCGCCCGGAAGCTGGCCGAATTCTCCAGTCGCAGCGACATCGGCGCCACCGCGGACTTCGCCGCGCAGGTGATCACCGCCGACTTCCGGCCGCGCCTCGCCAGCATCAAGGTGCCGGTGGTCGAGATCTCGCCCTTCAATGCGCCGGACTTCGCGGCCATGGGCATCGATGAAAACGGCAAGACCACCTATTACCGCGGCCTGTTGGCGGGGGTCGAGAAGCTCGAGGTCGTGTCGATCTCGGGCGCCCGGCACTTCGTGATGTTCGACCAGCCGGAGAAATTCGCGGCGGCACTCGACGGCGCGCTGGCGCACATGGTCGAATCGCGATCGAAATGAGCAGCGGGTATTCGGGCACACCACTCGCAAAGAAGCTGGGCTTCAAACCCGGTCAGCGGGTGAGCGCGCCCGGAGCCCCGCCAAACTACCGCGAACTGCTGGCGCCGTTGCCCGAAGGATTAGAGTTCCAGGCCCGCGTTTCCAAGGCGACGGACGTCGTGCACTTGTTCACCGCGTCGAAAGCGGAACTCGCGCGGATTCTGGCGGCCTGCCGCAAGACTCTTGGACCGGAGGCGGCGATCTGGGTGTCGTGGCCGAAGAAGGCAGCGAAGATGCCCACCGACATCACGGAAGACACCATTCGCGATGTGGCGCTGCCCATGGGCCTGGTCGACATCAAGGTATGTGCCGTCGACGACACCTGGTCGGGATTGAAGCTCGTGCTGCGCAAAGAGCTGCGACCGAAGTGAGCGGATAGCTAGGCCTTCAGCTTCACCAGATCCCACATCGTGCCGTACAGGTCCTTGAACACGGCCACCGTGCCGTACGGGGCTTCGGAAGGCTCGCGCGCGAACTCGACGCCTTTCGCCTTGTAGTCGTTGAAATCGCGCCAGAAGTCGTCGGTATACAGGAAGAGGAATACGCGGCCGCCGGTCTGGTTGCCGATTCGCGAAGTCTGCTCGGCGCCCACACCGCGCGCCAGCAGTAGTTTGGCACCGCCGCCAGAGGCGCCGGGCGGTTCGATGACCACCCAGCGCTTGTTCTGCTCCGGCACGAAGCTGTCCTCGACGAGCTTGAAACCGAGTTTGCCGACGTAGAAGGCCAGTGCCTCGTCGTAGTCCTTCACCACCAGCGACACCAGCCCGAGGGTCTGCATCGCTGCTCAGCTCGTCGCCTTTGGCGGCGGGTTCGGTTTGATCGGGCTCAGTCCCTGCCAGGGGGTCAGCCGGTTGAGCGCCGGCACGAGGGCGCGGCGAATCTTCAGGAAATCGATCGCGCCCATCTCGCGGTAGATCACGGTGCCCTTTTCATCGACGACGATGGTGTACGGCAGCGGACCTTTCCACGCCGGATCCAGCGCCTCGCTGAGCTCGTCCTTGTTGTCGCTCGCGAAGATGTAGTTCTTCATCGAGGCGTGCTTCTGCGTGAGGAAATCGCGCACCTTCGTTTCCTGGTCGGGGAATTCCGCGGCGATCGTCACCATCTCGAAGCCGCGGATACGGAACCGCAGGTTGTGTTCCACCAGCTCATCGAACTCGGTGATGCACGGACCGCACCAGGTGGCCCACACGTTGATCAAGCGGATCTTGCCCGAGTCCTTGTTCTCACGGATGGCCTTGAGCGCGGCCGCATCGGCCTTCTCGAGCGCCACCGGCTCGGCGGCCCACTTCTTTTTGTAGTTAGCGTAGTCCGGAACCTTGTCCGCCCACTTGACCGAGCAACCGAAAACCTTGGTGGAGGTGACGGCGGGATCCTTGCCGGCCAGCAAGGCATCGATTGCATCGCGCGTTTCGTGCTTGGTCGCGGTGGACTCGCGCTCGGAGTCGTCGATGCGTCCTTCGAAGCGCAACTTGCGTGCCTTGTCGAAGATGAACACATGCGGCGTGGCCACGGGGCCGTAGACATGCGACACCTCCTGCTTCGGACCGTCGTCCAGCCAGACGAAGTTGAATTTCTGGTCTTTCGCGCGAACCTGCAATTCCTCGAATGAATCGGACACGTCGGAGTACGCCAGCTCGTCGAGGCGCACCGCGTCGGCGTGATTCGGATTGATCGCCACCAGCGTGACGTTCTTGGGCGAATAGTCGGTGACCAGCTTCTTGATGCGCTCCTGGTAGGCCTGCGCCGTCGGGCAGTGCGCGCAGGTGAACACCAGTACGAGGATGTCGGCCTTCGCAAAGCTCTTGTCGGTGTAGGTCTTGCCGTCGACGCCCGGCAATGAGAACGGCGGCATGGCCGCGCCGATGGCGAGCGTGGGCGGTTGTTCGGAGGCGAGACTCCCGGCGGAGAAAAGCAGCGCCAGCGAAAAAAGAAGACTGCGGCCGACGGAAATCGAGCGATTGAAAAGCATGTTGTTCTCCCCCTTCGAGAGGGGGAGAGGATAGCGGAATGAGGGGTGGTGCCGGGAAAAAGGGGACATTCCTATTTTTCGTCCG
>DASYKM010000060.1:0-13030 GCA_035995425.1 Steroidobacteraceae bacterium
ACCGCCGCAAATTTTGGCGGCTTTGGCCGCTCACTGATGCTCGAGGGGGCGGATGTATTTAGGAATCGATATCGGCACGTCCAGTGTCAAAGCCGTCCTCGTGGACGACAAAGACACCGTAGTCGAACAGGCGTCCGCGCCACTGAACGTGTCCCGCCCGCAGCCGGGATGGTCCGAACAGAATCCGGCTGACTGGTGGAGCGCGACCAACGCGGCCGTCAAAGCGCTTCCCGCCGGGTTGCGCAAGGCCGTAAAGGCCGTGGGCCTTTCCGGCCAGATGCACGGCGCCACTTTGCTCGACGCATCCGACAAGCCTTTGCGCCCGGCCATCCTCTGGAACGACGGGCGCAGCGAACAGCAGTGCGCCACGCTCGAAAAAGTGGAGCCCCGCAGCCGCGAGATCACCGGCAACATCGCCATGCCCGGCTTCACCGCGCCGAAGCTGGTCTGGGTGCGCGAGAACGAGCCAGCGCTGTTCAAGGACACGCGCTGCGTATTGCTGCCCAAGGATTACGTACGCCTGCTCATGACCGGCGAGAAGGCGAGCGACGCATCGGACTCCGCCGGCACGCTGTGGCTGGACGTGGCCAAGCGCCGCTGGTCGCCGGAAATGCTGGCCGCCACGGGCCTCGATGAATCGCATATGCCCCGCGTGGTGGAAGGTTCCGACGCCACCGGCGCATTGCGAAAGGACATCGCCGCGGATTGGGGCATGGATGCGGTGCCGGTGGCCGGCGGCGGTGGCGACAACGCCGCGGGTGCCGCGGGCATTGGCGTCATCAAGCCCGGTGACGCGTTCCTGTCGCTCGGCACCTCGGGCGTGTTGTTCCTCGTCACGCCGAAATTCCTGCCGAATCCCGCCAAGGCGGTGCACGCGTTCTGCCACTGCCTGCCGGGCGTGTGGCACCAGATGAGCGTGATGCTGTCAGCGGCGTCATGCGTCGACTGGGCCGTGAAACTCACGGGCACGAAGGACGCGGCCGAGCTCCTGTCCAAAGTCGAGGCACGTGGCTCGCTGGATGGGCCGGAAATCTTCCTCCCATACCTCTCGGGCGAGCGCACTCCGCACAACGACCCGCAGGCGCGCGGCGTGCTCTTCGGCCTCACTCACGACTCGGACGCGGCGGCCATCGGCCAGGCGGTGCTCGAAGGCGTGGCCTTTGCTTTCGCCGATGGCCTGGACGGGCTCATCGAAGCCGGTGCCACCATCGACAAGATTTCGGTGATCGGCGGTGGCGCGCGCTCCATGTGGTGGGGCGGAGTCCTCGCCGCGGCGCTCAAGCGGCCGCTCATTTACCGCGATGCCTCGGAGGTCGGACCGGCGCTTGGCGCTGCCAGACTTGCCCGGCTAGCCAAGACGAAAGAACGGGCGGAGGATGTCTGCCGTCCGCCGCCGGTGCGTGTGGTCATCGAACCCAACGCCCGCGATATCGAGCAGCTGGCGCCGAAGCGCAAAGCCTTTTCCCAGATTTACCAAGACCTTCGTCCAAGATTCCGAGGAGTTTGATCATGTCGAGCGCACAACCTCTCGCTACGCCCGCTTCCTACTTCGGAAGCGTGAAGAAAATAAAATACGAAGGCCTGAAGTCGGACAACCCGCTGGCCTTCCGCTACTACAACAAGGACCAGGTCGTCCTCGGCAAGCGCATGGAAGACCTGCTGCGCCCGGCGGTCTGCTACTGGCATTCCTTCGCGTGGAACGGCCACGACATCTTCGGCCAGGGCACATTCGACCGTCCGTGGAATGCGGGCGTGATGGACCAGGCCGCCGCGTGGATGAAGATGGATGCGGCCTTCGATTTCTTCACGACGCTCGGCACGCCGTTCTATTGCTTCCATGACGTGGATGCGATGCCGGCGGCATCGAACATCAAGGAACATGTCGCGAACTTCGCGCTGACCGTCGATCGCCTGGAGAAGAAGCAGGCCGAGACCGGCGTCAAGCTGCTCTGGGGCACGGCCAACCTGTTCTCGCATCCGCGCTACATGGGCGGCGCGTCCACGAATCCGGATCCGGATGTATGGGCGTTCGCGGCCACGCAGGTGCGCCATTGCATGGATGCCACCAAGCGCCTCGGCGGGGCTAACTACGTACTGTGGGGCGGCCGCGAAGGCTACGACACGCTGCTCAACACCAGCTTGAAGCACGAGCTCGCCAACTTCGGCCGCTTCCTGCAGCTGGTCGTCGAACACAAGCACAAGATCGGCTTCAAAGGCACCATCCTCATCGAGCCCAAGCCGCACGAGCCGACCAAGCACCAGTACGACTTCGACACCGCGACCGTGTACGGCTTCCTCAAGAAGAACGGTCTCGAGAACGAAGTGAAGGTGAACATCGAAGCCAACCACGCGACGCTCGCGGGCCACAGCTTCGATCATGAAATCGCCATGGCCGACGTGCTCGGCATCTTCGGCTCGATCGACATCAATCGCGGCGACCCGCAGAACGGTTGGGATACCGACCAGTTCCACAACGATCCGTTGGATATGACCTTGGCGATGTACAGGATTTTGAAGGCTGGCGGATTTACCACCGGCGGTTTCAACTTCGACGCGAAGGTTCGCAGGCAGAGCATCGACCCGGCCGACATGTTCTACGGCCACGTCGGTGGTCTCGACTTGTTGGCGCGCACGCTGCTGTCGGCGGCGGCGCTCATCGAGAACGGTGGCATCGACAAGTTCGTCGAGCAGCGCTACGCCAAGTGGGCGGGTGAAGCCGGGCAGAAGATTCATGCGAAGGGCGCATCGCTCGAGTCGATCTCCGATGCGGCGGTCGCGGCCAACATCAATCCGAAGCCGCAGTCGGGCCGTCAGGAATACCTCGAGAACCTGGTGAATCGCTTCGTCTGAGCGCGCAAGCTTGCGAGCCCGCCGACCTGCAAAATCGGCGGGCTCCTTTGTCGAGGTGACCATTCGGCGGAATAGTGTGACTCGCGGCCTTGTCCGGGCCGATTTCTAACTAGTATTCTCCCGGCATTCAATTTCCGCTGGGAGTGACAATGTCGCTGCGCAGGATGCTTCTCGGCCTTCTGGTTACCGGCTTCTTCACCGTGGCATCCGCTGCCGACAAGCAGGTCACGCTCGAAGGCGGTGACACGCTCACCATGCGGTGGGGCGCGGACTGGGTGGTCGGCGATACACCGCCCCAATCTCCGTTTGGCACGCTGACCATTCACGGCGCGGACGCGGCCCAGTGGCGTCTCACGCTGGCTCCGCTGCCGCCGCATCCCACGCTGACAGGTGACGTGGGCAATTTGCGAATCTACGTTCGCAACATGTCCCGCGGCCTCGAGAACGGCGGGGTCGACGTCGACCAGGAGCAGAAGAGCCTCGAAGGCAACGCCGCGCGCGGTTTCTACTTCAAGGCGCGCGATGTGCGGCCCAAGACCAAGGCGCAGATCAAGGCGGTGGGCGGCGACTACACCGATACCTACACCGGCGCACTGTCGATCAACTCGCGCGCCTACCTGTTCGAAGTGGTCTGGACCAAGGGTGGCGAAACCGCCGCCAACGCCGCGCTGGCGGCGCTCAAGACTGTCCGCATCCAGTAGCCGCATACGTATGCATGACTGCGCCGGCATCGCGGTGCAGTAGAGTCCGCCAACTCGAATGATGAGTGGGGGAGCGATGCGGCGATTTCTCGCGTTGGTAGGGCTTTGCTTCTCGACCTGCGTTTCGTGGGGCGCGCCGGATTTTCGCGCACGATTGCCCGAAGACGAGATCGTCTACTTCGTGTTGCCCGATCGCTTCGAGAATGGCGATCGCGCCAACGACGCCGGTGGTCTCACGGGCGACCGGCTAACCACTGGCTTCGATCCCACGCACAAGGGGTTCTATCACGGCGGCGATCTCAAAGGCCTGACCGCGAAGCTCGGCTATATCCAGGGTCTTGGCGCCACGGCTATCTGGCTGGGCCCTATATATAAGAATAAGCCGGTGCAGGGACCCGCCGGCCAGGAATCCGCCGGGTATCACGGCTACTGGATCACCGATTTCACGAGCGTCGATCCGCACTTCGGAACCGAAGCCGACCTGCGGGCTTTCGTCGATGCGGCGCACGCGCGCGGCATGAAGGTGTACCTGGACATCATCACCAATCACACCGCGGATGTGATCCAGTATCGCGAGTGCCCGAAGGTCTCCTGCGCCTATCGTTCGAAGGGTGACTATCCGTACTCGCGCCGGGGAGGTCTCGGCGGCCAGTCCATCAATGCCGGCTTCGCGGGCGATGGCCAGCGCACCTTGCCGAACTTCGCGAAGCTCACCGACCCCACGTTCGCCTACACGCCATTCGTTCCGCCCGCCGAAGCCAACGTGAAGGTGCCGGCCTGGCTGAATTCGCCTATCTACTACCACAATCGCGGCGATTCGGATTTCGTCGGGGAGAGCTCGCTGTACGGCGACTTCTTCGGGCTCGACGACCTCATGACCGAGAACCCGCGCGTGGTGCAGGGCTTCATCGACATCTATGGGGCGTGGATCGACCGGTATGGCATCGACGGATATCGCATCGACACCGCACGGCATGTGAATCCGGAATTCTGGCAGGTGTTCTCGCCGGCCATGCTGAGCCGCGCCCGGGCGCGCGGCATCGTCAACTTTCATATTTTCGGCGAAGTGGCGGCGGAAACGCTCGACGTCGCGCAGCTCGCGCGCCACACGCGCGTGGACAAACTTCCCTCGGTGCTCGACTTCGGGTTCGCGCGCGCCGTCGAAAGGGTCGTGGCGGGCAGCGAAGGCACGTCGGTGCTCGCGCGGCTGTATGAAGACGATGGCCTGTATGAAGGCGGCGTGGCGGCCGCGCTTCGCCTGCCCACGTTCACGGGCAATCACGATTTCGGCCGCTTCGCCTGGATCATTCGCGCCGCGCGTCCCACCGAGACCGACGACGAAGTGTTGAAGCGCGTGATGCTGGGGAACGCCATGATGTTCCTGCTGCGCGGCGTCCCGGTGGTGTACTACGGTGATGAGCAGGGCTTCGTCGGTCGTGGCGTGGACCAGGATGCCCGGCAGGATCTGTTCGCCAGCCAGGTGGCGAGTTACAACGACCAGGGTTTGTTGGGCAGTAATGCCACGACCGCGGTTGCGAATTTCAATCCACAGCATCCGCTGTATGCGCAAATCACCGGGCTCGCCAAACTACGCCAGGAGCACGTGGCGCTGCGGCGCGGACGGCAGATCGTCCGCGCGCACGGCAAGGCGCCGGGATTGCTCGTTGCGTCGCGGCTGGTCAACGACAATCGTGAGCTCGTGCTGGCATTCAATACCTCAACGGAGACGGCCGTGCGGCAGATCGAAGTCGAACCGGGATCAAAGGTTTTCAGGGCGCTGCGCGGCTCGTGCGCGGTGAAGGCCAGCGCGCCCGGCAGCTACCGGGTCGAAGTGCCGCCACTGAGTTATGCCGTCTGCGAAGGGACGGCGGAATGAGCGCCACATTCAAGCCGCAGGTTTCGTTCTGGCAGATCTGGAACATGTGCTTCGGCTTTCTCGGGCTGCAGTTCGCTTTCCAGCTGCAGAACTCGAACGTGAGCCGCATCTTCCAGACTCTGGGGGCTTCGATCGACGACCTGCCGATCCTGTGGGTGGCGGCGCCGCTCACGGGCCTGCTCGTGCAGCCCATCGTCGGTTACTACTCGGATCGAACCTGGAACTGGCTCGGGCGCCGCCGGCCGTATTTCCTCGCCGGAGCCTTGCTCGCGTCGTTCGCGCTCATCGCCATGCCGCGTTCGCCGGTGCTGTGGATCGCCGCGAGCCTGCTGTGGATCCTCGACGCCAGCATCAACATCGCCATGGAGCCGTTCCGCGCGTTCGTCGGCGATCAATTGCCGGAACGGCAGCGACCCGCGGGCTACGCGATGCAGAGTTTCTTCATCGGCGTGGGCGCCGTCATCGCCGGTGTGCTGCCGTGGATTTTCGCGCACGCGGGCGTGAGCAATGTGGGTACCGGTGCGGGCGCCGCGTCGATACCCGACACGCTGCGCTATTCATTCGACATCGGTGCCGTCGTACTCGCGGCCGCGATGCTGTGGACCATCTTCACGACGCGCGAGTATCCGCCCGGCGAACTGCATGGTTTCGCGGACGCCACGCCGCTTTCCGAAGGCGTCACGCCCGGCAGCGCCGCGCACGCGAAGCGACGTGGCGCGCTGTGGTTCGGTGTCGGCATCGCGGGCGCGCTCCTTGTGTGGCATTTCCAGCGGCGTGCGGAGCTCTACATACTGTGCGGGTTGTTCGGCGCCTGGGGTGTGGCGCTGCTCTCCAACGCAGCGAGCACGGGCGAGGGGATGTTCGCGACATTGATGCGCGACATCGACGGCATGCCGATGCGCATGCGGCAACTCATTCCCGTGCAATTCTTTTCCTGGCTCGCGTTGTTCGCCATGTGGCTGTACACGAACCCCGCCGTGACGCAGGTGCATTTTCACGCCACCGACACCATCGGGGTTGCGTACAACGAGGGTGCGAACTGGGTCGGTGTGCTGTTCTCGGCGTACAGCGGCTTCGCGGCGCTCGCCGCGATAGTGATCCCGATCATGGTCCGTAAGCTGGGTCTGCCCGTGAGTCACTTCATCAACCTGCTGCTTGGCGGCGTGGGACTCGCATCCTTCCTCGTCATCCGCGATCCGGACTGGCTGCTGGCGTCCATGGTCGGCGTGGGCTTCGCGTGGGCGTCGATCGTGTCGTTGCCGTATGCATTGCTCGCGGGCAGTGTCCCCTCGCGCAAGATGGGCGTGTACATGGGCGTGTTCAACTTCTTCATCGTGATCCCGCAGCTCGTGGCCGCGAGCGTCCTGAGCGATGTACTGAAACCCCTGCTCGGTGGACAGCCGATCTACGTGCTGGTGGTCGGTGGCGTGAGTTTCGTACTGGCGGGAATATTGGCGCTGCGCGTGAAGTGAAGCTCGATTCAGAAGCCTGCTAGCCGGATTTGCGGACCACCAGCCGGGTCGGGATGACGCTGTTGTTCGTGGCAACGCCCGTGATCTGGCGCAGCAGCGTCTCGACGAGCAGCTCGCCCGCGCGACGCGTGTCCTGCATGACGGTGGTCAGCGGTGGATTGGTGAGGCTGGCGGCGGGAATGTCGTCGAAGCCGACCACGGCCACCTGGCGTGGCACGTCCACGCCTGACTCCTGCAACGCACGCAGCGCGCCGATGGCAATGAGGTCGCTGGCCGCGACGATGGCGTCGAATTCCACGCCGCGTGCGCGAAGCTCGTTGACGGCGTTGAAGCCCGATTCCTCGAGATTGATGGCATCGACCTGCAGCGCGGACGAGGTGGACAGGCGCGCGTCCATCATCGCGCGTTCATAGCCACGGTAGCGATCGAAGAATTCCGGGGAGTGGCTGGTGGCCGTACCGAGGAACGCGACCCGGCGCCGGCCCTGGGCCAGCAGGTGATTGGTGACGTCGAAGCCACCCTGCGCGTTGTCGGAGCCGACGGATACGCCCGGTTCATCGGTGAGGACCGGACCCCAGCGCACGAAATGCGTGCCTTGCTCGACGAGCTTGTCGAGCCGCGGGCGGTACTCCTCATAGTCGCCGTAGCCTAACAAGATGATGCCGTCGGCCTTGCGGCTGTCCTCGTAGTCCTGGCAGAAGTCGCTGGTCATCTGCTGAAATGAAATCAGCAGGTCGTAGCCCTGGCGTGCCGAGGCGCGCGTGATCGAACCGAGCATCGACAGGAAGAATGGGTTGATCTGTGAATCATCGGGCGTCGGGTCTTCGAACAGCAGCAGCGCCAGCGTGTTCGAGTGCTGCGAGCGCAGGTTCGAGGCGTTCTTGTCGACGCGGTAGTTGAGCTGCCGCGCGATCTCCTCGATACGCTTGCGCGTCTCGAGACTGACCACCGGGCTGCCGCGCAACGCACGCGACACGGTGGGTTGCGAGACCCCCGCGAGAAACGCGATGTCGAATGATGTCGGTTTTTCGTGCATTGACCGCGGCGCGTGCGACGCGTCGCCCCCCTCGAACAGACGCGATGATGCACGGGGCCGTCGGAGAAAAGCTACTGGGGTGGCGCGTGGCAACTCGGCGCCAATGAAATCAACGCGCTGTAAGTTCGAAAAATGCCACACCGTGGGCCGGGAGACGCAAGGTAGCGTTAGCAAGCGTGCCCTCGGGCAGGCCATGGCCGCCGAGCACGCGCCCGACCGCGATGCCGGGCAGTTCCAGCGTGGCGGGCTCGGCCGACAGGTTGAATGCCGCGAGCAGACTGCTCGTGGAATCGAAGCGGCGAAATGCCAGCACCGATTCGGTCGCGGCGAGAAATTCGATGTCGCCGCAGATCAGCAACGGCTGCGACTTGCGCCACTTCAGCAGCCGGCGAAATCCATGCAGCGCCGAAGATGCGTCGCGCTCCTGCGCGGCGACCGAGAGCTGCAGGTGCTGATGCGGCACCGGCAGCCAGGGCGGAGCGCTCGAGAACCCGGCGCTTTCACTTGCATCCCAGGGCATCGGCGTACGGCAGCCATCGCGGCCCTTGAATGCGGGCCAGAACGCGATGCCATAAGGATCGCGCAGCGCTTCGTACGGCACGTCGGCTTCGGCGAGGCCGAGCTCCTCGCCCTGGAAAACGCAGACCGAGCCGCGCAGCGAGGCGAGCAGCGCCGAGAGTTGTGTCGCCGTGTGTGGCGATGAAGCGCTGCGACCCCAGCGGCTCACCACCCGCTCGACGTCGTGATTGGAGATGGTCCAGCAGGGCCAGCTCTGCGGAGCGCGCTGCTTCAGCGTCTCCACCGTGGTGCGGATGTGTGTCGGAGAACTGTCGTTGCTCAGCAGCTCGAAGCTGTACCCCATGTGCAGCCGGCCAGGCTGTGTGTATTCGGCGACCGTCGCGGTGGAGTCGTCCGAGGAAATCTCCCCGAGAGCCACCACCTCGTCGAACTCATCCAGCAGCTTTCGAATGTCTTCGAGGAACGGCAGCATCTCGGGCTGCGTGTTGTTGTGGCGATGCCATTGGAAGCCGTAAGGATTCTCGGCGTTGAAGCCGCGCGCCTTGCGCAGGTGCCTGGGTCGTGCCGGGTTGTCGCGCAGCAGGGCGTCGTGGAAACAGAAGTTGATGGCATCGAGACGCAGACCATCGACGCCGCGATCGAGCCAGAACCGCATGTTGTCGAGCGAGGCCTGGCGCACGTCGGGATGGTGGAAATTCAGGTCCGGTTGCTGACTCAGGAAATTGTGCAGGTAGTACTGCCCGCGGCGCGGCTCCCAGGTCCAGGCGACGCCGCCGAATATCGACAGCCAGTTGTTAGGCGGCGTGCCGTCCTCGCGCGCGTCGGCCCACACGTACCAGTCGGCCTTGGGATTGGTGCGGTCCTGCCGGCTTTCCTCGAACCAGGCGTGCTGGTCGGAGGTGTGGCTCAGCACCTGGTCGATGATGACCTTGAGATCGAGGCCATGCGCCTTGGCGATCAGGCGGTCGAAATCCGCGAGCGTGCCGAAGATGGGGTCGACCGCGCGATAGTCGGCGATGTCATAGCCGAAGTCGGCCATCGGCGATTTGAAGAACGGCGACACCCAGATGGCTTCGACGCCGAGCGTGGCGACGTAATCCAGCTTGGCGAGAATTCCCGGCAGATCGCCGACGCCGTCGCCGTTGGTGTCGAGGAAGCTGCGCGGATAGATCTGGTAGATAGTCGCGCCGCGCCACCACGGATTGTTCGGCGCCGTGGCGGGGGAGGTCAGGCTGTGAGCTGCGTTTTTCATGTTTTCGCGGTGCGGCAGCTTAACCCAGCCCGGCAGGCGCTCTCATGACTGCATACGTATTCAGCCTGAATACGTATTCAAGACGTTGCCGCCGCGAGAGGCGAGGTCATACCATTCCGCACGTTCGTTAGGCCTCGCCGATTGACCCCCTCGGTCGGTGGGGCCTTCTTTTTTTCCGGCGCCGGCGTGCATACGTATTCACGGCGACCGCCATCGATGCGCTGCTATCTTCCGCCGGCCCGGAAGCGGCTGTGGGAGGCCGATTGCGTCTGAGTGTGTATCACGCACGTATCTGCGTGTGCCTGGGTTTGCTGGCGCTGGCCGCACTTGCCGCGCCCGCAGCCGCGCGCGCGGCGGATGCCGCCGCGCCGGCGGCGCGCCACAGTCCCGACTGGCTTCGCGATGGCGTCATCTACGAAGTATTCCCGCGGGCATTTTCACCCGAAGGAAATTTCGCCGGCGTCATCCCGCAGCTCGACCGTCTCAAGGAGCTCGGCGTAAACGTGCTGTGGCTCATGCCCATCCACCCGGTGGGCAAGCTCAAGGCCAAGGGCACACTCGGAAGTCCCTACGCGGTGCGCGACTACGATGCCGTCAATCCGGAATACGGTACCGCCGCCGACCTGAAGCGGCTCATCGCCGCCGCGCACCAGCGCGACATGAAAGTGTTCATCGATATCGTCGCCAATCACACGGCGTGGGATTCGGTGCTCCTGGAAAAACATCCGGACTGGTACACGCACGACGCGGCCGGGCACATCGTTCCGCCGAATCCGGACTGGGTCGACGTCGCGGATCTCGACTACTCCAAGCCGGCGCTGCGCCAGTACATGAGCGAAATGCTGGTGCGCTGGGTGCGCGACTACGGTCTCGACGGGTTCCGCTGCGACTACGCGAGCGGCGTGCCGACTGACTTCTGGGAATCCGTGCGGCCGCAGCTCGATCGCGTTCGCCCGGGCCTGGCATTCCTGGCGGAGGCCGACGATCCGGCCTTGCTGCGCAGCGCATTCGACATCGACTATGCATGGGACTTCTACCACGCGATGAGCGATGCCCTTGCGGGGCGCGCACCGGCATCGGAGGTGCGCGCGGTGTGGGAGCGGGCTGAGGCGCGCTATCCGCGCGGCGCGCTGCGCCTGCGATTCTCCGACAACCACGACCAGCTGCGCACCACCGCGCAGGCGGGACTGCCGGCCGCGCTGGCGGCGTCGGCGGTGATGTTCACGCTGGATGGCGTACCGCTGCTCTACAACGGCATGGAAGTGGGCGACACCAACGAGTCCGCCGCGCCCGCGCTCTTCGAGCGCGCGCCGATCGCCTGGGAAATGGCCGAGCGGCGCCCGCAGGTGGCGCCTTACTACCGCGCGCTCGCGGCGCTGCGTCGTGCGCATCCCGCATTCACGCGCGGGGCAGTGCGCTGGCTGCGCAACAGCGACGAACAGCGGGTGCTGAGTTACGAGCGCACGGGCGCGGGCGAGTCGCTGGTGGTCGTGGTCAACCTGTCATCGCAGAGCTACGCCGGGATCGTGGAGGCCGGCGCGGGCCAGTACCAGGACCTCACTGCGGAGCCGCGATCGACCGGAAAACGCTCGGCGACGCTGCCGGCGCTGTTCCTGGCGCCTTGGGAATTCAGGGTTTTCCGGCGGGCATCGCCGTGAATACGTATGCAAGACATTGCCAAGAGGCTGTTGCAGCCAACATCCTTGCCACCAGGGAATCGCGCCGCTCACCGGCCGCGCGGGACAACATCAATAGTTAGGAGGGGATCCCGTGAAGACTTCAAAGAGAACGCGCAACCGCGCCCAGCAGTATCGTCCGAAGTACGAGGTCCGCACTGCCGCGGCGGGTTGCGCCATCTTCCTCATGGGAGCCGGCGGCGCTGCCGTGGCGCAGGAGCAGGCCTCGGATGACATCGAGGAGGTCGTGGTCACCGGTCTTCGCAAGAGCATCACGGATGCCATCGCCGTCAAGAAAAACGATTCCTCGATCGTCGAAGTCATCTCGGCCGAGGACATCGGCAAGCTCCCGGACTCCTCCATCGCCGAGTCCATTGCGCGCCTGCCGGGCATCGCCGCGCAGCGCACCAACGGTCGTGCACAGACGCTGTCCATCCGCGGCCTCGGCCCCGATTTCACCGTCACGACCTTCAACGGCCGCGAGCAGGCGTCGACCAACGACAACCGCACGGTCGAATTCGATCAGTACCCGTCTGAGCTCGTGACCCAGGTCAAGATCTACAAGACGCCCGATGCGGGCATGGCCTACCAGGGCATCGCCGGCACGACGGACATCTCGACCGTGCATCCGCTCTCCTTGTCCGGCCGCAAGATGGCCGTGAGCTACAAACGCGAGATGAATGAACAGAGCGCGAACATTCCGGGCCTGCCTGATTCCGGCAATCGCGCCAATCTCACCTATATCGACCAGTTCGCCGGCGATTCCGTGGGTGTGGCGCTCGGCGTCGCCTACAACAAGACCCCCTACCAGGCGCAGACGCGCGAGCCCTGGGGTTATGCCGATGCCGGTGGTGGAAACACCGTCATCGGCGGCGACAAGGACGGTGTGCAATCGTCTTACTACAAGCGCACGGCCGTCATGGGCGTGGTGGAGTTTTCACCGACCGACCAGCTGCACATGCTGCTCGATGCCTATCATTCCGATTTCAGGGAGCTGCAGACCATCCAGCGCATGGAATACGGAACCGTGTGGGCCGGCGCGACGCTCACCAGCCCCGGACCCGTCGAAAACGAACGCGTGCAATCGGGCACGTTCCCGAACGTGCCGTTCGTGGTCATCGAGAACTACAACAAGGACCGCAAAGCCGACGTCGATTCCATCGGCTTGAACACCGCATTCACGTTCAACGATAGCTGGAGCGCGGCTGCCGATCTGAGCTGGTCGAATGTCGACCGCAACGATCTGCGGCTCGAATCGACTGCTGGCCTTGGCACCAACAACGATCCGGCACTGCTGCCGCCGACGGAGCACGTGACTTTCACCACCGGCTCCAACGGCGTTTCGTACCTGACGCCGACACTGAACTACAGCGACTACGGCACGGTATTCCTGACCGATCCGGGTGGCTGGGGTGGCGGGCAGCGCCGCGCGGGTTTTGTCGGCGCTCCGGATATCAGCGATGAGATCTCGGCGATCCGCCTCTCGGCGACCCGCAAGTTCAGCGAGGCGTTCTTCCTGAGTGAGGTGTCATTCGGCGTGAATTACGCCGATCGCACCAAGTCGAAAAATCAGTTCCAGAGCAACCTGTGGCTCAACGGCAATATCTCGCATGCCGTGGTGCCGGAACAGTATCGGACCGGCATCGCC
>DASYKM010000061.1:0-20054 GCA_035995425.1 Steroidobacteraceae bacterium
ACATCGAGCTTTGCGCCGCCCGCCGTTCCGGGCGCGTGCGGCAGCAGGCGCATGCAGAACGCGTACACGAGGGCGCCAATCGGCACATTGACCAGAAAGATCCAGTGCCAGTTGAGAGCAGTGGTGAGAAATCCACCGAGCAGCACGCCGATGCTGCCGCCGGCCGAGCAGACGAAGCCGTAGATGCCCATCGCCTTCGCGCGATCCGCGTTCTCCGTGAACAGGCTCATGATGAGTGAGAGCGCCACCGCGGTCACGACCGCGCCTCCCAGGCCCTGCACGGCGCGCGCGGTGACCAGCATCCCCTGCGAAGTGGCGAGGCCGCAGCCGATCGATGCCGCCGTGAAGAGGATCAGGCCGAGGAGAAACAGGCGGCGATGACCAAAGAGATCGCCCAGGCGCCCGCCTAACAAGAGGAAACCGCCGAAGGTGAGCATGTAGGCGTTGACCACCCATACCAGCGAGGTTTCGGAAAACTTCAGGTCTTCCCGGATCGAGGGCAGCGCGACATTCACGATGGTCGTGTCGAGCACGATCATCAATACGCCGGCGCAAAGGACATACAGCGCCCACCAGCGCTTGCGTGCGTCATCGAACATGGCTACCTCTTTAACGAGAAACGGGCTGAAGCTGTTTAGTGGTCGTTTGGCCGCCCGTTATTTCGACAAGTGCCCAAACGATTTCACGGACGCCGCCGCTTCGGCGGCGTTTGCCGATGTGGGCGTCAGCCCTGGGAAAGTCCCTGAGGATTTCAGACCAACCCATCGATCTTCGCGGCGCAGATGAAGTCATTTTCGTGCAGTCCGCCGATGGCGTGCGTCTGGTAGCGGATGCGGCAGTAGCCCCAGCCGCACTCGATGTCGGGATGGTGATCTTCGCGGTTGGCGATGTGCGCCACCGCATTCACGAAGCTCATGGTGCGGTAGAAATCCGGGAACTTGAATTCACGTTTGATGGCTTTCCCGTCTTCGATGATCTTCCAGCCATCGTCCTTGTTGGCGAGCAGGCGGCCTAACATGGCTTCCGCCTGAGGCCTGGTGAGCGCGCTGATGCCGCCGTGACAGGGCACGCACTTCTTGTTGACCAGGGTTTCGTCGGTGCTGCTGCTCATGCTGTCACTCCTTGCTCGGCCGCCACGGCGTCCTTGCGCGTGAAGCTCCGCGCCACGTATTTCTCGACCAGCTCCTGGAATTCCTCGGCGATGCGCTGGCCTTTGAGCGTCACGGTTTTCTCGCCGTCTTCGTACACCGGCGCCACGGGCCGCTCGCCCGTACCCGGCAGCGAAATGCCGATGTTGGCGTGCTTGCTCTCACCCGGACCATTGACCACGCAGCCCATGACCGCAACCGTCATGTCTTCCACGCCTTCGTAGGACTTTCGCCATTCCGGCATGCGATGGCGGATGTGGCTCTGGATCGACTGCGCGAGCTCCTGGAAATAGGTGCTGGTGGTGCGGCCGCAGCCAGGGCACGCGACCACCATCGGGATGAACGAGCGCAGTCCCATGGTCTGCAGGATTTCCTGCGCCACGATTACCTCGTTGGTGCGGTCGCCGTTGGGCTCGGGCGTGAGCGACACGCGGATGGTGTCGCCGATGCCTTCCTGCAACAGCACCGCCATGCCGGCCGTGGACGCGACGATTCCCTTGCTGCCCATGCCGGCCTCGGTGAGGCCGAGGTGCAACGGGTACTCGCAGCGCTCGGCGAGCTTGCGGTAGATAGCGATGAGGTCCTGAACGCCGCTCACTTTCGCCGAGAGGATGATGCGCTCCTTCGGCAGGCCGAGCTCCACCGCGCGCGCCGCGCTTTCGAGCGCCGAGGCCACCACCGCTTCGCGCATGATTTCCTGGGCCGACAACGGCGCGGCGCGCGAATTGTTCTCGTCCATCATGCGCGTGAGCAGGTCCTGGTCGAGGCTGCCCCAGTTCACGCCGATGCGCACCGGCTTCTGGTACTTGCAGGCGAACTCGATCATCTCGGCGAACTGCGGATCGCGTTTGCTGCCACGGCCGACGTTGCCCGGGTTGATGCGGTACTTCGCCAGCGCTTCGGCGCACTCGGAATGCTCGCGCAGCAGCTTGTGCCCGTTGAAATGGAAATCGCCGATGATGGGGACGTCGATGCCCATCTGCGCCAGACGGTCGCGGATGGGCGCGACCGCCGCCGCCGCCGACGCCTCATTGACGGTGATGCGAACCAGCTCGCTGCCGGCGCGCGCCAGCGCCTTGATCTGTTGCGCCGTACCTTCGATGTCCGCGGTGTCGGTGTTGGTCATCGACTGGATCACGATGGGCGCGGGGCCGCCCACGGTCACGCGACCGACGCGGACGGCGAGCGATTTGCGGCGCGGGTGGCTCATCTAACTACCAGCGTTGCGATGAAGGGCTTCACTTGGGCGGTGCGTCGGCGAAGCGCGTGCTTCGCCACGAAGTCATCTGCCAGCGCTTGTCGCGCCACACGTAGACGTCGGAGTAGCCGATGGAGAATTCCTGGGGCTTGCCGTCGGTGACGACATTCACCTTGGCGGTGCCGCTCACCAGGGCGACGTCGCCGAACAGCCGCACGCTGGCAACCGTCGGCACGAAGCCGACGTACTTGCGCTTGCCGCTGGTCATCATCTCCAGGTAGGTCGCCTTGTTTTCGCACAGGCCATTCGAGTGGCAGTACTCGAGGTCGTCGGCCAGGACTTTCGCCGTCGCGGCGGCGTCGCTTTTCTCGATCGCGGCGAACCGGTCGATCTCGGCCGATTTGACCGCGGCCGCGCGCCCCTCCTCATTTTTTGAAGGATCCTTCGCGAAGGAAGCGACGGACATCGTTGTCGCGACAGCAATAAGAAACAGGGTCGGGATCGAAGGCAGCTTGATGCGGCGCGTTTTCATGAATGTCTCGCTGGGCCGTCGGGGAAGGGGCTGCTATGATGCCACCCGCTCGCCAATTGACCAGACTCTGTCCGAGAGACCCTCTTTAATGAGGGCGCCGAAGGCGCAAGTTTCCGCCCGGAAACGCTCAGGCAAACGAACGGCAGGGATCTGAGGCGGGTTCTGGAGAGCGATCGTCCTTCCTTACCGGAGGGCCATCCACCGAAGGGGTGCGGCACGTGGACTCTTGTTAACACGAGCCCGATCTCTCAGGTTCAAGGACAGAGGGGCGGTGTTTGGCGGTACCGGGTTGGGATTCTCGTGATTGAGCGGACGTCGTAAGGACTCGAACGCCGGCTCAATCACGAGAATCCCAACCCGGTACCGCCAAACACCGCCCTTTTTTATTGGGACGCATACGCGGGCGTTCGAGGAGAGGTTCTTGGGCAGACGCACACCTTTATACGACCTGCACGTCGAGCAGGGCGCACGCATGGTCGATTTCGGCGGGTGGGACATGCCCGTCAACTACGGTTCGCAGATCGAGGAACACCACGCGGTGCGCCGCGACGCCGGCATCTTCGACGTGTCACACATGTGTGTCATCGATGTGCGCGGCCCGCGGGTGCGCGAGTTCTTCTCGAAGCTCATCGCCAACGACGTCGCCAAGCTCACCGTCGCCGGCAAGGCGCTCTACAGCTGCATGCTCAACGAGGCCGGCGGCGTCATCGACGATCTCATCGTCTATTTCCTGACCGAGAGCTGGTTTCGAACCGTGGTCAACGCCGGCACGCGTGACAAGGATCTGGCGTGGATGCGGACCATCGCGCCGCAGTTCGGCGTCGAGCTCACGGAGCGTACCGATCTCGCCATGCTCGCGGTGCAAGGTCCGAATGCGCGCGCCAAGGTGGCGGAGTTGTTGCCGGCCGAACATCGCGCCGCGGCGCTCGCGCTGGAAGTCTTCTTCGGCCGCGAGCTTGGGCCCTGGTTCGTGGCGCGCACCGGTTACACCGGCGAAGACGGCTTCGAGCTCATGCTGCCTGCCGGTGAAGCCGCGAACCTGTGGCGCGCCTTGAACGGGCACGGCGTGAAATCCGCGGGCCTCGGGGCGCGCGATACGCTGCGCCTCGAAGCCGCCATGAATCTCTACGGCAATGACATGGACGAGAGCCAGAACCCGCTCGAGTCGGGGCTCGCGTGGACGGTGTCCTTCGAGAATCCGGCGCGCGACTTCGTCGGCCGCAAGGCGCTCGAGTCGATGAAGGCCGCGGGCCTCGCGAAGAAATTCGTCGCGCTGCTGCTGGAAGATCGCGGCGTGCTGCGCGGCCATCAGAAGGTCATCGTCGCCGGCGTCGGTGAGGGAGAGATCACCAGCGGCACGTTTTCGCCCACCATGGAAAAGTCGATCGCGCTGGCTCGCGTGCCGCGCGCCACCGCCGCCACGGTGCAGGTCGACGTTCGCGGCAAACTACTGAACGCGCGCGTGGTGAAAGCCCCGTTCGTGCGTCACGGCAAAGTACTGGTCAGTTAGTCTTTTGGAGCGACATACATGAGCAACAGCAACATTCCCGCCGATCTGAAATACACCAAGTCGCACGAATGGGTGCGCACGCTCACCAACGGCAATGTCGAAGTGGGCATCACCGATCACGCGCAGGGCGCGCTCGGCGACCTGGTGTTCGTCGAGGTGCCGGAGGCCGGCAAGGCGCTCAAGGCCGGCGACAGCTTCGCCGTGGTCGAATCGGTCAAGGCGGCGTCCGATGTTTATGCCCCGGTCGCAGGTGCGGTGGTCGAAGGCAACGCCGGCCTGAGCAGCCAGCCTGAGTTGATCAACTCCGAGCCATACGGCGCGGGCTGGATCATGCGATTGAAGCCCGGCGGCGCGCCCACCGGATTGCTGAGCGCCGCCGAGTACGAAGCGCATCTCGCCGCGGAGGGTTGACCATGCCGTTCAATCCGCACACGCCCAAGGATGTCAGCGACATGCTCGCCGCCATCGGCGCGAAGAAGATCGAAGACCTGTTCGACGAGATTCCGAAAGAGCTCCGCATCGAGTCGCTGGCGGGCATTCCCGATGCGTTGAACGAGATGAACACCGGCAAGCTCATGATGGCGCGTGCCGCGCAGGACGGCACGCCGCTCAACTTCATCGGCGCCGGCGCCTACGAGCATCACATCCCGGCCGCGGTGTGGGCCGTGACCACGCGCGGTGAGTTCTACAGCGCCTACACGCCTTACCAGGCGGAAGCCTCGCAGGGCACGTTGCAGCTCATCTACGAATACCAGACGATGATTTCCTCGCTCACCGGCATGGAAGTCTCGAACGCCTCGCTGTACGACGGTGGCTCGGCCGTGGCCGAAGCGTCGCTGATGTCGATCCGGGCGCACCGGAAGTCCAAGTCCCAGCGCATCCTGGTGCCGACCACCGTGCATCCCAACTACCGGAAAGTCGCGGTGGCGACGGCGACGGGCCAGGGCGTGCGCTTCGAGGAGGTGGCGTGCCCGAAGGGCTATCTCGCGGTCGCCGACCTCGCGAAGTACCAGGGCGAGGACATCACCGCCATCGTGATCCAGCAACCGAATTTCTTCGGCGTGCTCGAAGACGTGGATGCCATCACCGACTGGGCGCACGCCAACGGAATTTTCGTGATCGCCTCGGTGAACCCCACCTCGCTCGCCATTCTCAAGCCGCCGGGCGAGTGGGGCGAACAGGGCGTGGACATCGCCTGCGGCGACTGCCAGCCGCTCGGCGTACCACTCTCGTCGGGCGGTCCATACGCGGGCTTCCTCACCACGCGCATGGAATACGTGCGGCAGATGCCGGGCCGCATCGTCGGCCGCACCGTCGACGCCGACGGCAAGCAGGGTTTCGCGCTCACGCTGCAGGCGCGCGAGCAGCACATCCGCCGTGGCAAGGCCACGTCGAACATCTGCACCAACCAGGGCCTGCTGGTCACGGCCGCCACTATCTACCTGAGCTTGTTGGGGCCGGAAGGGTTGGCGCGCGTGGCCAACGAATCGCACCGCCGTACCAACGAGCTGGTCGCCGCGCTGACCCGCGTGAAGGGCGTGAAGCTCGCTTTCGATCGCCCGCGCTTCCATGAGGCCGTGCTGCAGCTCGATCGGCCCGCCGCGCAGGTGATCGCCGAGCTCGCGAGCCGCGGCATCGTCGCCGGATTCGACCTGAGCAACGATTACCCCGAGCTCGGGCATGCGCTGCTGGTCTGCGCCACTGAAACGCGCACCGACGCCGACATCAAGGCGTACGCCGACGCACTCACCGAAACGCTCAAGGCCGCCGTGCGCGCCGCCTGAGGTAAAACCATGGCAATGCTCAAACATCCCGAAAAGATCATCTTCGAATACTCGCGTCCGGGTCGCGGTGCGTTCGGCCAGTGGCCGACGGAACGGGATACTCCCAACGAAGTCGCCGCCGACATTCCCGAGAACCTGCGGCGGAAAAAACCGGCGATGCTGCCCGAAGTGAGCGAGCTCGAAGTGGTGCGCCATTTCACCAGGCTCTCGCAGCTCAACTTCTCCATCGACACGCATTTCTATCCGCTCGGCTCGTGCACGATGAAGTACAACCCGAAAGCGTGTAACTCGTTCGCGATGCTGCCCGGGTTCCTCAATCGCCATCCGCTGGCGCCGGAATCCCTGGGCCAGGGTTTCCTCGCCTGCATGTTCGAGCTGCAGGAAATGTTGAAGGAGGTCACCGGCATGCAGGGCGTGGCGCTCTCGCCCATGGCCGGCGCGCACGGCGAGTTCGCCGGCGTCGCCATGATTCGCGCCTATCACCGCGCTCGCGGCGACCTCGCGCGCAACGAAATCATCGTGCCGATTGCCGCTCACGGCACCAACCCCGCCACCGCCACCATGTGCGGCTGCGTGGTCAAGGAAATCCCGGTCAACGACGAAGGCGACGTGGATGTCGAGGCACTGAAGGCGGCGGTCGGTCCTAACACCGCGGGCATCATGCTCACCAACCCTTCCACCTGCGGCGTGTTCGAACGGCGCATCAAGGAAGTGGCGAAGATCGTCCACGACGCCGGCGGCCTGCTGTACTACGACGGCGCCAACTTGAACGCCATTCTCGGCAAGGTGCGTCCGGGCGACATGGGTTTCGACGTCATCCACATGAACCTGCACAAGACTTTCTCGACGCCGCACGGCGGCGGCGGTCCGGGCGCGGGCGCAGTCGGTGTCGGCGCGCGGCTGCTGCCCTTCATGCCCATCCCGGTGGTCGGGCGCGAGGGCGACAAATATCGCTGGCTCACCGAAAAAGATCTGCCGCAGTCCATCGGCCGTCTCTCCGCGTTCATGGGCAACGCCGGCGTGCTGCTGCGCGCATACATATATATGCGCATGCTCGGCCGCGAGGGCATGCACCGTGTAGGCGAGTACGCCACGCTCAACGCCAACTACCTCATGGCGCGCCTCGCCAAGGCGGGCTTCGATCCGGCCTATCCGACGCGTCGCGCCAGCCACGAGTTCATCATCACGGCGAAGAAACAGAAAAATGACCTCGGCGTTTCGGCGATGGACATCGCGAAGCGCCTGCTCGACTACGGCTTTCACGCGCCCACTACCTATTTTCCTTTGCTGGTTCCCGAGTGCCTGCTCATCGAGCCGACCGAGACCGAGAGCAAGGAAGCGCTGGACGGTTTCATCGATGCGATGGTTGCCATCCTCGGGGAAGCACAAACGCAGCCGGACATGGTGAGATCGGCGCCTCACACCATGACGGTGCGGCGATTGGATGACGTCCGTGCGGCGCGTCAGCTCGATCTCACATGGAAAACTTCCCAGGGGCTGCGGCCCACATAGGAAAAGGCCGTCGAAGCGACGTCGTCCGTCAGAAAACCGGATCGGCGCCTCTGGTAGAGTCCACCGATGAACGACATCGGCGACCGACAGAAACCCACCGGCATCACGCGTATGCTCCGCGCATTCGGCGCGAGCATGAAGGGTTTCTCGGGTGCCTATCGTGAAGAGGCGGCATTCCGGCAGGAACTGGCCCTGGCGGTGATGGTCATTCCACTGGGCCTGTGGTTAGGCCGCAATGGCATCGAGCGCGTGCTGCTGATCGCACCCATGTTCCTGGTGCTGATCGTGGAGCTGCTCAACAGTGCCATCGAGGCCACGGTGGATCGCATCGGCCTCGAGCGCCACAAGTTATCGGGTCTCGCCAAGGACATCGGGTCCGCGGCGGTACTCACGTCACTGCTTTTGCTGGCGGTGATCTGGATACTGGTTCTCTGGCGCTGATCGCCTAACAAAACGAAAGGACTCCGCATGCATCCACGGCGCCTGCTGGTTCTCGGCTCGATACTCGCGTTCACCGCCTTCCTGCAACCGGCGGGAGCGCAGAACGCGCCGCCGCAGCTGGTGGCGCAGTCGAGCTCCACCCAGGCCGCATTGCCGCAGGCCGAAGGCGAAAGCGCCGCCTGGCGCGGCACGCTGGCGCGCGTCGCCGAAAGCGTGGTCTCCATCGAGATCGACCAGACGCGCGCCTTCGATACCGAGTGGAACTCCTCGGCGCAGGCCACGGGTTTCGTCATCGACGCCGAACGCGGGCTCATCCTCACGAACCGCCACGTGGTGACGCCCGGCCCGGTCACATCGGAGGCCACCTTTCTCAACCGCGAGGAAGTGCAGCTGTATCCGGTGTACCGCGATCCGGTGCACGATTTCGGCATCTATCGTTACGACCCGAAGAAACTTCGCTTCATCAAGCCGCGCTCGCTGCCGCTCTATCCGGACGGCGCGCAGATCGGCCGCGAGATCCGCGTCATCGGCAACAATGCCGGCGAGCAGCTCTCCATCCTGGCCGGCACGATTGCCAAGCTGGATCGCGACGCGCCCGAATACGGCATCGGCAAATACAACGACTTCAATACGTTCTACCTGCAGGCGGCGTCCGGCACTTCGGGCGGCTCGTCGGGTTCACCGGTCATCGATATCCAGGGACGGGTCATCGCGCTCAATGCCGGCGGTGCCACCGGCGCCGCTTCCAGCTTCTATCTACCGCTCGGTCGCGTGAAACGCGCGCTCGAGCTCATCCAGGCCGGCAAGGCCGTGCCGCGCGGCGCGTTGCAGGTGGTGTTCCGCTACACCCCCTATGACGAGCTGCGCCGCCTGGGGCTCGCGGAGAAAACCGAAGAGTCGGCGCGCCGGGCTTTCCCCGCGCTCACCGGCATGCTGGTGGTCAACGAAGTGCTGCCCGGCGGGCCCGCCGACGGCACGCTGCAACCCGGCGACGTGCTGGTACGCGTGAACGGCAAGCTGGTGTCGGAATTCGAGCCGCTCGACCAGGTGACCGACGACTCGGTCGGCGGCACGATCGAGCTCGATCTCGAGCGCGGCGGCAAACCCATCAACGCCAAGCTCAACGTCGGCAACCTGCACGACATCACGCCCTCCGCGTACCTCGAGTTCGGTGACACGGTGGTCCACACGGTGTCGTATCAGATGGCGCGTCACTTCAACGTGGCCGTCAACGGTGTGTACGTCGCCAATCCCGGTTACGTGTTCGGCGCCGCCGGCGTGCCGCGCGGCGCGGTGATTTCCAGCGCCGATGGCAAGCCCACGCCCAATCTCGCGGCCTTCGAAGCCGTGATCACCGGGCTCGCCGATGGCGAGCGCTTTACCGTGCGCTACTCGACGGTCGATGACCCCAACGGTTCGAGCGTGCGCAGCGCGCGCATGGATCGCCGCTGGTTTCCCGCCAACCATTGCCTGCGCGATGACGCCGCCGGCGTGTGGCAATGCGCGCCGCTCGCGAATCTCGGCGCGGCGAAGCCCGAGACCGGCGGCAGCACGCGCTTCTCCAAGCCCGATGATCCGCGGGCCGCGGGACTCGCCGCCTCTCTCGTAGGCGTGGGCTTCGACATGCCGTATTCGGTCTCCGGCATCACCGAGCGCAACTATCGCGGCACCGGCCTCGTGGTCGACGCGGCGCGCGGCCTCGTGGTCGTCGATCGCAACACGGTGCCGGTTTCCATGGGCGACGTACGCGTGGTATTCGCCGGCACGCTGGAGATTCCCGGCAAGGTGGAGTTCGTGCACCCGCTGCACAACCTCGCCATCGTCAGCTACGACCCCAAGCTCATCGGCAGCACGCCGGTGCGCAGCGCGAAGTTGTTAGACCGGAGAATCGTGCCCGGCGAGTCCTTGTGGGTGGTCGGCATGAACCCCGACAGCGAGTTGAATGCGCGCGCCACGCAGGTGGCGGCGCTGTCGCCGATCCAGTTGCCGCTGTCGCGCACCATGCAATTCCGCGAGAGCAATCTCGACACCATCCAGCTCGTCAATGGACCCACCGACTTCGATGGTGCGCTCACCGACGCGTCGGGCGCCGTGGTCGGTCTGTGGTCGAGTTTCGCCTGGGAGAGCGGGCGCGACCTGCAGCAGGAGAATCGCGGCGTGGCCATCGGCGTGGTCGCGGACATGCTCCGCCGCGTGCAGGCCACCCAGCCGGTGTTCTCACTCGAAGCCGAGCTGCTGCCGCAGCAGCTGGCGGCCGCGCGGCGGCTTGGCCTTTCCGATGCGTGGCTGCGCAAGCTCGAGCTCGCGAGCCCGAACCAGCGCCAGGTGCTGTCCATCGTGCGCCTGGTCGGCGGTTCGCCGGCCGTGGGTCGCCTGAAGCAGGGCGACATCCTGCTCGCCATCGACGACAAGGTGGTCACGCGGTTCCGCGAGGTGGAGCTGGCGGTCGCCGACAAGCCCGAAGTGAACGTCACCGTATGGCGCGACGGCGAAGAGAAGATGGTGCCCGTGCCCACCGCCTCTCTGAGCGGCAACGACATCGATCGCATCGTCATGTGGGCCGGCGCCACGCTGCAGGCGCCACACCGCGCGATGATCGCGCAGCGCGGCATTCCACCCGAGGGTGTGTACGTGGGCTACTTCGCGTACGGCTCGCCTGCGACGCGTTACGGCCTGTTCCCGGGACGCCGCATCGTCGAAGTCGATGGCATGCCAACCCCGAACCTCGACGAGTTCCTCAAGGTGGTCTCCGGCCGACCGGATCGTTCGGCCATTCGCCTGCGCACCATCACCTGGAACAACGCGCCTGAAGTCATCACGCTCAAGCTCGATCGGCACTATTGGCCGACCTACGAGCTGAAACGTGTCGGCGACGGATGGGAGCGCCGCGATCTTGAGTAAGATAGCCCGCATATGGTCCGTGTCGTTCGAGCAACCCTCGTAGAGCTGGAAAGCGCCGTCACCGCATTGCGCGACGGCGAGCTCGTCGTCTTTCCAACCGAAACCGTCTACGGCCTGGGCGCCAACGCGCAGAACCCGGCGGCGGTGCGGCGCATCTTTGAATTGAAGGAACGTCCGGCCGATCACCCGGTCATCGTGCACCTGGACAACCCGAAGTACCTGCACCGCTGGGCGCGCGAGGTGCCGGAAAACGCGCGCAAGCTGGCGGCGCGATTCTGGCCGGGGCCGCTGACGATGGTGCTGCCACGCTCCGATTCCGTACACGACGTGGTCACCGGCGGCCAGGACACCGTCGCCATCCGCGTGCCCTCGCATCCCATGGCGCAGCAGTTGTTGACCGCCTTCGGCGGTGGCATTGCGGCACCCTCCGCGAATCGCTTTGGCCGCGTGAGTCCGACGCGCGCCGAGCACGTGCGCGAGGAGTTCGGCGACGCGGTGCGCGTGGTGCTCGACGGCGGCGAGAGCCAGATCGGCCTCGAGTCCACCATCGTGGGCTTCGAAGGTGAACAAGTGCGCTTGTTGCGTCCAGGTTTCATCACTTATTCGCAGCTCAAGGAAGTCGTGGGCGACGTCATCGTCGGCGCCAGCGCGAGCTCGCCGCGGGTTCCCGGTGCGAGGGTGATGCACTACGCGCCGCTGACGCCCATGAGCATCGTGCCCGTCGACGAAATCGACAAACACGCCGAGCACCTCTCCGAAGGCGGGCGGCGCGTGGCCGTGCTCGCGATGCGCCTGCCGCTCAAGACCTATCCGTCGGTCACCTGGATCAACGCCGGCCGGCGGCCGGACGCCTATGCACACGATCTGTATTCGAACCTGCGCGCGCTCGACAAGGCGGGCTGCGAGCAGATCCTGGTGCAGGATGTGCCGAGCGAAGAAAAGTGGACGGCGATCCGCGATCGCCTGAGCCGCGGAGCGGCGGTCAGCGCCGCGAGCGAGCACGATCAGTTCGCCGAGACCGGCGGGTACAGCGTACTGCCGTAGTTTTTCCAGGAGGTTCGTATGGCGGTTCCTTGGCTCGTCGTGGGCAAGCTGGTGCTGAACAACCTCGACACCATCATCGGAGTGGTCAGGCCCGCGTTTACGCGCAAGAAGGCCGAGACCCTGCCGACGCAGACGGATTTGTTGAACCAGCAGATCGCGGAGCTGCAGACGGCGGCCTCCAGCAACGCCGAGCAGATCGCAACGCTCGCCGCGCAAATCAGGGATCTCGTCGTGGCGCTCGAGCAGGCAACCGCCGACGCACTGGTGCAGCGTATCGCCACGCGCCGGATCGCAGCTGCCGCGCTCGGTGTGTCGGTGGTCGCAGCGCTGCTCGCCATCACGTCGTTCGTCGTGCGCTGAGGAGTGCGGATCGAATGGTTTCGCGACGACGATCACGGACGATCTGCCGCAGCACACCGAATTCCCCTGACGCTCACGGAGGACTGATGTGGGATGCCATTGAATTGCGAGCTGCCCTTGCGGCGGCCACGCTTGCCTTGTTCTGCGGTTGCGGTTCGATGGCGCCACCTCAGCGCGATCCCGCCGCAAGTCTTGCAGGCCTGCGCCTCGAAGTGCCCTGCGCCAATCCGAAGTTCAACGACGACACCGAGTGTCATTGGGAGCAGGGCCTGCTGCAGAGCGCCGATCCGCACTGGAAACTCAAGCGCGAGATCGTGCGCACTTTCAGCGGCAAGGCGGGCGCGCTGTACGCAGTCACTCTCCACGCGCGCGGTGTGGTCGAGCCCAAGAATTTCATGGACGGCACCGTTCAATTCGAGCACTTCCAGACCGGCGGCACGCCGCTCAAGAACGACTACAACTTCTACAGCCTGCACGTATCGGATCCCGAGGCCACGTACACCTTCAACCGCAACGAGGAAAAGGTGGGGCACTACACTTTTCCCATCGACTACCGCGTGACCATTCCGATCCGTGGCGGCGCCACCGTGACCATGGGCGCATACGACTCGAACGACGTGGCCATCGCCAATCATGAGCACTTCGTCGTGGATGGCGTGCCGCCGTCGCCGCAGCCGTTCGACGGTCAGTTTTTTCAGCTCGATGTGCTGTCCATCAAATCCGCCAAATAGAGGGTTGCCCCATGCGCAAGTGCTTTCTGCTGCTGGCCGCAGTCGCCGGGATGGCCGCTAACAACCTGGCGAACGCCGGGATCACGCGCCACGCCGGCGGCAACGACGCGCTGCCCGATCAGAAATACATCCACGTGGTGAGCGAAGCCGACTCGCCCGTGATGCAGACCTGGATCAAGGCGAAGGACGGCCTGTACGTCGCGGCCGCGGTGCGCAAGCCAAAAGGAAACGGACCGTTCCCCGCCATCGTGATGTTCCATGGCGCGCCCGGCGGTCGTGGCATGGACCAGCTCGTCGGCTGGTCGCGCGGGGATCATGGCGGCCCCGTGTGGGAGCGATTCCTGCAGGAAGGATTCGTGGTGGCGGTGGCCGACTATCGCGGCGGCCCGTGGAACGTGATGAACACGCCATCGTCGACGGGTTTGATTACCGCGATCGATGACGGCACCACGGTGATCGACTACGTGCAGAACCTGCCCTACGTCGAGCGCGGCAACGTGAGCGTGTATGGCGTGAGCCTCGGCGGCAATCTCGCGATGTTCATGGCTTCGCGCGTGCCCACACTGCACGCCGTGGTCGCGGGCGCGCCGGCACCGATCTGGTTTCTGGGTTATCAGATTCCTGCCGGCGGAGCGCGGCCGGACTTTTCGACGACCGCGCCCGATCCGGTGGTCTCCAAAGAGAACATCACGCCGATCAAGATGCCGGTGCTGATTCTCGTCGGATCAGAGGACAGCCTGCAGTCGCTCGACGTACGGCTGCACGACGAACTGGCCAAGTACGGCAAGAACGTTCGCATGGAAGTGTTCGAGCATGGCTATCACGACTTCGTGCTCGGTAACCAGGGGCAGAAGCGCAACGACTTGCCGCGCGGTGAAATCCTGTTGCCCGGCGCGCTCGAAGCACTCGAGCTCACCATCGAGTTCGTGAAGCAGCCGCGTCAGTAGTGCGGTGGTTTCTCTTGCGCCGAGGCGCTGCCGCCTGCCTCTGATTCGATGGCGGCGATTTTTTCGAGGAGTCGCTGGTTGCGGTCGAGCGCGCGATCCAGCTCTTTTTGCTGACGTGCCACGACGTCGCTGAGCTCGGTTACCGCCTGTTCCAGGTGCGCGAGTTTGATCTCAATCGTTTCGAGTCTGTCCGCCATGCGGGCAGTGTGCCTGAAAAACATCGGCCCCCTGGAATCCATTCCAGGGGGCCGGCGACTACCCGCTAGCTCGGGTTCTTTGAGTCCTTCGCGTCAGTACCAGATGTCGTAGAGCACATCGAGCACGACACCGGTGGCGAGCGCGGTCAGCAGGACGTCGTTGCCCACGCGCACCCAGTGGTAGCCGTATGGCGGCTCGTAGAGCCGGTACGGGCGCCAGTCATAGACGATGTACGAGCTGCTGTAGTAGCTGCGCGGCAGATAGTCGCCACGGTGCCACGAGTGGTGCTGATAGCCGTACGGCTCGCGGTAGTAGCCGAAGTTGAACCGGTAGCGGGCGTAGTCGCGGCGATCATGGCGGCGGTTGTCCCAGTAGTTGGGGTGGTTCGACCAGTCGCTGCGCGGGCGATCCCAGCCGCGGTTGCCATTGAAGTTGTGGCCATCGTTGTCATGACGATTGTTGTCGTTACGATGGTCGTTCCAGTCGTGACGATCGTTGTCATGACGATTGTTGTCGTTGCGATGATCGTTCCAGTCGTGACGATCGTTGTCATGGCGGGCGGGCGGTCTGCTGTAGCTCGGCGGCGCGTGATTGCCACGATCGTGCTGGTTGTTGTTGTGCTGGGCGTTGCCGCCGCGATGATCATTGCCGCCACGGTTGTCATTGCCACGATTGTCATGGCCGCGGTCGTTGCCGCGATTGCCACCGTTGTCGTGAGCCGCCCTGGCCGCGACGACGCGCTCCGCAACTTGCTTGCCGGCACCGGGACCGGCGAGGGCGGAAGCGCTGACGAGCAGCGAGGCGACAAGAACGAGGGTCACTGGGCGTTTCATCTGAGTCTCCTTGGCGGATCCGTATCGATCCGTTCGGGAGTGAGTATCTGCTCCCGGAGCTGAGCGCTTGCTGAACGTTTTCGTTCAGGTTCGTTCAGGTTGTTCAGCCGGAAAAACGCGATCCGGGGCGCTGATTTCGCGGTTTTCAGCGCAGAGGCGCCTTGGCAATTTCTATGTCGTGTTCGACCTCGGCGTTCAGCTCCGGCCAGTCGACGTTGCCCACTCGATTGGTCCACAGCGGATTGCGATAGCGCGCGCCGGCGCGTCGCGAATAATCGTTCCAGAAAGCGGAAGCCCGGGTGAGCTGTCGCACCGCCTCACGCTGGTCGCCGATCTTGCGGTCCTGGCGAAACATCGCGAGCGCCGTGGCGCCACGAATCTTGGCCGCATAGTAGCGGCCGAGCAGCGCCATCGCGCGAATGTCCTCGAGCGTCGCCGCGAGCTCGGCGTTGCGCTTCGATGAGGGCGTGCGCCCGAGCGCCGCGAGGCTCGCAAGCGCGGCGCTCGTGCGCGCGTCGATCTGATCGGCAACTTTGCGCGGCGTCGTGCCCTTCGGTAACGGGCCACCTGTCGAGATTGCCGCGACGTATTGCGGAATCGGGATGTTGTCCGTGCCCGGGTGCACCGGCTGGGTGATGAAGGTTTCGACACTATGAAAGCCGCTGGCGGTCTTCGCCGGCCCCGGGCGGCTGCGGCAGGCCTCGATGTACCACTGGAAATCGAAGTCCGCCCAGTGAAAGCCGGTGACCAGCGGATAGATCATCGACGCGTTCTGCCACGCGTTCAGCAAACTCCGGCCGTCGATGCCGGGAAATCGCTGGCCGACCAGTGCCGCGATGCGTTCATCGTCGAGCGTCGGGTCGTAACCCAGGCGTCCCCAGAGCAGAAAGTGCAGCCAATGCTTGTCGACCTCGAGCTGGCGCGGAGTCGCCGGATGTTTGTCGAGGAACTCCCGGCCCCACACCCACATGTCGGAGCCCAGGTAGTAACCCTGCGACTTCTCATAGGGAATGTTCTTCACGAACTCGCGCACGAAATCCGGAGCTGCCCAGCGAAACATCAGCGCGTCGTCGTTGCGCAGTGTCCAGAGTGTCTTGAGATTGCCCAACGACTCGAGATAGCCGTGATGAAAAGTCTGCGTGGTGGAGGAGAGCGCGTGCGCCTGCGCGTACTTGAAGCTGAAAACGAAATCCACGTTCGGTTGTGCGATCACCGGCGCGAAGGTGGCGGCAATGTCCTGGGCGCGTGACTGGTGCTGGCGGTGAATCAGGCGGAACTGCCGCGCCGGCTCGGCGCGCGCGGCATCGAGCACGCCCTGGCCGTAGGTGGCGAACGCCCAAGTCTCCTTCGCTTCGAAACTGGCCTCGGGCATGTTCTCGCCGGTGGTGAGGCCGATGCCTCGCAGCAGCGGATAGGTCTTGAACATCTCGCGCACGCTCGCGCGGAAGTAGGCGATGGTCTTTGGGTTGTCGATGGCGTCGGTGATGCCGTACTTGCCGTCGACGCCGTAGCTGAAGACGTTCCACGTCATCACGTAGAAATCGATGTTGCGGTCGTGGGCGTACTGCATCACGCGGCGCCAGAAATCGATCTTCTGCCCGATGGTGAGTGACCTGACGACTTCCTTGTCAGCCAGCATCGCTGGCGTCACCAGGCCCGTGGCGTTGGTGTCGTAGTCTTCGGCGAAGGCGATCTTCGAGCGCCACACGTCGTCGAGCGCCACGTCCGGGTAGTCAGGCACCTGCACCATCGACGGGAACGGGTGCAGGTTCCACAACGACACGTAGTTGTAGCGGTCGCGCGCCAGTGCATCGAGATAGGCGCGCCAGAAATCGAAGTCCCACACGGTGGCGATGTTGGCTTGCGCGGAGTCGCTCATGTCGGTGTAGCTGGGTGTGCGCAGGTCGAGCGGAATGTTGAACTTGGTACCGCGCATCGACATGTAGGGATTGCGGGCGGTATCCACCACGCCCTGGACGCCGCGCGTGCGGATCTGCTCCGCGAGCTCGAGCCCGCCATACATGGCGCCGGCGGGGTCCGCACTGACGACCGTCAGAAATAGAGTTCCTTCGTCGAGCTTGCGCGTGATCCTGAAGCCCTCCGGCTTCACTTCACTGGCGGTCGCAAATTCGATGAAGAGCTCGCCGCGAAAATAGAGCAAATCCTGCGCACGTGGGTCGCGCGACATCACCTTGTAATGGCGCGCGAGCAGCGAGCCTTCGACTTCGCCGGCGGCAAATGCAGTGGGAGCCGAGGACGGATCGAACTCGATCATTACGCTCGCGGCGTTGGCCGTCGCGGCGAGGAACAGCGCCGCCAGGCCAGCGATAACGATCGTCGTTCGATTCGACATGACTCCCCCTCGCGCTCCCGCGAGCCGAGCGTACACTGGTAGTCAAATGAATCGGCATCGACTTCCGGTGTATTTCATCTCCCACGGCGGCGGTCCGTGGTCGTTCATGGACGACCCATCGCGTCGCGCGTACGCCAAGCTCGAAGCGGCGCTGGCCGGCATGCCGCGGCAGATCGCGGTCAGGCCCAAAGCAGTACTGATGATCTCGGCGCACTGGGAGGAGGACGAGTTCACGCTCACCTCGGGCGCCAAGCCACCGATGATCTACGACTACGGCGGCTTCCCCGACTTCACCTACCACATTCGTTACGACGCGCCGGGCGACCCGTTGCTCGCGGCGCGTGCGAAGACATTGATCGAGACGGCGGGCATGCCCGCACGCCTCGATGAGGCGCGCGGCTTCGATCACGGCGCGTTCACACCTCTTCACGTGATCTATCCGGGCGCCGACGTGCCCGTGGTGCAGCTGTCGCTCAAGGTGGGGCTCGATCCGGAAACGCATCTGGCGATGGGCCGCGCCATCGCGCCGTTGCGCGAGGAAGGCGTGCTGATCGTCGGCAGCGGCTTGAGCTACCACAATCTGCGCGAGTTTTTCAGTCCGCGCGCCTACGCTCCATCGCGCGAGTTCGACGCCTGGCTCAACGCCGCGTTGCTCGGCGGCAGCCCGGCCAACCGCGCCAAACTACTGGCCGCGTGGGAGTCCGCGCCGTCGGCGCGCGCCGCGCATCCGCGCGAGGAGCACCTGTTGCCGCTCATGGTCGCGGTGGGCGCGGCAGGTGACGACATGACCGAACTGGCATATCACGAGAAGGATTTCCTGGGCGGCATCACGGTCAGCAGTTTTCGTTTTGTGGATTGAGGCTTCGCGCTGCCGCCACCCAAGTGAGAATAAGGGGAACGTCTCTACCCGCGCGTCGCGCGGAGCTGGAACGCGAGCTTGCCCGCTAGGGCAGGCGCATCCCCATTTCGTCAATCGGCGGGGACGGTGCGCTCCGCTGCCCACGCGCGCAGCTCGTGGATCTTCTCGCCGAGTACCACCGACAACGGCCGGGTGGCCTCGAGCTCCGCGGCGATCATGCGCGCGTCCACGGCCTTCTGGCTGGCATGCGCGGTGTACAGCGCCGACACCACGGCCTGTTCGATCTCGGCGCCCGAGAAACCTTCGGTGCGCTCGGCCAGCGCCTTCATGTCCGCTTCCGAGAGCGTCACCGCGCGTTTCTTGCAATGAATTCCGAAGATCTCGAAACGCGCCGCGGGCGAGGGCAGGTCGACGAAGAAGATTTCATCGAACCTTCCCTTGCGCACGAGCTCGGGCGGCAAGGCGGTGATGTCGTTCGCCGTGGCCACGATGAACACGCGCGCCCGCTGTTCGGCCAGCCACGTGAGGAACGCGCCGAGGACGCGGCGCGAGGTGCCGCTGTCACCGTCGCCGGTGGCCAGCGCTTTCTCGATTTCATCGAGCCACAACACGCAGGGTGCGAGGGCTTCGGCCGACTCCAGCGAGTCGCGCAGGTTTTTCTCCGACTCGCCGTGCCACTTGGAGAATATCGCGCCGAAATCGAGCCGCACCAGCGGCACGCCGAGCACGCCGGCGGCGGCGCGCGCCGCCAGGCTCTTGCCGCAGCCCTGTACGCCTAACAACAATACGCCCTTCGGCGCGTCGAGCTCGGGTGCGCTGCCGTCGAACGCCGCCTTGCGCTGCAGGATCCAGCGCCGCAGGTTTTTCATGCCGCCGACTTCGGCAAAGCGCGCCGTATCGGGCTCGAACGACAGCGTGCCGCCGCGATTCAGCAACTGGTACTTCGCCGTCAGCATCGGCGTGAGGTCGTCCTCGGTGAGCGCGCCGTCGTTGAAAATGGCCTGGCGCGTGAGCCGCTCGCAGTCGTGCAGCGGCAGGCCGGCGAGATTGTCGACCAGCTTTTCCACCACCTTCAGGTCGACCCGCGGCATGTTGCCATTGCCCTGCGCCCATTCGCGCGCCATCTGCATCACGATGGCCTGCCGTTCCTGCTTGTCCGGCATGCGCAGCGTGAAGCGCGCGGCGAGATGATCGAGCTCCTGCGGCAGCTTCAGCTCGTGACTGATGAGCACGATGGTGCGCGCGCACTTGTTGTAGTCCTGCGCGATGTCCTTGAGCGTGCGCACGAACATCGGGTTGTCGAGATAGGGATGGAAATCGAGCAGCACGTAGATGCCGGCCATGGTGGTGGCCTTGATGTGCTTCAGGAGCTGGTCGGGCTGCGCGAGCGTCTTTTGCGATCCGCCGAGGTCCACGTCGACGCGCAGCAACCCTTCAGTGACCGTCCACTGGAACACGCCCCAGTTCTTGCCACGCTGGGCTTTGAGCGCCGCTTCGCGCACCAGCTCGATGACCCGTGCTTCCTCGCGGCTTTCGATGACCAGCAATGCCACGCGGGAAGCGAGCAGGGTCTGCAATTCGCCGGCGGGAGAGGTGTCGGGAGGAAGGGTCTTCATGGCCGGGACGCACTGTAGCAAAACGCTTGCCTCTTTTTATTTTTGGGGGCCGCGCACCGCACCCTGTTTTGCCATGACACAGCCACC
>DASYKM010000062.1:0-22235 GCA_035995425.1 Steroidobacteraceae bacterium
GGTTTACCCCAACATGCTGTTCGGCGCGCTGCTGCGTGGCCCGCTTCTTTATATCCCGAACGTCGGCGCGCAGCCCGAGCCGCCCGTGATCTTCAACAACAACGTTCAGGCTCTCATGGGCGTGCTGAGCACGGTGACCAACGCCGAGACACCGCTCACGGTGAACCTGAACACCTTCGTGCTCAAGGAAACCGCGCCGGCCGCACCGACCGCGTCGTTGGACAAGCTTTTCCTCAACGACATCGTCGCCATGGACGCGGACCGCCGCGGCAAGGATTTCCTGGTTGTCAGCCGCGGCGGCAACTATGTGATCCGCGCCAGCGTCGGCACGGATGGCAAGCTGACCACCATTGATGCCAACAACGTCGCCAAGCGCTTCCAGACCGGTAACCTGCCGAGCGGCGTGGTGATGTCACGCGACAGCAAGCGCGCCTACGTCAACAACGAGCTCAACACGTCCATGTCGGCGCTGAACCTCACCGACAACACGGTGATCACGCGCGACATCGAGTCGAGCGCGCCGCCGGCTCCCGGTACCCAGGCGCATCGCAACCTGGTCGGCAAGCTGGCGTTCTTCACCGCGCTCGGCATCCCCGACAAGCTCGACAACACCGGCGATGGCCAGTTCGACGTCGCGCTGCGCGACATCAACCCGCTCGCCAATCGCGGCAAGGCTTCCAACAACGCCTGGTCGAGCTGCGCCTCGTGCCACGACGACGGCCACTCCGACAACGTGACCTGGATCTTCGAGACCGGCCCGCGCCAGACGATCCCGCTCGAAGGCACCTTCGCGCGCAACAACCTCAATGATCAGCGCATTCTCAACTGGAGCGCGGTGCGCGGCTCGAACACCGACTTCAACAACAATGCGCGCGGCATCCAGGGCGGCACCGGCTTCGCCACCAACGTCGACGGCGTCGACAAGACGGCGCTGGTGTTCAACCACGGCCCGACCAAGGGCATCAGCGATTCGCTGGACGCGATGAGCGAGTGGGTGGCCACGGTACGTGCGCCCATCATGCCGGCCATCGCCGCCAACATCGAAGCCAGTGGACGCGCGACATTCTTCGACCGTTGCGCCAGCTGCCACGGCGGCACCAAGTGGACCAAGAGCCGCACGAAGGGCTTGTACCAGGACAACCCGCTGCTGCAGGCGGACCCGGTTGGTCCGGCGTTCTTCACCGGCGGTCCGCCCAAGAACGACGCGGGTGTCAATCTCGCCGGTCCGCAGGTAGTCAGCGTGACGCGCGACGGCAAGGGCACTCTGCTGATGCTCGACAACGTGGGTACCTTCAACGTGGCGAGCACCATCGAGCTCCGCGGGGCCGCGGCGGTGAACGGCCAGACCACGCAGGGCTTCCCGTCCTTCGGCGCGCCCGGCTTCAACAGCCCGTCGTTGCTGGGAGTCGCCTACTCGGCGCCGTACTTCCACGACGGTTCGTCGCACACGCTCGAGGACGTGGCCGCGCGCCACCGGCTCGGGGATGCGCCCGCCACGATCGCCAGCACGTTGAGTGCCGGTGAGCTCGCCGACCTGCTCGCTTTCGTGCGCAGCATCGACGACGCGACACCGACATTGCCGAACGCCACCGACCTCTTCATCGCGCCATAAGGACGAACGGCTAACAAAAGGGGACGCGCTGTCATGGCGCGTCCCCTTTTTCTTTAGCAACGGTCGCCGGCTTCAGGAAAACTAATCGTTACGTCAGAACAGCGGAACTCAGCGCGCAGTCGTGCGGGCATCATGCGCCGGCTCGATCCCTAACTAACAATGTGACGTATGAACTCCGTGATTCGACTGTGCCAGATCCTGGCAGTGGCCGCCTGCTCCGCTTGTGCCCACCCCGCGTACTTCTCGCCGATGTGTCCGCATGAAGAGCTGGACGACCACGTACGGAGCGAACTGGCGATTTACGGCCCGCAGTCCGGCAATCACGAATATTTCGCGTTCATCTATGAGCTTCAGGGCAGCTTCGGCAGCGCCGTGGTCCGAGGTCGGGACTGCCTGGGCGCGGAACTATGCGTCGTCAATCCCGCGGGAGCCGTCGCGCAGATTCCGAAAGGCGCAACGCTCGTCGGCGAATGGCACACCCATCCTCACATCGGCGCGCCGGCCCTGTCGACGCTGGACGTTCGCGGCGCGCACCACATTGCGCATCTCGACTGCTACACGCCGTACTACAGCACTCCTGTGGGCGACATCTACGTCTGGAATCCGCAAAACGACTCGGTACCGACCGCGATGAATTCGCGCGTGCTGATCGGAACCTATGGCGAGCGGCATGCGCGTGACGCGCGCACCGGATCGCGCCGCGACGGTTGAGGTGGGCTGGGTGGGAACCTTTGCGGCAGGTTCGGGTACGAACCATCAACTCATCGAGCGCCACCTGATGCAACCCAAAATCTCCCGAAGCAAGATCGACCGACGCAGGCCCCTGTGGTCGGTCGCCAGCTTCGATCTGCGCACGCAGTCCGCTCTACGTGAGCTCAAAGAGCGCGAGCCCGAATCCCGAAAGCACCCGTTCGTTCATATCGCGTTTCTCTCGACGCCAGGCCAGTGACTGCGGCTGTCACCTCGGACATCGATCGATGACACCGCAGGACACGATCGCGCCTGCGTTCTAGCTAGTCGAAATCAGCCTGCCGGCGGTTCAATCCTGTCGCTGAAGCGCGACCCCGCACCAGCTCTTCTACCTTGAGTTACCTTACCGCTCGGCCAAACTAGTCAGTCCGCGGCCGGACGATCAATCGGTAACAGGGAGCTATTCAATGAAGCATTTCTTACGGGCGGTTTCCGTCCTGGTGGCGCTATGCGCCGCGCACACCGCCTCCGCCGCGTGCACCACGCTCTTTGGCGCGGTGCCTTATGTCATCAGCGCGCCGGGCGAATACTGCCTCTTCCGCAGCGTCAGGATGACCGCCGCGGGCAACGCCATCACCATCAATTCGAGCAACGTGACCGTCAATCTCCAGGGTTACAGCATCTTCACGGCCGCCTCGGAAAACGGGCAGTACTCCGTGGGCATCTACAGCATGGGACGCAACAACATCACGCTGCGCAACGGCCGCCTGCGCGGATTCACCAAGGCGGTCGAGATGCAATCCGACCTGCTCGCCGGAGCCAACTACCTCGTCGAAGGACTCATCGTGCGTTCCAGCGGCCAGATGGGTCTCGACATTCGCGGCGGCAATTCCACCATCCAGGACAACGTCGTCTCGGACACGGCCGCCCGCTTCGCACCGTCGCAGTTCGCCATCGCCATTGGCAACAGCGCATTCGGTGGCACGGCGACAATCCGCAACAACCGCGTCGACAATACGAGCGGTTCAGGGTTGGTGCCGCCGGATTTCGACGGTAACCCGGCTATCGGCGCCGAAGGCATCGTCGTCGACGGGGCGCCTTCGGCCACCATCGAGAACAACACCATCACCGATACCACGGCGGGCAAGGATCGCGCGCTCGGCCTCGTGTACTCGTGCTTCCCGAATGCGGGCATCGTCTGCACCACCGCGACAGCCTGGAGCAACGAAATCCTGAATTCCGCGTCGGCGCGTGGCACCGTCGGACTGACGATCGTCGGCTCGCCAGGAGGCGGCGGAGCCAGCCTCAACTCGATATCCAGCGACGTCGAAAATTTCGCCGAAGGCATCAAGTACATCTTCGCCACCGGCATTTATCGTTACAGCGTGGTGGCGGGTGCGGTGACGCCGTACACGGGCGGCCGGCAGTTCGGTGTGAACGACATCGAGCCCTAGCAACAGGTCCCGAATGCGGCAGATGCGGCGCGGGGCTCTGTCCCGCGCCGTGTCAGGCGGACTCGCCCTCGAACTTGAGATTCACCTCGATCTCCGGCAGCAACACCGATGGATCGAAGTACGACAGCCCATCGCTCGCCGCGAACACGCTTCCCGCGATCACGTAGTGCGGCGTGCGATCGATGTCCACGCGATACACCTTGCGTGACTCGGCCTTGGCGCGATGGCTCGGCGGAATGTATTCGAGCACTTCGTCGAGCAGGCATTGTTCGACGGTGAAGTCGCTGAACCAGGATGGCAGCGACATCCACACCACGCCGCGGAACAGCAGGTCGATGCGTTTCGGGCCGCCGTCGTCGCGATCGCCGGAACGCAGCAGCAACACGCCGTGATGCTGGTGATACAGCACCAGGCCGAATTGGCCGTTGAAGCGCGCGGGAAGGGTCAGCGGCGAGTGCATGCCCACGCGAGGCTATTGCGCTTCGCGTGCGGTGCGGCCGATGCGCCCGAGATGCGTGAAGCCAAATCCGCTGCAGTACTTGAGCCCGTAACCGAGCGTGCGATCGAAGCCGATGTGCGCGCCCCAGATCAGCCCGATGGTCACCAATATCGGCGCGGGCAGCAGCATCGACGCCGCGAGACAGGCGATCGGCCCGACGTATGAATGCGCGATGTTGTAGACGAGCGCGCCGGTTCTCGCGCCAACTAGATAGGCAAGCAACGACAGGTCGGGAGCCAGGAACCAGAGCGCGAACACGCCCCATCCCGCACCGGTAGCCCGATAGGCGATGAGCGCCGCGGCGAATACGCCCAGCGCCTCGATTCTCAGCACGGTGCGAACACCGCCGGTAGTCGCTCCAGACATCACGTTCCCCAGGTGTCGCTCAGGCAGGTGAGAGATCGATCAGCCGCTGCAGAGTCTGCGACGTCGGCACGTAGTGATCGACGAGGAGCGCCGCGAACAGCCACATGAGATAGGTGATCGAGAAACGAAACACCTTCATCGGCAGGTGCGCGCGCTCGGTGATCTTCATCTGCGCGGCGTAGTAGATGAACATCGCGTTCAGCACCAGGGCCGCGGCCAGGTAGATGAGGCCGCTCATGCCGGCGACGAACGGCATGATGGTGACGGCGGTGAGCAGCACGGTGTACAGCAGCACCTGCAGCCGCGTGAACGCGACTCCATGCGTCACCGGCAGCATGGGGATGCCGACCTTGGCGTACTCATCCTTGCGCGCGATGGCCAAGGCCCAGAAATGCGGCGGCGTCCACACGAACACGATGAGAAACAGCAGCAACGCATTCGGGTCGACGGAGTTCGTCACCGCGACCCAGCCGAGTACCGGCGGTGCGGCACCGGCGGCGCCGCCGATGACGATGTTCTGCGAGGTCGCGCGCTTGAGCCACACGGTGTAGATCACGGCGTAGCCGATGAGCGAGGCGAACGTGAGCACCGCGGTCAGGGTGTTCACGAACAACGTCAACAACGACATCGACAACACGCACAGTACGCCGGCAAACAGCAGCGCCGCGCGCGAGGACATCTTGCCGGTGGGCAGCGGCCGGCGCTTGGTGCGCGACATCTGCGCGTCGATGCGCTCATCGAGCACGTGATTGATGACGGCCGCGCTGGCGGCGGCGAGCCCCACGCCCAGATTTCCGAACAGCAGCAAATCCAGCGGTGGCATACCGGGCACGGCCAGCAGCGAGCCCACGATGGACGTGAACACGATGAGCATGACCACGCGCGGCTTGGTCAGCTCATAGAAGCTGCGCCAGCGCGAGGTAGCTGCAAGAACGACTGGTTCGGGGGTGGCCAAGGCGCTGCCGTCTGTTGGGGCGGCGAAGTTTAGCCGAAATTGTTTAGCGAAAATCCCTGACCGGCCGGAGTCGCCGGTTCAGCAATACCGTCGCCCCCACCAGCAGCGCGGCACCGGCGTTGTGTGCCGCCGCGAGCTCGAGCGGGAACGCGCGCAACACCATGAAAACCCCTATGGAAATCTGGGTGGCCAGGGCCGCGAGCACCGCAATCGCGGCCCAGCGCGGCGCGGACCCGAGGCCGCGAAGCGCGGAAAACACGGCGAGCAGCAGCAGCGAGCCGGCGACGACCGCGCCAACGCGATGCGTGAAATGAATGGCAACCCTCGCCGGATGATCGAGCACTCCGCCGGCGTAGTTGATTCCCAGGCCACGCCACAGCACGAAAGCGTCGTGGTAGTCAGCCTTGGGGATCCACTGGTCCTGGCATCTCGGTAGATCGGGGCAGGCGAGCGCGGCGTAGTTGCTGCTGGTCCAGCCGCCCAGCCCCACCTGCAGGAACAGCGCGCCGAGCGCGAATCCAGCCCATAGCCGCGCATGCCACCCGGATTCCACCACCCGGTTGCCGGCGAGCACCGTGTACCCGTCCACCGCGCAGCCCTCGGCGCGCATCGACAGCCACAGCCACAGCAGCAGCGCGAAGGTAGTTAGTCCGCCCAGCAGGTGGGCGGTGACGATCAGCGGCTTCAGCAGCCAGGTGACGGTGAGCATGCCCAGCATGCCCTGCAACACCACCAGCACGAGCAACACGAGGGCGAACGCCACGCGGACGCCGGGCTCGCGCCGTGCGCGGATCGACAGCGCGGCAATCACCACGACCAGCAGGCCGAGCAACTCGGCGGCATAACGATGCCGCATTTCAGCCCATGCCTTGTGCCAGGCGCTCGCGTCCGAATAATGCGTTGTGTTTTCGGTCGGCACGAAATGCCCGAAACATCCGGGCCAGTCAGGACACCCGAGGCCGGAATCCGACAGCCGTGTGTAGCCGCCGAGTACCACGACTCCGAAAGCGAGAATCGCCCCAAGGAGGGCGAGACGCCGGATCCAGACTACTTCACGCATCTTCTTTGGCACGCATGTTGTTAGACCTGCGTCAGCCGATGTGCGACAGCTTGAGCAGCTTCTTGAGGTCGCTCAGCAGGTCCTGGGTGGTGTGGCTGGCGTCGTGACGCATCATCAGGTTGCCGAGCGGATCGACGATGAACAGCGTGCGCTCGCGTGCCGCGGGAAACTGCGCCAGCAGCGCCGCCGCCGCGGGTGACGAGGCGTCGAACGCGATCAGCCCCGGATGTTCGGCGGCGAAATAGTCATTCGCGCAGCAGTTGCCGGTGGCGAGGAACACGCGCTGGACGCGCGTCATTTCGTTGTTGAGCGCGAGGCGGCTCTGGCGCGCGAACACCAGCGCGGTACGACAACCCTCGTCGCAACGGCCATCGCCTATATAAAGGAGTGTCCACTTGCCGGTGAGAACGGCGGCATCCGCGGCGGTGCCGTCCGCGTGGCGCAAGCCGGCTACGACCAGCGGCCGCGCGGGCTCTATCAACTCGCCCTTGCTCGCGGAATTCGCCGGACGCCACAGCTTGCCGTAGTACAGCGTGAAAGCCACCGCCACCGGCAGCAGGAACATGGCTGCGATGATGAGCAGCGTGCGCCGCCCACGGGCACGGGGATCTTGCATCAGGACACCTTGCGAAAATTGAGGCCGAAGTAGAGCACGAGCAGGACGACGGCAAAACCCCACCACTGGATCGCATAAGAGAGGTGTCGCGATGGCGGCATGCCGGGCGGCGACCATTCGCGCACGTAGCCGCCGGGCACTTCGCGGTCTAACAGCAATATGCGATGTTCAAGCGCCACGCCTAGCGCGGCGGCGAGTTCGTCCTGAGCCGGGAAACTGGTGAGTTTCGGCCACTGAGCATCGTTGCCTGGCGGGGCGCGGCCGCTGGCGAGTCCGGCACTGGGCAGATCGTCGATGCGCCCGGTGATACGCGACGGAGAGTCTTTCAACGACACATCCGGCAAACGATCGCGGTATCCACCGAAAGGAACCCAGCCGCGATTCACCAGCACGCGCCGCCCATCGGCGAGATGAAAGGGTGTCAGCACTTCATAGCCGGGCTGACCCGCGTGCGACATGTTGTCGAGCAGGAACTGGTGCTCGGGTTCGAACGCGCCGGTCAAGTCGATACGGGCGAAGCGATCGATGCTGTCGAAAGCGCGGCTGCCCAGCGCTTGCGCGGGGGCATTGCGTTCGTACTCCGCCCACACCGCTTGTTTGGCTTCGCCTTTGTCCCATTGCCAATGGCCAAGGCGAACGAACAGCGCCAGCAAGACGACGGTGAGCAGGGTCATGAGCCAGGACGGCTTGAAGACCCTTCCAGACGCGGAAAATCGGATCGGCATGGGGGCGGGGAGTATAAAGTGCGGGTCTTATGGACGTGATCAAGATTCTCATCATCGTCACGCTGTTCGCGATCGTGTTCAGCCTCGGAAGTGCGCTGTTTCACCTGTCCCGCGGCAAGGGCGATTCGAAGAAAATGGCGCGCGCACTGACCATCCGCGTCGGCCTGTCGGTGCTGCTCTTCATTCTGTTAATGCTGGCCTGGTACAACGGCCTCATCACCCCGCACGGCATGCCGGTCTCCAGGTAGAAAAAGGGGACATTCCTATTTTTTTCCAAAAAATAGGAATGTCCCCTTTTTCTGCCTTTACGCCGGGCGCTCGCTCCGCTAAATTCCGCCCCCGATGATTCGCCAGACACTCAAAACGACGATCAAGGCCAAGCCCACCGGGGCCTCGGATTCTTGCGCGTAGTCGAAGCGAACAGGAACACCCAAGGCCCCGCGCAGGAAACTTCGCGGGGCCTTTTCATTTGGAGCGTAGATAACAATGTCATCGAACGATCAGACCGTACGTAGCCGCCGAAACCCCGTCGTCGCCATCGCCGGTGCGACCGGCGCCGTGGGCGTGGAGCTCATGCAGTGCCTCGAGCAGCGCAAGTTCCCGCTGGTCGAGCTGCGCCTGCTGGCGTCCGCGCGCTCCGTGGGCAAGTCGATGAAATTCCGCGGTGGCGACCTGCCTGTCCAGGAGCTCACCGACAAGAGTCTCGAGGGCGTGGACATCGCGCTGTTCTCCGCCGGCGGTGCGCAGTCGAAGCGCTTTGCCCCCGCGGCAGTGCGTGCCGGCGCGGTCGTCGTCGACAACTCGTCGTTCTTCCGCATGAACTCGGACGTGCCGCTCGTGGTTCCGGAGATCAACGCCGGCGCCATGGCCGGGCACAACGGCATCATCGCCAACCCGAACTGCGTGGCGATCGTCGCCGCCACGCCGCTGTGGCCGCTGCATCAGAAGCGCCGGATCAAGCGCATCACCATGTCCACGTACCAGGCCGCCTCGGGCGCCGGCGCCGCCGCCATGGAAGAGCTCAGCGAATCCACGCGCGCGCATCTCGAAGGCCGCGCGTTCACGCCGAAGGTGCTGCCGCATCCGTATGCATTCAACGTGTTCTCGCACAACACGAAGGTGGATCCTGAAACCGGATACAACGAAGAAGAGACCAAGGTGATGCAGGAGACGCGCAAGATCTTCGGCGAGCCCGAGCTGCGCATCACCGCCACCTGCGTGCGCGTGCCAGTGTTACGAGCGCATTGCATCGCCTTGAACATCGAGACTGAAGAACCGCTGACGGTTGCCGAAGCACGCGCTATCCTTGCCGCCGCGCCGGGAGTGCGATTGGTCGACGACATGGAGCGCAACTATTTTCCAATGCCGCACGACGCGAGCGGCAAGGACGAAGTCCTGGTTGGCCGCATCCGCCGCGACGTGAGCGACCCGACTGGTCGCACACTGGCGCTGTTCGTGGCCGGCGATCAGCTGCGCAAAGGCGCGGCGCTGAACGCGGTGCAGATCGCGGAGGCGCTGATCGCCTGAAGATGGACGAGAGGTTTTGTTTCGGGGATGAGAGTTAGCGAGGCCATGCCGTGATGTTGAGACACAAACTGTCGGTTGACGATCGTGAGTTTCGTGCGGCCTTTGAAGCGGGCGCATTTGCGCCCGCGGATTTTTCGCACCGCGCGCATGTACGCCTGGCGTACGTGTATCTCGCCGAGAGCGACGTGGACCTGGCTCTCGAACGCATGCGTGCCGCGCTGATCGGATTCCTTTGCGTCCACGGACTTTCAGTTTCGAAATATCACGCCACGCTCACGCGCGCGTGGATCCTGGCCGTCGACCACTTCATGCATCGCTCGCGTGAGGCGAGCTCGGGTGACGACTTCATCGCGCGCAATCCGCTGCTGCTCGACACCAAGATAATGCTCACGCATTACTCCGCGGACCTGCTGTTCTCGGACCAGGCGCGCGCGGAATTCGTGGAACCGAACCTGGATCCGATCCCGCGCCACCACGCGGCGTAGCGATCCCGCACACCTGTACGTTTAGTTAGACACCCCCGCGCGGCAAATCGACCGTGCGGGCGCCCGCCAGGTGTGGCATGGGCGTTGCAATCCTCCCTGTAACAACAGGGAGATGTCGATGTACACCAGCAGATTTCCAGCCGTGCTCGCCGCCGCAACGCTCATGTGCGCCGCCGCGCATGCCGGCGATTCCGGCTTCTATCTGGGCGCGGGCGTCGGCGAAGCGACCCAGAACAACGATGCATTTGACGGTGAAGACACGTCTTTCCGGTGGCTGGCCGGCTATTCGTTCAGCAAATATTTCGCCGCCGAAGCGGGCTTCGTCGACGGTGGCACACAGAAGGACAATGTTGGCGGGCTGCGCGTGACATCGTCCGCCGACGGCACTTTCGCCGCGGTGCTCGCCAAGCTTCCACTCGGCAGAGTCTTCACGCCATACGCCAAGGTGGGTTACGTCTTTTACGACGCCACCTCGACGGTGTCGAACGGCGCGGTAACGGCCTCGGCGTCCGACAGCGACGACGACCTGCTCTTCGGCGGCGGTGTGGAATTTCGCCTCGGCGAGAGCCTTCGACTGCGCGCCGACTACGAAAAGATCGACGTCCCCGACATCGCCTTCGACGTCTATTCGGTCATCGTCACCTATCAGTTCTGACAGATGACGACCAACTCACCTTACTACCTGTAGCGGCCTCGGGGGTTGGGTGTCCACTTTCGTGGACATCCCGCTCGCGCGCGACTAGCTGGTACATTTCAGGACGCCCAGTCATGAAGACCCAAACAACACTTTCGCGCCGCGCTTCCATTGCAACACTGTTGCTCTGCTTCGCCTGGTTCGCGAACGCGCAAACCGGGCAAACGACCGGCGCGGATCCGCTGGTCGTCCAGGAAGTCACGTGCGCGGGCAACGAGCAGACCTCGTGCGAATTCATTCGCGATCACCTGTATCTGCGCGCCGGTCAGCCGCTCGACGAGGAAGAAATCCGCAACGCCGAGCTGCGGCTTTCGTGGCTGCGCAATTTCCAGTCGGTGAAGATTCGCCTGGAGAGAGGGGCGCAACGCGGCGCCGTGATCGTCGTGATCGAAGTCGAGGAGGCGAGCGCCATCGCGACCGAATGGTTGCTCGGAGCGTCGTCGCGATTCGAATCGCAACGCGGTGTGTTCGCGGGGCGAGTCGCGCATCAGAACCTGTTTGGCACCGGCAAGATCGCCGAGATCTCCGCCGTGGCCCTCATGCCCGTCGCGGGAGAAGCCGTCAATGAATCCTACGACGTCGCCCTGCGTTACGCGGATCCGCAGTTGTTCGGGTCGAGCCGCTACTTCGCGGTGGCGAGCGCGAACTGGCGCAAGCGGCGATATGTAGACACCTACGGAAACTTTGGCGCTCTCGATGCGGGGCAGCTCGAGCTCACGTTGGGCCGGCGCATCGCGGACTTCTCGTATTTCACCTACACCGTGACTTTCCGGCCAGACAACGACTGGGTCGCCGGACGGTACCGAAGTGACGGGTCGTTCGTGATCACGACGCCCGAGTCGTTCAGCAAGCGGGCATCGACGCTCACCTATGGATGGAGCACCGAGGACGACCTGAACTTTCCGACTCAAGGGTCGACGCTGCAGATCACCGCGGGCGGCGACTATGAACCGGGCTCGCCGGTGGGCCGCTCGCACTTCCAGTTCCGCAAAACCTGGCCGTCATCACGGGCATATTGGACGGTCAAGGTTGGAGGCGACCCAAGCCCCGAATACCGGAAATCGTTCGGTGAAAGCCAGTTGCTGGCGCTGAGCTACGCGCGGCCCGTGAAGACCGGCGAACAAATCCAGCGCGGCCGTTGGTACATCGAGCCCGGGCTCGCCCTCAAAGGCTACACGTCCTCGGGCACGCTCTTCTACGAGTATGGCTTCAAGGCGGGCTTCCGCGCCGACACCCGAACGTTCGGGCTCGTCGATCTGTACCTGATCGCCACCAAGGATGCGACATGGTGAGGCGCGCCGCCGCCTTGCTGTTGCTGCTCGCAACCGTCCGGACCGAGGCCGCGGAAGTCATCGCGACTCTGGCCGACGGAAAACTCGGGGTGCGGATCGACACCATCGCATATCCGTCGACGTTGCCGAAAGAGCTGGCGAGCGGTCTCACGAACAGGTTCTACGCGCGAGTGTCCGTGCTCGACGCGGAAATCGCCCTCGCTCAGACCGTCGTCGAAATCGCAATCCGCTACGATTTGTGGGACGAAAGGTTCTACCTCGTGCGCACGATGAACGGCACGACCGTCGAATCCCGCACGCTCGCGACTCTCGCGGAGGTCGACACATTGCTCGGCGAATTGCCGCTCCCCAGGCTCTTCGACGCGCCTTCGCTGCCCAATGCGCGTGAACTCGTGTTGCGCGTCGAAGTGCTGCTGAACCCCATCGATCGAGAGAAAATGCGCATGATCCGCAAGTGGGTGGCGCAGAACAGCACGCCCGAGGTGGGCGGAGACCAGGGAGCGTCGATGTCGAACAGCATCTTCAATCGCATTTTCGAGCAGTACGCCGGCGGTTCCGATATCGCCGCCGTCTGGCGCGTGTCCGCCGAGAGCCGGCCTTTCCGACTCGACCGCCTGGCGAATGAAAGACGTTAGGGTCGGACTGCTGCTGACGGTGACCATCTTCGTGATGGCTGCGATTCCGCTGGCGGCCTCGTTCTATCTATTGCAGGACGCGCTGCGCACCAGCCTCGACCTCGGCTTCAATCCGCAGATCGCGCGCGCCCTCGAAAACTCATCGAACAATCTGCGCTCGCTCGGTCATCTGGACGGCGCGAACCGCGCGCAATATCGGGCGCAGTTCGATGAAGTAGAGGAGCTGAAACAGATCTATTCCGAACCGGAGTTTCTCAAACAACGCCTGCTCGGCTCGTTGCGGCTGTATTTCGGTCTCGGGCTCGGCGTGGTCGTGCTGCTCTCGGCCGGCGTCGCCTCACTATTGAGCCGGCGAATCGCCCGAAGTCACGCGCTCAATATCGCCGAGCTCTCACGCGAGCGCGACAAGGTGCGCTACTTGCAGGAGATGTCTTCGTGGCAGGAGCTCGCGCGCATGCTGGCGCACGAAATCAAGAATCCGCTGACGCCCATCGAAGTGCTGGTCAGCTCGCTGTCCAAGGCCTACCTCGCCAAGGGCCAGAGCGAATTCCTCGCGCATCTCAATGAAACCCAGACCATGATCTTCGAGGAAGTGCGGCACCTGAAATCGACGGTGAACAAGTTCAGTGAGTTCGCGCGGCTGCCGCAGGTCCAGCTCGCGGATCTGGATCTCGTCGAGGAAGTCGGCCGGCAATTGAAGGTGATTCCGGACTTCGTGGATGCCGCCGACTTCGAGCTGCAGGCGCCCGCAGGTCAGCGCGTGCCCGTGCGACTCGATGCGACGTTGTTCCGGCAGGTGCTGGCGAATATTTTCCGCAACGGAATCGAGGCGAATCCGGGGCGCCGGGTTCGCTTCGCGCTATCCCTCGACCGGCAAGGTGCGAATGCCGCGCTGCGCATCGCCAACGATGGCGTGCCGGTGGCGCATGAGATCGTCGCGCGCATGTTCGATCCGTACATCTCGACCAAGAGCGGCGGGGACAACATGGGCCTGGGGCTGGCGATCGTGAAGAAGATCGTGCTCGAGCATGGCGGCGACATCCGCTACGAAGAAAGCGAAGGCCACCCGGCCTTCCTGCTGACATTGCCATGCCCGTAGTCCTGGTGCTCGACGACGAGAAGAACATTCGCAATGCGATCGAGATCGCGTTGAGCCAGGAAGACATACACGTGATCGCCGCGCACGACGTCGCCGCCGCGCTGCGTACGCTGAACGAACGCATCGTCGACGCCATGATCGTCGATATACGGCTCGGCGAAGTCGGCGGGCTCGAATTCTTCCGCCGCGCCGCCGCCGACGGCATCGCGCCGCCGACCATCTTCATCTCCGGACACGCCAGCCTCACCGAAGCGGCGCAGGCGGTGAAGATCGGCGGTTTCGATTTCCTCGAGAAGCCGTTCACCGCCGAGAAGATTACGATCACGGTGAAGCGCTGCCTCGAGATGTCGAGCCTCAAGGAGCGCCTGCGCCTGGCGCATTCGCAGCGCGGCGGCGCGGAGATCGTCGGCGAATCCGCGGCCATTCGCCGCGTCGTGGCCGCGGCGATCAAGGTGGCGCAAACCAACGCCAGCGTGCTGATCACCGGCGAAAGCGGCGCGGGCAAAGAGCTGGTGGCCAATTGCATCCACGCGCACAGCGATCGCGCGCAGGCGCCGTTCGTCAAGGTGAACTGCTCGGCGATTTCCGAAAGTCTCGTCGAGAGCGAGCTGTTCGGCCATGAACGCGGCGCGTTCACCGGCGCGGTTGCCGCGCGCAAGGGCCTGTTCGAAGTGGCGCACGGCGGTGTCATTTTTCTCGATGAGATCGCGGACCTGGCGGTGAGCGCGCAGGCGAAGATCTTGCGCGTGTTGCAGAACGGCGAGATTCAGCGCGTCGGGTCGGAACGTGTCACGACGGTGGACGTACGCATACTCTCGGGGACGCACAAGGATCTGAAACTCGCGGTGGCCGAGGGCCGCTTTCGCGAAGACCTGTTCTATCGCCTCAATGTCATTCCGATCCACGTGCCGGCGCTACGCGAGCGCAAGGAAGACATTCCGCTGCTGGTTCAATTCCTCATGCGGCGGCTTGGCGAACGCAACAACATCCGCGAGAAGCCCATCGACGATGAGGTCATCGACGAGCTCAAGCGTCACGACTGGCCCGGCAATATCCGCGAGCTGCAGAACCTGCTCGAACGATTGATGATCTTGAGCGGTGAGCGCATCACGACGCTCGACCTGCCCGAGGAGTTCCTCGCGGTGCCGGAGCGCGGTGCCGCCGCCGGCTCATCGCTGAAGGAATTCCGCGATCACGCCGAACGCGATTACATCGTCGCCACCCTGCGCCGGCACAACGGCAACGTCAGCCAGACGGCGATCGAGCTCGGAGTCGGTCGCACCTATCTACATCGGCGGCTGTCGGTGCTGCAGATCACGAAGAAGGATTTCCTGGTCTAGGCAATTTCGGTGCCGCATTCGGGCATACTGCGCGCCCAATGGCGTATCCCTATCTCAGCGATGTGTTGCGCGGCCTGTTCGGCATCAACGTGCCCTTGCCGGTTCCCATGTTCGGCCTGATGGTCGGCATTGCATTCTTCGTCTCGCTGCGGGTGGCGAATCGCGAAGTGAAGCGGCTGATACCAGGGCAGCCGCCGAGCTTCATGGACAACGTCGGGTTCATCGGTTTCATCGCCGGCATCATCGGCGCGCGGGTGTTTCACCTGCTCGAGCACCCTCGTGAATTTCTGGAGCATCCGCTGGAAATGGCGTTCTCGCGCGGCGGGTTCACGATCTTTGGCGGGCTCATCGCCAGCATTCTGGCCGGCCTGCTCTATGCGCGTAAGAAAGGCGCGCCGCTCGCCACACTGCTCGATGCGGGAGCGCCGGCGCTCATGCTCGGTTACGGCCTCGGCAGGATTGGCTGCCAGATCTCCGGCGACGGCGATTGGGGCATCGCCGCGGACCTGGCCGCGAAACCCTCGTGGCTGCCAACCTGGTTCTGGGCGCAAACCTACGACGGCAATATTGCCGGAGTTCTCATTCCATCGCCCGGCGTCTATCCCACGCCGTTGTATGAAGTGGTCATGGGGTTGGCGGCTTTCGCGCTGCTCTGGAAACTGCGCAAACATGGCCATCGGGCCGGCTGGCTGTTCGCCGTGTATCTCGTGCTTGCCGGCGTCGAACGATTGCTCATCGAATTCATCCGCGTGAACGTGACCTATCACCTGTTCGGCTTCGAGGTCACGCAGGCGCAGCTCATCGCCGTGGCCTTCATCGTCGGCGGATCGATCGGCATGTGGAAGCTCTGGCGGCCGCGCGCCGTCGCAGCCTGATCGACCGTTCGTCGATCAGCTCGAACGCAGATCTTTCGCGCTCACGCCCAGTCTGCGTGCCGCCGACAACACCGCCAGCACCGAAGCCGTGGCGATGTTCGCGTGGCGGCCCGCGCCGTAACGAATTCCGGTCACGCCCTCGCGCGCAGCCTCGACGATCGCCAGCGCTGACGCATCGGCACCCGCGCGCAGCGCGCGTTCTTCGTAGTTGTCGATGCGGATCGGCAGCGCAAGCGCACTGACGGTCGCCGCGATCGGGCCCGAGCCCACGCCGCGCAACAGGCGGCGCGTGCCGGCGACGGTCATTTCCAGCTCGATACCCTGTTTGTCACCGTCTTCGAACAGGTGATGTCCGTGATAGGCCAGGTCGAGGTCCGTCGCGAGGTAGGTAGTCTCGAACAGCGCCCAGAGCTGTTGTGAGCTCATCTCGGTTTCCGAAGCATCCATCTCGCGTTGCACCAGCGCGCTGAACTCCACCTGCATGCGCCGCGGCATCACGACTCCGTAGTCGCGTTCGAGAAGATAGGCGATGCCACCCTTGCCCGACTGGCTGTTCACGCGGATCACGCTGTCATAGGTGCGCCCGAGGCACGCCGGATCCACGGGGATATAAGGCACTTCCCAGATGGCGTCCGGCTTCTGCGCCGCCATGCCCTTCTTGATGGCGTCCTGGTGCGAGCCCGAGAACGCGGTGAACACGAGGTCGCCGACGTAGGGATGGCGTGGGTGAATCGGCAGGCGCGTGGCTTCCTCCACGGCGCGGGCCACGGAGTTGATGTCGGAGAAATCGAGTCCGGGGTGAATGCCCTGGGAATAGAAATTCAGCGCCAGTGTCACCAGGTCCACGTTGCCCGAGCGCTCGCCGTTGCCGAACAAACAACCTTCGACGCGTTGCGCGCCGGCCAGCATGCCGAGCTCGGCGGCGGCCACGCCCGTGCCGCGATCGTTGTGCGTGTGCACCGAGAGCACCACGTGCTCGCGGCGCTCGAGGCGCGTCGACATCCACTCGATCTGGTCGGCGAAGATGTTCGGCGTGGCGTTTTCCACCGTGGTCGGCAGATTGATGATGATCGGGCGGCCGGGCCCTGCATCCCACGCGCGGATCGCCGAGTTGGACGCTTCCAACGCCACCGGCAGCTCGGTCATGCTGAAAGTCTCGGGCGAATACTCGAGCACCCACTCGGTCTCGCGCTGCGCGTCGGTGAGGGTTTTAATCAGCCCGACCTGTTTCGTGATGAGCTGCATGACTTCCGGCACGCTCATGCCGAACACCACGCGGCGCCACACGGGCGCGGTGGCGTTGTAGACGTGCACGATGGCGCGCCGCGCGCCGCGCAGCGATTCGATGGTGCGGCGGATCAGTTCTTCGCGCGCCTGCGTGATCACCATGATCGTGACGTCATCGGGAATGAGCTTCTGCTCGATGAGGTCGCGCACGGTCTGGAAATCCGTGTCCGAGGCCGACGGAAAGCCCACCTCGATTTCCTTGAGTCCGACGCCGACCAGCGTCTTGAACAGCTGCTTCTTGGTCTCGCGGCTCATGGGCTCGAACAAAGCCTGGTTGCCGTCGCGCAGGTCGGTGCTGCACCACGCCGGCACTGTAGTTAGCTGGCGTGTGGGCCACTGCCGGTTGGGCAGGTCGATGGGCGGGAACTGGCGGTACTTCTTCGACGGATCTTTCAGCATGGCACTTCACTCGAAAAGACGGACGCGACTTCCCCGTTGGTTTCGGGGTCTCTCGGGTTTCCAGTCTTGTATGCGCCGACTGGTAGCGCGTGTGTATTTGCGCCTAGGGCGCAAGAAGGAGGCCGAGCAGGAGCGAGCCGCCGATCTTGGCGGCGATGAGCTCAAAAGTTTGCTCGCGGCGATGCATGTCCGAAAGCTACCTGACTCCTCCCTCGCGCACAACGACCTGTCCCATGACCACGGTGGCGCACACATCGCCGCCCGAAACGCAATCCCGGTTCCGGGCTGCCGCCCACGGGTGCCGCGTGTATGGTGAGATCGAATGAAAGCTACGCTGTCCGGACAACGCTCACGCCGCGAGCTATCGACCTGCCGGGCGCCGTGGTTGGTCGTGCTCGCAGCTCCGGCACTCGCGCAGGCGCCATGGACAGTGACGGTCACACCGACGATGAATCCACTGCCGGTCGGTTTCTGCGCCGCCGTTCAAGTCAGCATTCGCGATGCGGCGGGCGCCGAAGTCCCGCGCAACCCGCAGGGATACCGAATAACGCTGGCGGACTTCGACATGACGGTGTCGTCGCCGAATCCGGCTTTGGTGGTGGGACAACAGCTCGACGCCAGCCACTGGTCGGTGTGCGCCTGTCAGGGTGCTGCGCCAGGTTCCGACGCGACGATCACGGCGACATATCCAGCGCGCGCGCTTTCGGAATCCGCCCGCGTCCCGGGTGCGTCGGTTCGCTCGACCGCGGGCCTCGTATTGGCGGCCGCGAAAGGAACCACCAATCCGCCGGGATGCGCGGCGCCACAGATCAGCGCGGCGTCGACGGCATCCGCAAGCGTCTCTCCACCGGCTCGAGTCGCCGTCGGAGCAGTGCCGGTTTCACCGCCGATGACGGTGGTGCCGACGCCTGCTCCCACGCGTGTCGATCCAGTCGCGCAGGTGGAGCCCAAGGGCGCCATCGGTGAACGAGTGGTGCCTTACAAACCGGGATCCGTGACCGTGGATATCGACGTGACGGCGAATGGCTGGTGGTACGAGCCCGCCCCAATCAACGTGGATATCAACATTGATGCCCACGGCTTCTGGTACGTGCCCACACCGGTGACAGTCGACATCGACATGTCCGCAACGGGAAGCTGGATCGAGCTGAAGAAGAGCCCCATCGCGCCGCGTGAGCCGGCGCAACCAATGGAGAGAAGACAATGAACACCTGGTCGATTCACCGGCTGACTATCTGCGCTGCAGCGCTGGGGCTGGTCATCGCCAGTGAAGCAAACGCCGCCTGTCCCGATTGCGCGGTGGCGACGATCAACGCGAACATTCAGGTCACCAACCTGCATCCCAGCGTCACGGCGCTGCAATTGGTCTGCAAATCTCCGGGCGCCGAGAACCTCGCTCGCAGCGCCAAGCTACCGGTGGTCAATCGCGGCTATGCGGGAGTGGTGACCGTGTCCTTGAGTATTCCGGCGTCGTACATCGTTGCCACACCGAACTACAGCACCTGGGCCTACTGCGATTTGTGGCTGGAAAGCTCGCTTTCGCCGACCTTGAAATTGGCGAGTGCCGTTGCCGGACAGCCGGTGGTGCCCTCGGACACCAACTGGAATCTAGTCGCGGTGGGATCGAAGGCCCAGGTGCCCAAAGAGCTCAAATTTCCGAACGCCCCCGCGCCCTGACATTTACTGCGGGGCGACGATTTCCCGCACGCTGCCGCGAGCGTACTGCAAGCCATCCGTGCCGACGTTGTCACTGCGGAAGTAGACCGTGATGTTCGGCTTGCCCGACTCCGAGCCGGCGCGCGCCGGCGCGGCCGTGAGCCGCAATGCCGGATCGATGCCGGCCTTGCAGGCCACACCACCCACGCCGAAGTTCGTGCCGGTGTCGATGACTTCGTTCACCTTCGTCCACGTGCCGCCGTTCGCGCCGTTGGTTTGGTCCAACCACAATTCCTGCTTCACGTTGCCGTTCGGCAGGTCGTACACCACGTGCTTGTAGCCGATCCAGGTGTTGCGCGGCATGCCACCCGAGAACTGCGTCTTGTTGAGGATCGCGGTCGACTCGGGGTGATTCGTTTCCTTCTCGAAATCGAGATGACCGTCATAGCGCACGCGCGCGCCGATGCCGCGCGTGTCGCACTTGTCCACGGTCTCGCGACCGGTCGTGCCGTGATTCGAGCGCGCGATGCCGACCATGCCGCCGTACGCCGTGCCGCTGTCGGCGACGCGCATGAAGTACATCGTGATTTCGACGTTGCGGAATTGATCGATCTTCGCCGGATCGTGGACATACATGCGCGGGACCGCGCCCGTGATCCGCAACACGCCGTCGCCGGTCGTGCGATATGAAGCATCGCCGTGATTGGCGTCGAACCAGGGATCGGCCGGATCGACGCCCGTGAAGGTGCGCGGGTTGCCGCTCCATTTCGAAACCCAGTTCTTGCCGCCGGCGAGCGTCGAATACAGCATCTTGACGCCGAACTGATCGTTGCCGGTGGGCGGAGGCGGAGGCGGAGGCGGCGTAGTCGCGGGCGTCGCGAAGATGCTCACTTCGGTGAGGCTGTTCCATTCGCTGCGGTTGTTTTCGTGGCCGAGGTACCGAACGTAACGCGTCTGCACGTCTGGAAAATTGTAGGTCTGCTCCGCCGTGGTCGTCCCGCTGCTCTCGGCGCTCCAGATCGTCGTCCACGAGGACGCATTGTTTGAGGTCTGCAGGTCGAACACGTTGCGGCGTTGATTTCCCTGATACACGGCGATCGTCATGTAACCGACGGTTCGGACGCTTCCGAGATCGTAAGCGATCCACTGCCCATCACCGGCGGCGGACCAGCGCGTGCCGGGATTGTTGTCGACCGTGTTGGCCGGCACGTTGCCGTCGTTCGAACTGGCGGTGACGGCGCCAGACCCAGGCGTCACCTCGACATACGTTTGCGCGCGAGCAGGGTCGGACAACAGCAGAAATGCCACCGGCGCTGCGGCGAGCATCGAACGCGTGAACGGAACAGTAGTCATGGTGCGCTCCTTGCACTCTTTGCGGCACATGACGCGGCCGCGACCTGTGGGCGGACTCTAGGGAGTCGTCACGCGGATCACAAGACCAGCAAGCGTGTCGGCGGCCGTGAATTCAGTGCAGGAGCCTGGCAGCACGCTTGCCGTCGTCGACCGATGCCGCGGGCACGGGCAGGCTCGTCACCGTCTCGGCAAATTCCGCCTCGCCGAGTTCGGCTTTGCGCAACATCGTCGCCAGTTTTCGGGCGCGCGCGAGAAGTGAAGGGAAATCGCCTGACAATCTTCGCGCGTATTGGAAGCCGGTTTCGCCATCCAGACAGTCCCGGCGCATGTTGCAGATGTCGCGCATCCACGGCGTATTCACGCCGCACTCCAGTCCTTGCTCACAAGCTGCCAGGAGCCACAAGGATACCGCCGTTCTCAAGCGGCGATCACGCGGAAAAAATGCATGCAGGGTATTGGGCACGACGAAGGTGACGCCGGGATCGTTGGCGCGCAGCGCGGTCAGCAAACGCGAACGTGCGATGGCCAGTCTCTTTGCACGTTCGCTGCCGCTCACCTTGCTGCGATCGAGCGCCTCGATATCAATCCTCGCCGCGGCCGCCAGCGCACGTGGAAATTTTGCATCCAGCGCAAGTGCAAGCCAGCGATCGGCCTCGCCCGCCAGGTCGGCGTACTTCGCGGCGAGCGCATCGCAGCGCCTGTGCATGTCCGTCATGATCTCGTCGTTGAACTGCCGCATCTCTTCAGCGCTGCGCTTGCGCAAGCCATCGCGGCAAAACGAGAACGCGATGTACATGGCGAATTGCGCGTCAGCGTCGCCGCTGTGCGCCGCCCCCGTGGCTTCGTCGACGAACTGGGCGTAGTTCGGCGAGAGCGGGAGTTTCTGCTGCCAGTGGAGAAGCGTGGGTTCAGGGCCGAGGTCAGGCGCAGCGAACGGGACCGGCTTCGCGGCCGCCGCGGCCACCGCCGGATTCTCGCGCGCCGGCGCACTCGTCGGCGACTGGCCGTCGCGCAGCAGGACGAAGACGCGCGGATACGTCGTGTAGATCGCGACGGCCGCAACGAAAGCCACGGCAATCTTGCCGGCCGTGTTCATCGGCCGGCACCCAATGAAAAAGGGCCGGCCGATGAGTCAATCACGGGCGGTCAGATCCAGTAGACAAAGATGAACAGGCCTAACCAGACCACGTCCACGAAGTGCCAGTACCAGGCTACGGCCTCGAACGCGAAATGCCGCTCCGGTGTGAAGTGACCGTTCATGGTCCGCAGCCAGATGCACACCAGCATGATGGCGCCGAGCGTCACGTGAAATCCGTGGAAGCCGGTGAGCATGAAGAACGTCGAGCCGTAGATGCCGGTGCCGAGCGTCAGGCCGAGCTCGGTGTACGCATGGTGGTATTCGGTCGCCTGTAGATAGACGAAGCCGAAGCCGAGCAGGAACGTGGCGGCGAGCGACACATTGAGCCAGAAGCGAGTGCCGGCGCGAAGCATGTGATGCGCGATGGTGACGGTGACGCCCGAGGTCAACAGGATGAGCGTGTTCACCGCCGGCAGGCCGAAGGCCGGAATGATTTCGAAGGTGCCATTGTCGCGGGGCCCGAGCCTCGCCGGGCCGT
>DASYKM010000063.1:0-14564 GCA_035995425.1 Steroidobacteraceae bacterium
GCGATTCTCGCGGTGTTGTTCGCGTACATCGTCTATTACCCGAAGCAGATGATCTATCTGTATTTCGCGATCCCGATTCCCGCGGCGTTGTTCGCCGTCGGCTACGTGGCCTACAGCATGTGGGCCGCGAAGAATCGGCGCGACAACATCAACCATGACGCGCATCTCGACGGCGCGCTCACCGGACTGATCTTCGTGGGCCTCACCGATTTTCCCGCCTGGAGCCGTGCGCTCCACCAGGTCTTCGGCTAGAACCAGGAGTAGTTGAACGAGATCGAAATGCGCTCCGCCTCGGTCGGATTCGGCGCCACTTCGTGACGCAGCCAGCTCTCGAACATCACCAGCTTGCCCCGTTCGGCCGGCACCGTTACCCATACCTGGTTCTCGCGGCGCGCGCGTGCCTTGCGCGGTGGTGAGGCCATGAAGCGATCCAGGCGCGGATCTTCGAATTTGAGGCCGGAGCAACCGCGCGGCGTACGCACGTAATACGTCCCGCTCAAGGAAGCCAGCGGGTGCAGATGCAATCCATGGACGACCTGGCGTGTCATCACGTTCACCCAGCAATCGGTCATCGCCAGCTTGCGCCCGGCCAGGTCGAAATCGAGCGTGCGCGCGAAGGCACGCACGTGCGCATCGATGCGCTTCTCCAGCGCGGCGAATGTGGGCGACATCCGGTGCATGCGCGCCAGCGAATTGTACGAGGTGTAGCCGCCAGGATAGTTAGTCGCCGACCACTTGATGCCGGCCCCGTCCTCGACGCTGAGCTGCCGGCACTCGCGCAGCAAGCGGGCGTTGAGGTTGTCGGCGCGTCCGCGCCTTAGACTTTGGGAGTAGATACGGGTGGCAAACAAGGTGGTCACGGGCATGCGGCGAGCATAGCGCGCGAATATACTTTGCGTCCCTTCCATCAAGGACGTGATCCATGAAGAAGCCTTTTACATCGCTGGGCGCATTGCTCGGTACGGTGGCGCTGGCCATGACCGCCCAGGCCCAGGCCAAGGACCCGACTCACAAGCTCACCAAACTATGGGAATCCGAAGCCGCGCTGAAAGTGCCGGAAAGCGTGCGCTTCGACGCCAGGCGCAAGGTGCTCTACGTTTCGAACATCGACGGCCAGCCGTGGGAAGCCGACGGCAAGGGCTCCATCGCCAAGGTCGGGCTCGACGGCAAGGTCATCGCCGCCGAATGGGTGACCGGGCTCGATTGCCCGAAGGGCCTGGCGCTGTCCGCTGACGGCAAGCTGCTATATGCCGCGGATATCGGCGGCATCGACGTCATCGACATCGAATCCGGGAAGATCAAGAGCAAGATCGCCATTCCGGAAGGCATACAGCTCAACGATCTCGTCAGCGATGGCAAGAAGACGCTGTACGTGTCCGACTCCAAGGGCAAGAAGGTCTACGTCGTGAAAGACGGCAAGGCCAGCGTCTATCTAGACGAAGCCGTGCTCAAGGGTCCGAACGGGTTGTTAGTGCACGACGGCGCGCTGTACGTGCTCGACAACGACAGTCTCAATCGCGTCGAGCCCGACAAGTCACTGAAGGTGATCGCCCGGGGGATGCCCGGCGGCGTCGACGGTCTCGAGAGCGTCAACGACAAGGACTTCCTCGTCTCGGTGTGGAGCGGCGCGGTGTGGTACGTGCACGGCGACGGCGCGACGGAGCTGCTGTTCGACGGCAAGGCCGTGCAGACCAGCACCGCCGACCTCGGCTGGGACCCGGCCACCAGGACCGCCTACGCTCCCACCTTTTTCAAGAACACCGTGATCGCGTTCAAAGTCGAGTGACCTCACTGGAATCCCGCCGGCGGGCGCGGCAGGAACTTGCCGCGCCCGCACTGTGAGCAATTCCACACTCCGGCCGCCGGAAGCGCGAGCCCCAAGTCCCGGGGGCTCAGTAATCCACCCCCCTGCCGACATCTGTTACAGGAGTGGAGCGGTCTGAGGGCGCGCCTCGCGCGTATACAAAGTGATTCGCGATCTGAATGAGCAGTTGGCACTGGCGTTTGGCCTGGGCTCTCACGCCGAGGCCGAATCGCTGGTCGCGAAATTGCGCGCCGGCGAGCCGGTCGATGCCGCGCTGCTGCGCAAGGGCTGCCTCGCGCTCGTCGAACAACTCGGTGATTCGCGCCATGCGCGCGCGGCGCACGCCATCAGCGATCAGCGCCTCAAGATTGCCCTCGAGGCTTCCAGCCTCGGCCTGTGGGACTGGGACCTGACCACCGGCAACCTGTTCGTCGATCACACCTACTTCGGCTTCCTCGGTCTCGAGAAGGAAGACCAGGTTCTGCCCTTGAAGGATCTCGCGAGCCTGGTGCATCCCGAAGACCTGGCCGCGTTCACCGCCGCCACTCGCGATGTGGCCGACGGCAAAGCACCGCTGCTGCAGATCCAGCATCGCATGCGTCATGTCGATGGCCGATGGGTCTGGCTGGAGACCTACGGAAATGTCACGCAGCGCGACGCCGCCGGCAGCGCGGTGCGCATGACCGGCACGCACGCCAACATCACCGAACGCAAGCAGCTTGAGCGCGCACTCTCCAACACCCTGCGCGTCATGCATGCGTTGCTCGAGACGCTGCCGCTGCCGGTGATCATCCGCGACACCGAATGTCGCGTGACGCTGGTGAACGCGGCCTGGGAAAAGATGTTGGGCATCGCGCGCCAGGACATCGTCGGCAAGCGGATCGAGCAATATCCGAACTGGGTGGTCTCGGACAACCAACAGGAGTCGGATGACGAGGTCCTGGCCACCAAGCGCGCGGTACGCTACGAAACCATCGTGCATGCTCCGGGCGGAACCGACTACGACGTGATCGTCGCCAAGACCGCGCTGGTGGCCGAAGACGGCACCGTGACCGGCATCGCCTCGGTCGTCACCGACATCTCCGAGCAGAAGCGCACTTCAGCCGTGCTCGAGAAAGCGCGCGTGTCGGCCGAAGCGGCCGTGCAGACCAAGTCGCGCTTTCTCGCCAACATGAGCCACGAGCTGCGCACGCCGCTCAATGGCGTGGTGGGCATGGCCTCGCTGCTCGAGAACACGGCGCTCGACGCCAAGCAACGCCGCTTCGTGCGCACGCTCAAGACTTCGGCCGAAGCGCTGGTGACTCTCATCAATGACGTGCTCGACCTGTCGAAGGCGGAGGCCGGCAAGCTCTCCCTCGCACATGGACCGTTCGGGCTGCGGCGCGAGCTCGAACAGGTGGTGGGGTTGTTCGGTGCGCGCGCCTACGACAAGGGCATCGAGATCGCGGCGCACATCGCCCGCGGCGTGCCGGGCACCATCCACGGCGATCCCATCCGTCTGCGGCAAGTGCTCGGCAACCTGGTCAACAACGCGGTCAAGTTCACGGAATCGGGCGCCGTGTTGCTGGCGGTGAACGTCATGCCGGGCGACGACGCCGAGGCCGTGCTCGAATTCTCGGTCACGGACACGGGCGTGGGCGTCGCACCCGATGAACAGCGACGCATCTTCGAAGCCTTCGAACAGGCCGATGACAGCGTCACGCGCAAGTTCGGCGGCACCGGCCTCGGGCTTGCGATCAGCCGTCAGCTCGTCGAGCTGATGGGCGGCAGCATGGGGCTCGAGAGTGAGGCGGGTCGCGGCAGCCGCTTCTGGTTCCGCCTTCCCGTCGGTGTCCCGTGCGTCGAACTACCGACGATCACGCCGGCCGCCGACCTCGGCGCCATCGTCATCGGCATGCATCCGGTCATTCGCAGCGCGGTGTGCGACATCATTTCCACCGATTGCTCGCATGTGATCAGCGTGGATTCCTCGATCGGCGCCATCGAGGCGCTGCACGACTTCGGTCCGCGCGTCGGCCGCATCCGTATCGTCATCGATTCCAATGCGGCCGCGAAGATGGAGCAGGCGGTCAGCGGCTTGCGCGCCGCGGCCGCTCCGCGCCAGGTCGAGGTGATCGCGCTCATGCCTCCCGACGCCGATGCCACGCCGCCGGTCGGCGTGAATCGCAGCCTGGTGAAACCTCTGTGCACGCTCGATCTCATCGCGGCAACGGTGCCGGTCGACACCGCGCAGAGCACGCGGATACGCACGCTGCCGATGTCAGGATCGCGCGGCCGGGCACTCGTAGTCGAAGACAACGCGGTGAACCAGGAGATGGCCCGCGCCATGCTCGACATGCTCGGGTTCGAGGTGACCACCGCGTCGAACGGCCACGAAGGCGTGCTCGCCGCCGCTGCCGATCCGGAGCTCGACCTCATTCTCATGGATTGCCAGATGCCGGTGATGGATGGACTCGCCGCCGCACGTGCGATTCGCAGCGCCGAGGCCGCGGGCTCGCGCGTGCCCATCGTCGCGCTCACCGGCAACGCGATGCCCGGCGATCGCGAGGCCTGCGTCGCCGCCGGCATGGATGACTACCTCGCCAAACCCTTCTCGCTTGCCGCTCTCAAGGCGACGATCGATCGCTGGACCGGCGCCAACACGCCGGCCGGCGCCAGCGCTCTCAGAACAGTCTGAGAGCGAGTAGTTAGCGAAGATCGCTCATCTGGCGCGAATGTGTCGCGATGATGCGAACCGTGGAAACGTCGGAGTCGAACACGCAGTACAGGCCCTGTGGTTCCTGCGGCGGATCGCCGACGAAGCTGTCGCCCGCCTTCCACATGAAATCCGCGTTCCGGGTGCGGCCCACGCCACCCCACGCCCAGAAGTTGGAACCGGCAATCGCGTCCCCGGCCGCGGCGCGGCGCGCCAGCAATCCATAGACGGCAGTGTAGAACTTGTCACGGTACACCGTGGTCGAGACCGGTCGGAACGATCCCTCATCGCGGTTGATGCCGAATTCCTCGAGCACGATGGGCTTGCCCATCTTGTTAGCCGTGTCGATGTGCCAGTTCAGATAGTCCTGCATCTTCGTCCAGGCGCCATCGTACGTAACCGCGGCATTCTTCGGGTCGAACCACTGCCAGTTCGGCGCCCACATGTGAAACGTCAGGTAATCCACGCTCTTCGGCGTATGCGACTTCACGTACAGATCGCGGCTGCCGGCGGTGCCCATCCAGCCTTCGCTGCCGGTGCTCACGAGTTGTCTGGGTGCCAGCGTCTTGATGAGGGCCGCGGTGTCGGCGATCCACTGTGAAAAGGCTTCGAAGTACGTGCTGTCACCATCGACACCCGGGCGCGGCTCGTTCGCGAGCTGCCAGGACATGATGGTCGGGTCTTCGACGTACATGCGCCCGCTCACCGAATTCTTGCGCGCGATGAGCTGCTTGAGCGCAAAGCGAAATTCACCTTGTGCCCTTGCATCGCGGTAGAAGGACGCGGAAGTGTTGATGTAGGTGTTCCAGTCCCCGGTCACGTCCGGATCGGCCACCGCCTTGCCGGTGGACCAGCTCACATAGGTGGCCATGCCACCCGACCACTGCCAGAAATTGTTCACGTACAGCACGGCTTTCATGTCGCGCTTCGCCATTTCCGCCAGCAGGAAATCCAGGCCCTGCCACAGGGTTTCGTCGAGGTGGTCAGGTCCCAGGACCACGGCGGGCGTCACGGCGCGCTTCAGCGTGCTGTGCTCGGAGATCGCCAGCACGCGAAGATTCGTGATGCCCTGCGAGGCGAGCTGATCGAGCTCCTTCACCAGGCGGACACGATTTCCGGTCTTGCCCGGCGAGCCCAGGTACATGCCGTACCAGAGATTGGCACCGGCGTAGTAGTAAGGCTTGCCATCGAGCTGGAAGTGTTTGCCCTTGACGGTGACGAAGCCGCTTTGTGCCGCAATGGCATCGGCGGCGAAGACTGGGGCACTCGCCCCGAGGAGCACCATCAGCACGGCCAGCAGGCGGCGATTCAGCATGGATTGGACCCTCGTGACGACAGGACGCCGCCGGATGGCAAAGATACTAACGCGGCTCTCGAGCGAGGGGTCAATTACGCGAGGCTTTGGCCTGTTCGCGGACGTGATCGATGCGCGCGCGCAGCTGGTCGGTCTTGGGGCCGGGAGGCTGCGCCTCTATCCACTCCGTCGCAGCGTGAAGATCTTCCGTGGCCCAGCGCTGCGCCAGGTATTCCAGCGAGCCATCGTTGCTGCCGACACCGAATTCATCGGCCAGCGCGATGGCTTCGCCCAGGTCACGCGCGGCGACCGCCGCCACGGCCGTGGTCGCGCTCGCGCTTCGTTCTTCCGGATCCAGTGTTTTCATCCAGGCGATCGCCGCCGGCGCGTCCGCGGAGATCCATTGCCGCACGACTTCCGTGCGCAGCGTATCGCGTGCCTCGCCTGGTTCCTGGTGCGCGACCATCGCCACCACCCGCGTCGGATCGACCTGGATGAGCTCGGGCAACAGGAAGGTGAACGCGGCTTCGCGCTTCTGCGCGCTCGTCGACACCAGCGCGCGTTCGATCTCCAGCGCGAGCGACTGGTTGTGATCGCGCGCCTGCCGCGCGATCTCCTCGCTCGACTGCGTTCGCTCGGGCGATGGCGTGTAGATAGGTGAAGGTGGCGGCGGCGGAGTCGGCTTCGGCCACGGCCGGCGCGATTCATTGGCGCTCATCGACCAATAGGCGGTGCCCACGCCGAACAGCGTGGCGGCAATCAGGGTGATGATCGAGTTCGGTTTCATGAAAAGAACGGGCAGCGTTTGAGCGCTGCCCGCGAGTTTACTCAGGTCCGGGCGTACAGTCAGTTGGTCGCCGTCCCACCCGTGCCTGACGGGGTATCGCTTCCAGTCGTCAGATAAACCTTATCGAGTTGTGCGCCATCCTCACGCAGGCCTACAAAGAAGGTGTGATTGCCGGCGCTCAAGGTGTACGTGACTGGCGCCTTGACCCAGGCCCAGGAGGACGACGCGCCCATGCCGTTCCAGTTCGTCCAGCCGCCACTGTCCATGCGGATCCAGAACGAATCGTCGTCCGCGGATGGTGTCTTCTTCCGGAACCAGACGTTATACGTACCTGCCGCAGGCGCCGGCACGTTGAGCTGTACCCAGCCCGCGGCGGTCGTGGGCGCAGCGGAGACGCTTTGCTGGCCGGGCTTGGCCACCACGTATTGGCCGGCCGACGCCGTCGAGTCCGCGACATTGTCGTTCCAGTTGGCGCCGACGGTGCCGCGCTCGGCCTCGAGCCAGACTGCGCTGCCGCTCGGTGGATTGCCCGATCCCGAAACGAAACCCTTGAGCCAGGTCATCGCCGGCCGCTCGACGCCGGCGGTCGTCACCAGGCCCGTACCGTCGCGCCAGGTCTGCCCGACGATGTAGCCCCAGAGTGTGATGCCCTTGACGCTGGCGTGATTCCAGAACGCCGGGAACACGTCCTGGTATTTCGCGAGCTGTGCCGCATCGCCGCCGCTGCCGACGATGTCGAGCTCCGACACGTAGACGTCGAGGCCCAGGGTGGCGTAGTCGTTGAGCATCGAAGTCACGGCGCTCGCATTCATGCTGTCGACGTTGAAGTAGTGCGACTGGATGCCGATGCCGTCGATGAGCCCGCGCGCCTTGAGCAGGTTGATGATGGTCTTGTACTGGTTGCGCGCGTTGGCGTCGTTCTCCGTGCCGTACTCGTTGATGAGTAGTTTGGCGTTGGGAAACGCGGTGCGTGCCAGCTGGTACGAGGTGATCACCCAGTCCCAACCCGTGGTGCCATTGCCGCCGAGCGCGGCCTTCCAGGGATTTGCGGTCTTGATCGGCTCGTTGACCACGTCCACCGCCCAGGCGTTGGGAAAGTGCTGGCCGGCGAGCGTGATCCACTGTTCGATCTCGGCGCGCTGCTGCGCCTGCGTCAGTCCGGTGCTCGTCAACCAGCCCGGATACTGCGCGCCCCAAACCAGCGTATGGAACTTGAACTTGTAGCCGTGCGACTGCGCGTAGTTATACGCCGCGTCCGCCTGGCTCCAGTTCATGCTGTTGCGCGTACCCTCGACCGAGCCCCACTTCGTGGCATTCTCGGGCGTGACCTGGTTCCAGTACGTGTTGAAACTACCGGGCACGCTTCCGCCGATGACGTTGCCGACGAACTTCGCCTTGCCATTTGCGATCTGCGCTTGCGCGGGCGCCGCAAGGCACGCGAGTGCGATGAGGCTGCCGAGCGCGGCTGTGTGCTTGAACATGAGTTTCCCCCTTCGTTGCCAGAAAAAAGTGGGCAGCGCTGTCCGCGCTGCCCACCCGTTACTTCGTCTTCACGATCACGGCGACGTGCACGCGTAGCCCGTGGGCAGCTGGGTGTTGCCGTTCGGGCGGCTCACCTGGAATCCGAACGCGGTATTTCCGCCCGCGGCGACCGTGCCGTTGTGGGTCGCGTTGCGCGCCGTGACGATCTGCCCGCTGACGGTGAGCACCGTGTTCCACGATCCGGTGATCGTGTGTCCCGCCGGCAGCGTGAAGGTCACGGTCCAGCTATTGATGGTCGCCGTGCCGGTGTTGGTCACGCGGGCCGGCTCGATTACATAGCCCGTCTGCCACTGCGTTTGCACAGTCGGCGCGACTGAACAACCTCCGCCGGTTCCGCCTGCTTGCGTCGTTGCGGTAACCGCGTTCGACACCGCCGAGGCATTGCCCGCGGCATCGACGGCGCGCACCTGGTACCGGAACGTCGTGCTGGCCGCGAGACTCGAGTCGGTAAACGACGTAGTCGTCGAGGTTCCTATCTGCGCAAACGTGCCGCCGCTTGCGCCCGGCGCGCGCAGGAGCTGGTAGCCCGTCACTCCCGTATTGTCAGTGGAAGCGCTCCACGCCAGCGATATCGAGCTGGCGGTGGTCGAAGGCGAAGTCAGGTTGGCGGGCACACTCGGTGCCTGCGTATCCCCACCGCCGCCCGCCAATGTCGTCGCGGTAACCGCGGCCGACACCGCCGAAGCGTTGCCGGCGGCGTCGACGGCGCGCACCTGGTAGCGGAACGTGGTGCTCGCCGCGAGAGCGGAGTTGGTGAAGGACGTGGTCGTCGCAGTGCCTATCTGCGCAAACGTGCCGCCACTCGCGCCCGGCGCGCGCAGCACTTGATAGCCGGTCACGGCCGTGTTGTCGGTCGATGCGCTCCACGCCAGCGATATCGAACTACTGGTCTGGGCGGGCGAGGTCAGGTTCGCAGGCACGCTTGGCGCCTGGGTATCGCCGCCGGAACTGCCCGAGACGAAGCCCTTGAGCCAGGTCATGGCCGGCCGTTCCACTCCAGCCGTAGTCACCAGCCCGGTGCCGTCGCGCCAGGTCTGACCGACGATGTAGCCCCAGAGCGTGAAGCCCTTGACGCTGGCGTGGTTCCAGAACGCCGGGAAGACATCCTGGTATTTGGCGAGCTGTGCCGCATCGCCGCCGCTGCCGACGATGTCCATCTCGGAAACATACACATCGAGGCCGAGCGTCGCGTAGTCGTTGAGCATCGCCGTCACCGCGGCGCCGTTCATGCTGTCGACGTTGAAGTAGTGTGACTGGATGCCGATGCCGTCGATGAGGCCGCGCGCCTTCAGCAGGTTGATGATGGTCTTGTACTGGTTGCGTGCGTTCGGATCGTTTTCCGTGCCGTACTCGTTGATGAGCAGCTTGGCGTTCGGGAATGCCACGCGGGCGAGCTGGAACGAGGTGATCACCCAGTCCCATCCCGTGGCGCCATCACCGCCGAGCGCGGCCTTCCACGGCAGCGGCGTCTTGGTCGGTTCGTTGACCACATCCACCGCCCAGGCAGCGGGAAAGTGCTGGCCGGCCAGCGTGATCCACTGTTCGATTTCGGCGCGCTGTTGCGCCTGCGAGAGCCCGCTGAGCCAGGAAGGAAACTGCGAACCCCACACCAGCGTGTGGAACTTGAACTTGTAGCCGTGCGATTGCGCGTAGTTGTAGCCCGCGTCCGCGACACTCCAGTTCATCTGGTTCTGCGTGCCTTCCACGGAACCCCACTTGGTGCCGTTCTCCGGCGTCACCTGGTTCCAGTACGTGTTGAAGTTGCTCGGCACGCTGCTGCCGGTGACGTTGCCGACGAACTTCGCCTTGCCGGCCGCCATCTGCGCGAATGCCGGCGTGGCGAGCAGTGTCGCCGCGCCCAAACCCAAGACAATAGATAGGAAGCGGCCATTGAAGGCCGAGCGAATAGTCATTTGAAAGTCCCCCTCGCTGAACGGTTATTGGTCCTTGCGCCCGCTCCACCGCGTCGTCCCGGACGCGGGGCCGAACATACGCCCGTTGTTAGCGTTAACGCAATTGCGGGAAACCGACTCCGGTGAATGCTTATTCATCAACAAGGGCCGGTTTGGCGGCTAACCGCAGGAAAAGGCGGACAACGCCGCCCGGCCGCGATCATTTCCAGTTGAGCTGTTGGATCGCCGCCTCGATGTTGGCGCGCGCCTGCGTCTCATATTTCTCATGGAAGCGGTCGAGCTGGTAGATAGCCGCTCGCCCGAGGAACTTCTGCAGCACACCGCTGCGCCCGGCGACATACCGTGCGCGCGAGACCCACCAGTATTCGCGGCGGATGGCGCGCTCGAATTGCGCATAGATTTCGGGCGGCTGCCCAAGTATCGACAGATCGATATCGACGACCAAGCCGGTATCGCCCGCGAATCCTTCCTCGCGATGTGTGGTGGCGAGCACCATCTGGCGGATTCGTTCCACGGTTTCGATGGACGCGGCCCGCAGCGAACGCCCCGCGAGCGCCGCGCTCTGCGCTTCGTTGTCGCGACGCCAGCTGCGGTAGATGGCATCGTGAAACCACAATGCGAGCTCCACTTCGGCGGGCCGCAACGCCAGATCGCGCACCGCGTCGAGCTCACGCAAGCACGCATCCAGGTGCGTCAGCGTGTGATAGTGGCGACTCATGCCATTCCACGAACGGCGTACGCGCCGATAAGCGCTCTCATCGGGCGCGACCCCGACATCGACGCAGGCGCGGCTCCAGCGTTCGAAATTGACAAACGGCGTCATGTTAGTCATCAACACCTCCGCGAGCATCGCGGCAAGATTGCTCCCGGACCTTCGATAAATCCACAATCCGGCGCAACCGCCGGGGAGAAGCGATGAAAATTGTTGCCGCGAGTCTTTGCCTCGCTTTTTTCGCCGCGCAGATTCACGCGCAGACCGGACCCAGCGAGGCGCGCGTCCTCAGCTCCACGCTGCGCGGAGCCGGACCGTCCACCATGAATCTGGGTGCGATGGTCGAGCTCACGGTGAGCAGCAGTGGCCGCTTCACCGATGCAAGGATCCTGGAGAGCTCGGGCAATGCGGCGTTCGACGCCGAAGCACTGCGCTATGTGCCTGCGTCGATGAGCGGGCGTCCCGCCATCACCGCCGACGGCAAGGTGCGCGACGACGCGACGCTGCGTCTCTTCTATGGCAACGGTAAGAAGACGATCGCCAGTGGCACTCCGCCGCCTTCGACGCCGGCGCCGGTCAAGACAGAAGCAGAAACTGCAATCGAGGAAGGTGCGCGCATCCTGCGCATGCGCTGCAAGGATTTCCTGTGGGAATACGATTTGATGTTGAGCCTGCATGCGCAGGTCACCAGAGAAGAAATGCCGCGCACTGCGATTGCCGTGTATGGCGCGATGAAGAGTCAACCGCCGGACATCAAGAAGCTGAACCGATATGCGTCCAAGGCGCTCAAGAAAGCGGCTGAGAGCTGCCGCCCGCAACCCGAAGCCATGTTCGTCAAAGATGCGCTCGCGCCGGCGCTCGACCAACTGACGAACTGATGGTGCCGGCTAGCTCATCAGGCCGAGGAGCAGGCTCGCGGCGAGGAAAAACAAAGTCGTAAACATGGCGGGCAGATACGAAATCGAAGTCACTTTGAAAAAATCCCCGGTGTTCATTTGATCTTGCGACCCGGCGCATCTTACGTACGCTTCGGGCCGCTTGTTGTCGGACTGAGGCGCCAGTGTGGACGGGCGCGCGCCTCCTCAGCAATTGGCCGACAGTCGCGACGGCCGCGAACCGAGACTTTTTCCCGTTTTGCCGAAAAGAGCCGCTTCAGTCCGTAAGAGATTGATTACATGAAGGGTCCGGCTTCACACCGGACCCTTCCGCGGCCTCATGCCGACTTCTTCTGCTTGGCGCTCGCTTCGCGCAACTTGGTGGCGCATTCCTCGCAGCACACTTCGACGGTCTTGCCGCCGATCTTCACCTTGATGGTCGATGCGGGCTCGAGCGGGTAGTCGCAAGCCGCGCAGGTTTTCTTGGCCATGGCTGAATCCTCAAGTACACCCTCGTTTCGGGGCGCGCTTAGAAGACCATCGGGGCGCGTCAGCCGCTGTCGAAATCTTTAGCGGAATGAGATGTCCTTGTCCTGACATCTCTCTCGAAATTCCGTCGGCGTCACTCCGTAGTGTTGCTTGAACGCCGCCGAGAAATGACTGTGGCTCGAAAATCCGAGATCCTGCGCGAGGCCGGACAGGTCATCGCGCTCGGCGATGAGGTCCAGTGCGCGGGCGAGGCGCAGCCGCAGGTGATAGCGATACAGCGGCAGGCCTTCCACCTGCTGGAACACCTGCGTCAGGTACACGGGTGATCCTTTGATCTCCGAGGCGATCTCGGCCAGCGTCCAGCGCCGCGCAAGGTCGGAGGCGAGCAGCACCTTCACTCTATCTACCAGCCGCCGCCGGGCGTAGGTCGCACCGGCGACGCGTGAAGTGCGAGGTCCGATGGCGCGCGACACCAGCGTGAGCGCCAGCCCTTCCGCCTCGAGCGGTTCGATGCTGCCGTTCTGCAACGTATGTTTGAGCAACATCACCAGCGCCTGCGCGCGAGCGTCGATGCGCAGGTTCTGCTGGTTGAACGCCAGAGTGGCGCTCCCGCACACGAGGCTTTTCGGCGCGAGTTCCTGCAACGTGGGCTCGGACACACTGAGCACCAGGCTCGCATCGCCACCCGTCACCGGATGACTCACCTGATAGCCCTGCCCCTGGTTGAAGAACAATACGTGATTGGCGTCGGCCACGGTCTGATCGGCGCCGACGTGGCGCAGGTACACCCCGCGATACGGAAATACGAAGTGCGTGTACGACGCGCACTCTTCCGCGCTGCGATGCCGGCAGGTGCCCTGGCAGTCCACGTGCCGCACGGTCACCACGCCTGAATCCAGCAGCCGGCTCACCGTGAATTCCTTCATCGGCGTGTCGAGAGGATTGAGCCTGGTAGACATGCGGGCAGAGTATGAGCCCGGCTGCGCACGTTCAACCTCGAATGATCTAATTGGGGCTTAAGAGAAACTGCCGACTTGGCAGTACGATGGTCCTTCCAACCATGGGGGTCTTTATGAATCGTGGAATCGCACTCACAGCGCTCACGTTCCTGTCGTTCGCGTGCGCCGCCGAAGACAAATACCCGATCAAGCTTCCCGCACCCGGCGGCGAGGTGATCCTGCGCGACGCGGACGCGAAGAAGTCGCATGACGAGTGGCACTACGCCACCGTGCGGCGCGTCGGCGACATGATCTATGTGTCGGGCGTCATCGTTAATCGCCGCCCCGGCGAAGGCAACGACGTCGCGGCATTCAAGGTGCAGGCGCGCCGCGCGCTCGAGCAGCAGCGCAAGAATCTCGAAGCGGCGGGCTCGGACTTCCAGCACGTCGTGATGATCAACAGCTTTCACGTGTGGCAAGGGCCTAACTTCGCCGGCACGCGCGACGAGCAGTTCTGGGCTTTCGAGGATGTGATCGGCGAGTTCATGAAGCCGCCCTATCCCGCCTGGACCGCCGTCGGGACGACTGGCCTCTTGTCGGACGGAGGCATCATCGAGATACAGCTCATCGCCAAAGTCAGGTAGGTGCCGGGCCCCAGCGGCGCGCTCCGACAGATTTACCAGGTGCGGCTGGGGCAATTTTCGCCGCCATGATATTGCCATTGGCCACCGACAGCCGCGGCGCGGGCGGGCTGCCGGTACTCTTCGCGCACGCCTTCGCCGGCGATCTCTCGCACTGGAGCGCGACGCTCGAGTACCTGAGGCCGCAGCGGCGCGTGGTCGCGTTCGATTTCAGCGGTCACGGGAGTTCGCCCGGCGCGCTTCGCTATTCCTATGAGGAACTCGCGAAGGACATCGCCGCGGTGGTCGAAGCGCAGCAGCTCGAGACCTTCGTGCTGGTCGGGCACAGCATGGGCGCCGCCATCGCCATCGAATATGCCGCGTCCCATGCGCAGCGCGTGAAGGGACTCGTGCTCGTCGACCCGCCACCCGCGCCCGGCGCGATTCCACCCGAGCAGATCAGGCAGATCCACGAAGCGCTCGACAAGGATCCCTACGCGGTCATCGAACAATTCTGGAAGCAGCAGATGTTCATCGACTCGCGCGACGCGGTGAAGCAGCAGTTGCTCGCGAATCTGCGCAAGCTGCCGCGCGGTGCCGCGATCGACCTCACCAAGGACGCGTTTGCCATCGATTCATCGATCGCGTTGCGCCGCTATCCCGGCCCGAAGTTCGCCATCGTCACGCCGCGCAACGATGCGCCGCTGAGCCTGCACAACGCAGTCCCGGGCGTTTCGCATGTCGTCATCAAGGGCACCGGGCACTGGATCCATTTCGACAAGCCCGAAGAGTTCAACAAGGCGCTGGACGGATTCCTGAAGTAGCAGGTGGTGCCGGGTCGCGATTCTCGCGATTCTCGCGATTCTCGCGATTCGCGGCACCACTGGGCCGCGCA
>DASYKM010000064.1:0-4852 GCA_035995425.1 Steroidobacteraceae bacterium
TTCCCGGCCCGCCCTCCTGCCGATGCATCTCGCCGCCGAACAGTCGTATTCCGGTGGCAACCGTGTTCTTCATTCCGAAGGCGCTGTAGTCGTGCAGCAGCCGCGTTTCGCTCGTGACGTTGGTGAAGTACTCCCACTCCACTTCGCGCGGCTCGAACTCGTTCGTTTCGGGATCGATGTCGTCACGCGCCTCCGGGCCGCCGTCCTCATTGCGCCACACCAGATAGCGCTGGCTCGCCATGAACGAGAGCGTCGAGGTGAGATGCGTGTGCGCCGAGAAGTCGTAGACGCCGTTCAGCGCGACAATGTTCCAGGGGCTCGCGAGCCAGTTGCGTGCGCGGAAGGACGCACGCGCATCCTCGTTGAAGTCCGCGTTGTCGAGGCCACCAGGCATGTGGATCTGGTTGCGCAGCAGCGAATACGAGAGGCCGAGCGAGAACTTCTCGTTGGCGTGATAGGTGAGCTTCCCCGCCGCCGATACCTGCGACATGTCGGAGTTCGGACGCCAGCCGTTCTGATGGCGGTACTGCCCGTAGGCGAAGTACGTCCACTTGTTCGTCCCGCCCTCGAGCGAGAGATACGAGTTGAGCATCCCGAAGCTGCCGCCCGTCTCCTTCACCTTCACCTGGAGCGGCGAGTCGAGCGAGCCATCGTGCAGCACGTAGTCGATCACGCCACCGAACTGCGGTCCAAACTGCAGCGACGAGCTCCCGCGCACGAGGTCCACGCGATCGAGCGCCTCCGCCGGTGGCGAGTAGTACGTCTCGGGATAGCCGTAGAGATCGGCGACGATGTTCACACCGTCCTGCCGCACGTTCATCTCCACCGATTGCACGGGATTCAAGCCGCGAAAGCCGATGCCGTTGGAGGGAAAGCCACTATTCGCGGTCTCGGTGATGTTCGCGCCTGGCGCGCGCGAGAAGAGCTGGCGCGACACATCCTGCGACGTGTTCATCGCCAGGCTGTCGACCTTGATCGTCTGCGTCTTCTTGCCGGCGAAGATCTCCGTGCCGCGCACGTCGGGCAGGCTCGCCGACACGGGCGCCCGAGCCGCCGCCTTCGCGGTGACGACGATCGGCTCCAGCGCTTCCGCCGTCGGCGCCGCATTCGGCGTCGTCATCACGACGTCGAGAGTGGCGGGATGATCCTGCACGCTCACGCTCAAGCGGCGCGTCACGAGCGAATCGCGCTCGAAGGTGAGGACGTACGAACCGGAGGGAACGTCGGCGAAGGAGTAGCGGCCGCTCGCGTCGGTCGTGTCGCTGCGCGTCGCCGTCGATGCCTTCTTCTGTGCCACGCGCTCGAGCTGGTCGAGTCGCACCCTCACTCCCGCGAGCGCCTCTCCTCCCGCCGCGTGCACTCGGCCCGACACCGTACCCACGCGTGCCGCCGGCGCCCCCTGCACCGCTCCGTACTCGCCCTGCCCTCGCGCCATTGCGGGCCTGCCTGCCCCGAGCGCGAGCACCATTAAGAGCACTCGCGGTCCAGGCAAGCGGCCGCGAGCTATGTCCGTTCCTGTCATGTGATCGTGTTCCGGAGAGCGGTGGTTTTAATCCCGAGTAAATCACTCGGGATTGGATTTACAACACCGCTCCTCACCTGTCAACACGATTACAGTTTCAATTTCGAAAGGAGTTAATCACGCCACAACGGGCACGCGGGTCTTGAACCAAATGTAAAGTGGCGTGCCCAGCAGGAGAATCAGGAAGCCCCAAAAGACGATTTGGGCGCCCACTCCCCACGTCGTCCACACCAGAAAGAAGAAACACACCAGCGCCAGCAACGACGTCTTCCGCTGCTCCGGAATCGAGAAGCGGTCGCGATCTCGCCGCGCCAGCATCAGCGCCGCCGCCGAGTTGTAGAGATAGGGGAAGAGCGTTCCGAGGTTTGCCAGCAGCACCGTGAAATTGAACACGCCGAGCAGCGTGCTTCCCGGAATGAAGTAGAGCGTCAGCATCGCACTCGAGATCACGCATCCGCCGATCAGCGCGATGTACGGCGTGCCGAAGCGCGGGTGCACGCGCGCGAAGGCCGAGAAAAACAATCCGTCCTGCGCGGCGCTAAAGGGGATGCGCCCCGCCATCAGGATCCACCCGTTGAGCACCCCGATCGACGCACCGACCGCCGCCACGCTCACCGCAACCGCGGGCCACTCGCCGAGCGTCTCGCGCACTGCGAGCTCGAGCGGGCGGGCCGATGACGCGATCACATCGTTCGGCAGCGCGCCGATCACCGCCACTGCCGAGAGGAGAAAGATCAGCGTTGCGAGTCCGTAGCCGAGGAGCGTCCCCAGTCGAATCGTTCGCTGCGGCGCCTGCATCTCTTCGGCCGGCACCGTCGCCGATTCGATGCCCGCGTATGCCCACACCATCAGCGCCGAGCCAGCTGCCACCGGGGTCCACGTGCCCTTCGGATGAAAGGGGTGGAAGTTCGCAGGGTTGAACTTGAAGAGTGCGAGCGAGAGCAGCACGAGCGGTACGATGTTGATGAGCAAAATCGACTTCTGCACGCGCGCGCTTTGTTTGACGCCGAGGATGTTGACCAGACACAAAAGCCACAGGATGCCCTGCGCGAGCGCGAACTGCAGCAGGTGGCTGCCCGCGAGCTTGGGCGAGAAGGTGACCGCGTAGCCGATGGCGCCGGTGACGATCGCTGCGTTGCCGACGACGGCGCTGAGCCAGTACATCCACACGGTCTGGAAGCCGGCGAACTCACCGAAGGCTTCGCGCGCGAACACGTAGGGACCGCCAGTGCGCGGGTAGCGCGGGCCGAGCTCCGAGTAGAGAAGCGCGAGGAGCAGAAAGCCCGCCGCGGTGATGACCCACGACACGAGCCCGATCGGTCCCGCCACGGCGGCGACCGATGCGGGCAGCGTGTAGAGCGAGGTGCCGAGCATGTTGCCGGCAACGAGGGCGACCGTGCTGAAAAGCGTGAGGTCGCGCAGCAGTGTGCGTTTCGGTGGCGCGGCTGCTGTCATCGGTGCCGGGGAAAGAGGTGTCGGTTTTCCAAAAGGGGGTGTCTACTGCGGGACCATTCACTCTTGTGAACTGCTCCCCAACTCGCCGTTGTCCGTTCCATCCGTCCATTCAGTTTGTCGGTTTCCAAAAGGCAGGTAGCTGCTCTCTCAGCCCAAACTGCCTTTGCTGCTGACAACAACGGTGTTACCGACGAACGGGTCGCGATGGTGGGGTGGTGGGTCGGTTGCGCTAATGGATGAGCGAGAAGAAGCGGCTCCAGCGGAACGTCCAGTCCTGCAGATCGAACGAGAAGTAGATGAAGAGCGGCCGGCCACGCACGTTGGCGAGTGGCGCAAAGCCGTAGTAGCGCCCGTCGACGGACTGGTAGCGGTTGTCGCCCATCGTGAGGAGATGTTTCGCCGGTACGAGCAGCGGCCCCCAGTTGTCGTGCGACGGCGTCTCCGGCGGAGCTCCGAAGCGCGAGCCTCGCACCTCGAACTCGTGCTGCCAGGCATAGTACGGCGACGAATCGTCCGGCGCGAGCGGGGCGGTGCCGGCGCCGAAGCCCTGGCGCTGCGCGATGCCGTTCACGTAGAGCATCCCTTTCCGCATGTGCACCGTGTCGCCGGCCACGCCCACGGCGCGCTTCACGACGACTGGCGTGGGATCGTCCGGAATGAAAGGGCACGCGGTGTTCGGAATGCAGCGCTGGTACGGCGACTCGTAGACGACGATACTGCCGCGCTTGGGCGCCGTGAAGCCGGGAACGCGAAGATTCGTGAATGGAATATGGGCGCCGTACGAAACCTCGTCGACGAACAGGAAGTCGCCGATGAGCAGCGTCGGCTCCATGCTCTCGGATGGGATGTGGTACGCCGCGATGAGGAAGATGCGGATGAAGAGGAAGATCCCGACGGCACTCAAGAGCGACATGAGCGATGCGCGCGAGAGCCACGGCTCGCTCGGCGCCTTGCCTCTGCGCGCGTTGGCGACGACGGACTTCTTTTTCGGAGGCGGGCTGGAACTGCGTTTCTTGGCTGCCACTGCACTATGAGCTGAAAGGGGTACGTACCGCGGGACGATCGATATTTCCAGGCGGGGAGGGTGGCGCACAAGTCCTCCCGCCGGATGCAGCGAGGGGGCGCCCCGGATCCAGAGCGCCCCCTCCACCTATGTTCGCGAAACGCGAGTGTTACTTGATGTGCTTGTTGACGAGCTTCGTCATCTCGAACATCGAGACCTGCTTCTTGCCGCCGAACACCTTACCGAGCTTCTCATCGGCGTTGATGTTGCGACGCACCTTCGCATCCTGCAGGCCGTTCCGCTTGATGTACTGCCACAGCTTCTTCGTGATCTCCGTGCGCGGGAGCATTCCCGACCCGACGACCGCGGCGAGCGCGTCATCCGGCTGCATCGGCTTCATGAAGGCTGCATTCGGCGTGCGCTTCTTTTTCGCGGCCTTCTTCGTCGCCTTCTTCACCGTCTTCTTCTTGGTCGCCTTCTTCGCGCCCGACTTCTTTGCGGCTTTCTTTTTTGTGGCCATCGAGATTTCTCCGGAGTGGTGAAAGGAGCTCGTTCATTCGCGAGAACGGGTCCATCGAAGGCGGAAGGTATAGTGAGCCACGAAGGATGCAATAGGGAGCGGCCACTCTGACGCCCGTTACGGAGAGATTTTTTTCCCCGCGCGCGCCCGTGAGCAGCCGTACTTTCCTTCACTGCATGCGCCGAAGCATCCCAGTGATGAGCTTCAAACCGAACTCGATGTTGGCAATCGACAGCCGCTCATCGACGCCGTGCACTCCTCGCTCGGCCTCTTTGTTTTCGGTGAGGTAGGGGTCGAGTCCGTACGCCTGAATGCCCGCGTGGCTGTACGTCGGACGGTCCGTCGCGCCCGC
>DASYKM010000065.1:0-37394 GCA_035995425.1 Steroidobacteraceae bacterium
GCTTGCCCGGGAAGCGTTCGAAGCACTCGCGGTGCAGGCGGACGGTCTATACATAGATGCGACGTTCGGGCGCGGCGGTCACACGGCACTCATCCTCGGGGCACTCGGCCCCGAAGGGCGCGTGCTCGCGTTCGACCGCGATCCGACGGCCATCGAGGCCGGCCACCGCCGTTTTCCCGACGAAGTGCGGCTTGCGCTCGTCGGTGCGCCGTTTGCCGATATCGCCGCGCGCGTGCCGGAGCTCGTTCCGGGCCGGCCCGTGCGCGGCATTTTGTTCGACCTCGGCGTCTCTTCGCCGCAGCTCGACGACCCCGCACGTGGTTTCAGCTTCCGGGCGGACGGCCCGCTCGACATGCGCATGGACCCGTCGAGCGGCGAACCGGTTTCCGCATGGCTCGCGCGAGCGGGCGAGCCTGAGATTCGCGAGGTGATCGCGACACTGGGCGAAGAACGTTTCGCGCGACGCATCGCCGCGGACATCGTGGCGGCGCGCGCCAATCAACCCCTCACGCGCACCGCCGAGCTCGCCGCGCTGGTGGCCCGTGCCGTACGCACGCGCGAGCCCGGCAAGAATCCGGCGACCCGCACCTTTCAGGCGCTGCGCATGCACGTCAACGACGAGCTCGGCCAGTTGCGCAGCGCGCTCGCTGGCGCGCTCGGTTTGTTAGCCGTGGGCGGCCGCCTCGCGATCATCAGTTTTCATTCGCTGGAAGATCGCATCGCCAAGCAGTTCATCCAGGCGCATTCGACCGTCGACCCGGTGTTCGCCGGGCTGCCGCTGATACCTGACGCCGCGCAGCCGCGACTGCGCCGCATCGGATCCAAGGTGCGCGCCGGCGAAGTCGAGCTCGCGTCGAATCCACGGGCGCGTTCGAGCGTGCTGCGAATCGCCGAGAAGCTGCGCTAGATGCCGGCGCCCGCCAACAAGTTGCCCAAGAAATTGCTCATACTGGCGATCCCGCTGCTGTGGCTGGCGGCGCTCGCGTCCGCCGCCGGGGCTATCTATTCGAAACATCGCGCGCGCGAGCTGTTCGTCGAGCTCGAGCGGCTCAACGTGAAGCGCGACAATCTCGAAATCGAATGGGGTCAGCTGCAGCTCGAGCAGAGCGCCTGGTCGACCCACGCGTTCGTCGAGAACGTCGCCGGTACCAAGCTCAAGATGGGAATGCCGCCGCCGAAGGACATCGAGCTGGTGTCGCCGTGAAGGCCCGTCCATGAAAATAATGTCCGGCAAACGCCGCGATAGTCGCGGCCGTGGCGAGGGAAGTGCCGGGGCGACCCGCGATGATCCGCGCAGCTTTCGCTGGCGTGCCAATTTCGTGCTGGCACTCCTGGTGTGCGCGGCGCTCGGCCTGGTGTGGCGCGCGGTGGAGCTGCAACTCAAGGACCACAAGTTTCTCGCCGGCCAGGGCGACGCGCGCTTTTCGCGCGTAGCCGAGATCACCGCCACGCGCGGCACCATCACCGACCGGTACGGCGAACCGCTCGCGGTGTCGACTCCGGTGGATTCGGTGTGGGCGAATCCGAAAGAGCTGGCACTGGCGAGCGATCAGCTGCCACGACTTGCAAAGGCGCTGAAGCGCGACAAGAACGAGCTCGCGCGCCGCATCACCTCGAATCTCGATCGGGAATTTCTCTACCTGGCGCGGCACATGCAGCCGGCCGAAGCGCAGAAAATCCGTGCGCTGGAAATTCCCGGCGTTTACCTGATGCGCGAGTACCGCCGCTATTACCCGGCCGGCGAAGTGGCGGGCCACGTCATCGGCTTCACCAGCGTCGATGACGAAGGCCAGGAAGGACTCGAGCTCGCATTCGACCACTGGCTGGCGGGCGAGGATGGCGCCAAGCGCGTGATCCAGGATCGCTACGGCAAGATCGTGCAGAACGTCGAAGAGATCCGCGCCATGCGTCCCGGCCGCAATCTCGTCCTGTCCATCGACCTGCGCATCCAGTATCTGGCGTATCGCGAGCTCAAAGCCGCCATACGCGACCAGCGCGCCAAGTCCGGCTCGGTGATCGTGCTCGACGTTGCGACCGGTGAAGTGCTGGCGATGGTGAACCAGCCTACCTACAACCCCAACGATCGCGACCAGATCAAGGCCAAGGCCTATCGCAATCGCGCGGTCACCGACATTGTCGAGCCGGGTTCGTCGATCAAGCCGTTCGTGGTGGCCGCCGGGCTCGCCTCCGGAAGGTTCGATTCACACAGCATCATCGACACCAACCCCGGCTACGTCAAAGTCGGTGCCAAACTACTCGAAGATCCGCACAATCTCGGCGCCATCGATCTGGCGACGATTCTCGCCAAGAGCTCGAACGTCGGCATGACCAAGGTGGCGCTGTCACTGGAGCCGGCGCAGATGTACGGCATCCTGGCCGGGCTCGGCTTCGGCCAGGTCACCACTTCCGGTTATCCGGGCGAATCGGCCGGACTGCTGCCTCACTACTCGCACTGGCGGCCGGTCGGCATCTCCTCGATGTCGCGCGGTTACGGACTGTCGATCACGCCGCTGCAGCTCGCGCATGCGTATGCGACGGTCGCCTCGTACGGAATCGCGCGGCCCATCTCGTTCCTGCGCGTCGAGAATCCGCCCGACGGCCAGCGCGCGCTCGACGATCAGGTGGCGCGCACGCTGATCCACCTGCTCGAGGCCGTCGTCTCGCCGGATGGCGGCGGCAAGCATGCGGCGATTCCGGGCTACACGGTCGCCGGCAAGACCGGCACGGCGTGGAAGGCGACCGCCGGCGGCTATGCCACCGACCGGTATCTCGCGGTGTTCGGCGGGGTCGCGCCGGCGAGCAACCCGCGCCTCGCCGCGGTGGTGATCATCGACGAGCCGGGCGCCGGCAAGTACTACGGTGGCGATGTCGCCGCGCCGGTTTTTTCCGGCGTAGTGGGCGGCGCACTGCGCCTGCTGGCGGTGCCGCCGGACGCGCCGGTGCGTGATGAGGGCGAGCCGGCGCGACAGGTCGCGACGCGATGAACACGCACACCGGCACCACGCAGAGCCTGATGAGGCTGCTCGACGGCATCGCCGGACTGCCGCGCGACGTGGCCATCAACGATCTCACCCAGGACGGACGCGCCGCGCGGCCCGGCAGCGCGTTTCTCGCGGTGCGCGGCAGCAGCGAGCATGGCCTCAAGTACGCGCCACAGGCGGTCGCCAACGGCGCGCGCGCCGTGCTGTGGGAGCCGGCGCCGGTGGCGGTGTTGCCCGATCTCCCGTCGGAAATCCTGGTCGCGCCGGTTCCGCGCCTGCGTGAGCACGCGAGCCTGATCGCCGATCGATTCTTCGGCTCGCCGTCGGCGCGCCTCGCCGTCGCCGGCATCACCGGCACCAACGGCAAGACCACCTGCGCCTATCTACTGGCGCAGGCGCTGGAATCGGCCGGCCGGCCAGCGGCCTACATGGGCACCATCGGCACCGGCCGTCCGCGCGAGCTCACCGCGAGCGCGCTCACCACCGGCGATGCCATTACCGTGCAACGCACGCTGGCGCAGCTGCGCAGCGGCGGAGCGGCCAGCGTGGCGATGGAGGTCTCCTCGCACGCGCTCGATCAGGCGCGGATCGGCGCCGTGCGGATCAAGACCGCGGTGTTCACCAACCTGACGCGCGATCACCTCGACTATCACGCCACCATGGACAATTACGGCGCCGCCAAGGCCAGGTTGTTCGCGCGCGAGGACCTGGTGTCGCGCGTGATCAACGTCGACGACGCGTTCGGCCGGCAGCTCGCCATCGATCCGCGCGGCCGTGGTCGCGTGGTCGTGACCAGTCGCGGCCATCAATCCCGGGCGCGCGCCGCCGCGGGTTTCGTACGCGCCATGCATGTGACGCTGTCGACGAATGGCATCGAGCTCGAGTTCGATTCGAGCTGGGGCACGGGCGCACTGGTTTGTCCGCTGGTGGGCGACTTCAACGTCGACAACCTGCTGACGGTGATCGCCGTTCTGCTCGACTGGGATCTCACGCTGCAGCAGGTCATCGATGCGCTGACGCGCGTGCATGCCGCACCCGGACGCATGGAGACCTTCGGCGGCGGGCAGGCGCCCCTCGCCGTGGTCGACTACGCGCACACGCCGGACGCGCTGCGCAAGGCGCTGGCCGCCGCGCGGGCACACTGCGCCGGGCGTCTCGTGGTCGTCTTCGGTTGCGGCGGCGACCGCGATCCCGGCAAGCGTCCCATCATGGGCGCGATCGCCGCCGAGCTCGCCGACGACATCGTGATCACCGACGACAATCCGCGCACCGAATCACCGCAGGGCATTGCCGCCGAGATTGCCGCGGGCATTCCGCCGGGCACGACGTTCCGCATCGAGCTCGATCGTGGCCGCGCGATCCGCGAATCGCTCACCGACGCGGGCGCCCGCGACGTCGTGCTCATCGCCGGCAAGGGTCACGAGAACTATCAGATCTACGGCGCCGAGCGCCGCGAGTTCAGCGACCAGAGAGCCGTGGCGGCCACGCTCGCCACTCGCGCCGGCGGTGCCGCATGAATCGGACGCTGGCGCAATTCGCGCAATCCTGCGGTGGATCGCTGGTGGGTGCCGACCGCGGCTACACCGGAGTCTCCACCGACACGCGCACGCTGAAAACCGGCGAATTGTTCGTCGCGCTGCGCGGACCGCGCTTCAACGCCAACGATTTCGTGCTCGCCGCGGAAGCCGCGGGCGCCGCCGGCGCGGTGGTCGACACCCGCGTCGAGCGGTCGCTGCCGCAGATCGTGGTGCGGGACACCCAGGCCGCTCTAACTACCTCGGCGGCGGCGTGGCGTGCTGGGTTCTCGCCAGCGGTCGTTGGCGTGGCCGGCAGCAACGGCAAGACCACGGTCAAGGAGATGATCGCGGCCATTCTCGCGCGCGTCGGGAAGACGCTGGCGACTCGCGGCAACCTCAACAATCACATCGGCGTGCCGCTCACGCTGCACCGGCTCGATGCCGCCGACCGTTACGCGGTGGTGGAGATCGGCGCCAATCGCGCCGGCGAAGTCGCCGACCTGGTGAAGCTCGCGCGTCCGACCGTGGGTCTCATCACCAACGCAGGCGCCGAACATCTCGAGGGCTTCGGCAGCCTGGAAGGCGTCGCGCGCGCCGAGGGCGAGATGGTCGCCGGCCTCGATCCCGCCGCCACCGCGGTGATCAATGCCGATGACGAGTTCGCGCCACTGTGGCGCGAGCTGGCGCGCGGCCGGGTGATCACGTTTGGCGTCGCCAATCCCGCCGACTTTTCCGCGAGCGACCTCCATACGGCAATCGATGGCGCGGGATTCGTCACGCGCTTCAAGCTGCGCGGCCCGCAGGGCGTGATGCCCGTCGAGCTGCACCTGGCGGGCGCTCACAACGTGCTGAACGCGCTCTGCGCGGCTGCCGCCGCCAGCGCGGCCGGCGCGTCGCTCGACGACGTGCGTTCGGGCCTTGCCACAATGCGCCCGGTTCCGGGCCGATTGCAGTTCAAAACCGCGCCGAGTGGTGCCTGGATTGTCGACGACTCTTATAACGCCAACCCGAGCTCCATGAAGGCCGGGATCGAAGTGCTGGCGAGCGTGGATGCGCGGCGCTGGCTGGTGATGGGCGACATGGGCGAGCTCGGAAGTGTCGCCGACGCCAGCCACGGCGAGATCGGACGCTTCGCGCGCAATCACCGCATCGACCGCCTGTTCGCCATCGGCAAGCTGTCGCAGCTCGCGGTCGAGGCCTTCGGATCGGGTGGCGAATGGTTCTCGGACACCGACGCGCTGACGCGTGCCGTGAACGCCGAGCTCACGCGCGAAGTGTGCGTGCTGGTGAAAGGTTCGCGCATGAACCGGCTGGAACGCGTGGTCGAGGCGCTGGTCGGCCAGGGGTCGTCGGGCAGCTCGCCGGCAGGTTCTTCAAGAGGGGCTCACTAGGTACTCATGCTCTACTGGCTCGCCAAACTACTCACGCCGCACTACTCGGGATTCAATGTCTTCTCGTACCTGACGGTGCGGGCGATATTTGCGGTGATTTCGGCGCTGGCGCTGGCGATGCTCATCGGCCCATGGATGATCGCGCGGCTGAAAGGCGGACAGATCGGCCAGGTGGTGCGCGACGACGGACCGAAATCGCATTTCTCGAAAGCCGGCACGCCGACCATGGGGGGGCTGCTGATCCTGGTCGCGATTTTCGTGAGCACGCTGCTGTGGGCGGACCTTTCGAACCGGTTCGTATGGACCGTGCTTGGCGTGACGCTCACCTTCGGCATGATCGGCTTCTGGGATGACTACCTCAAACTGTCGAAGAAAAATTCCAAGGGACTGATCGCGCGCTACAAATATTCCTGGCAGTCGCTGTTCGGTCTCGCCGCCAGCGTCTTCCTCTACTACACCGCCAAGACACCGGCGGAAACCACGCTGTTCCTGCCGTTCTTCAAGACTTTCGCGCTGCCCCTCGGCGCGCTCGCCTTCATCCTCCTGTCGTATTTCATGATCGTCGGCATGAGCAACGCGGTGAATCTCACCGACGGCCTCGATGGCCTCGCGATCATGCCGTCGGTCATGGTGGGGGGCGCGCTCGGCGTGTTCGCCTACGCCAGCGGCAATGCCAATTTCGTTTCGTATCTCGCGATCCCGGCGGTTCCCGGCGCGGGCGAGCTCATCATCTTCTGCGCGGCGCTGGTCGGCGCAGGCCTCGGCTTCCTGTGGTTCAACACCTATCCCGCGCAGGTGTTCATGGGTGACATCGGCGCGCTGGCGCTCGGCGCCGCGCTCGGCACGATCGCCGTGATCGTCCGGCAGGAGCTCGTGGTGCTGATCATGGGCGGCATCTTCGTGGTCGAAACCGCGTCGGTGATCCTGCAGGTGATCTCCTTCAAGACCACCGGCAAGCGCATTTTTCGCATGGCGCCCATCCACCACCATTTCGAGCTCAAGGGTTGGGCCGAGCCCAAGGTGATCGTACGTTTCTGGATCATCACCTTCATCCTGGTGCTCGCGGGCCTCGCGACGCTCAAACTACGATGACCGCGCAAGCCGCACAAACCGCGCGCAGCGCCGTCATCGTCGGCATGGGACGCACCGGCCTGTCGGTCGCGCGCCACCTGCAGCGCTGTGGCTATCGCATCTCGCTGACCGACAGCCGCCAGAGCCCGCCGGAGCTCGCCGGAGTGCAGGCGCTGGGCGCGAGCGTCGTCACGCGTACCGGCGGCTTCGACGCGCGGCTGCTCGAGCAGGCCGATATCGTCGTCACCTCTCCCGGCGTGCCGCTCGACGACCCGTTCTTCACGCAGGCGCGCGCGCGCGGACTCGACATCGTCGGCGACATCGAGCTGTTCGCGCGTGCCGCCGACGCGCCGGTGGTGGGCATCACCGGCACCAACGGCAAGAGCACGGTCACGACCTTGTTAGGCCGCATGGCCGAGCGCGCCGGCGTGCGCGTGCGCGTGGGCGGCAATCTCGGGCAGCCGGCGCTCGACCTGCTGGATCGCGGCGCGACCGACCTGTACGTTCTCGAGCTGTCCTCGTTTCAGCTCGACACCACGCATTTGCTCCGGCTCAAGGCGGCGGTGGTGCTCAACCTGTCGGCCGACCACATGGACCGATACGCCACGCTACGGCACTACGCCGATTCGAAGGCGCGAATCTTCGCCAACAGCGAGACGGCCGTGGTCAATGCCGATGAGCCCGAAGTGCTGCGCATGCCGCGCACCGGCCAGCGCGTGATTTCCTTCAGCGTGGCGGGCGCCAAGGCCGACTATTCGCTGCTGACGCCGCCGCAAGGCGAAGGGCCGTGGCTCGCACGGCGCGGATCGGCGCTGCTGCCGTTGAGTGCCCTCAAGATTTCCGGCCGCCACAATGCCGCCAATGCGCTGGCGACGCTGGCGCTGGGCGACGCGCTGCGCCTGCCGCTCGCACCGATGATCGACGAGCTGCGCGAGTTCACCGGGTTGCCGCACCGCGCGCAGTGGGTGGCGGATATCAACGGCGTCCGTTTCATCAACGACTCCAAGGGCACCAACGTCGGCGCGACGCTGGCGGCGGTCCATGGGCTCGCGGGTCCGCTGGTCGTGATCGCCGGCGGCGACGGCAAGGGCCAGGATTTCACGCCGCTCGCCGCGGCATTCCGCGGCAAGGTGCGTACCGCCGTGTTGTTAGGCCGCGACGCCGGGCTCATCGAGACGGCGCTCGCCGGCATCTGTCACACGGCGCGCGTGGAGAACATGCAGGAGGCGGTGCGCGCCGCGGCGAGGTTCGCCCAACCCGGCGACACCGTGCTGCTGTCACCAGCCTGCTCGAGCCTCGACATGTTTCGTGACTACGCCGAGCGCGGCAACGTATTCGCCGCCGCGGTGCAGGAACTCGGCGCGACCCAGGCTTCGGGCGAGCGGGCCGGTGGTCGGGAGGGCGGGCAATGAGCACGCGCACCCGCGGCCTGCACATCGATGCGGTGGCTCTCTCCCTGGTGGCGGCCATCGTGCTGCTCGGCCTGATCATGGTCACCTCGGCGTCGATTTCGATCGCCAGCAAGGAATCCGGCGACGCCTTCTCTTACCTGGAGCGCCAGCTGGTGCTGTGCCTGATCGGCTTCGTGCTCGCCGCGCTGGTGTTCTGCATTCGCACTGAATACCTCGAGAAGCTGGCCTTTCCGCTGCTGATCGCCGCGATCGTGCTGCTGTTCATCGTGCTCATCCCGGGCCTCGGGCACGTGGTGAACGGGAGCCGGCGCTGGATTCGGCTGCTGGGATTCAACTTCCAGGCTTCGGAACTGGCGCGCGTGCTGACGCTCATCTTCATCGCCAGTTACGCGGTGCGGCGCGAGGACGAGCTGCGCAACACGCCGCTCGGGCTCATCAAGCCCATCGGCCTGCTGGTGTTCGTCGCGCTGCTGCTGCTCGCCGAGCCGGACTTTGGCGCCGCCTCGGTACTGTTCGTCACCGGCTTCGGCATCCTGTTCATCGCCGGCGCGCGCCTGCGCTACGTCCTGCTGGCCGCGGTGGGCGGCGCGGGCGCCATGACGCTGTTGGTGATGCTGGTTCCCTACCGCATGGCACGCGTCACTTCATTCCTCGACCCCTGGGCGGATCCGTTCAACAGCGGCTTCCAGCTCACGCAGTCGCTGATCGCCATCGGCCGCGGTGAATGGTTCGGCGTCGGCCTGGGCGAAAGCGTACAAAAGCTCTTCTATCTACCTGAAGCGCACACCGACTTCCTGTTCGCGGTGCTGGCCGAGGAGCTCGGCCTGGTGGGTGTGGCGATGACGCTCGCGCTGTTCATCGCGCTCGTGTGGCGCAGTTTCTGGATTGCGCAACTCGCCTCGCGCGCGAACCTGCGATTCCAGGCGTACCTGGCGGCCGGCTTCGGCTTGTGGCTCGGCGCGCAGGCGCTGATCAACATCGGCGTGAACATGGGCGTGCTGCCCACCAAGGGCCTGACATTGCCGCTCATGAGTTACGGGCGCTCGAGCATGATCGTGGCGCTCGCCTGGGTCGGCCTGCTGCTGCGCGTCTATCACGAGGCGATGCAGAACACGCGCGGCATGGCGAGCCTGCGACGTGCGGATGGCGACCGCTCCGAGAGTGGCGCCGGAGCACCGGCATGAGCGAGGCCATGAAAACCGCGGCCGGACCCATTCTCATCATGGCTGGCGGCACCGGCGGTCACGTCTTCCCGGCGCTCGCGCTGGCGCGCCTGTTGCGCGCGGCATCGCACGAAGTCGTGTGGCTGGGCACGAAGGCCGGCCTCGAGGCGCGCGTCGTGCCGGCGGAGAACATCGCCATCGAGTGGTTGTCGATGAGCGGCCTGCGCGGCAAAGGCGTGGCAACCTTGTTAGCCGCGCCGTTCAAGCTGCTGCACTCGATCTGGCAGGCGTCGCGGATCATGCGTCGCCGGCGCCCGGCGCTGGTGGTCGGGTTTGGCGGATTCGTCACCGGGCCCGGCGGAGTTGCCGCGTGGCTGGCGCGTACGCCGCTCCTGATCCACGAACAGAACGCCATCGCCGGATATTCGAATCGCTGCCTCGCGCACCTGGCGCGCGGCGTACTCGCCGGCTTTCCGCACGCGTTTCCACCCGGAATTGCGTCGCGCGTCGTGGGCAATCCGGTGCGCGCCGAAATCCTGATGCAACAGCCGCCGGCGCTGCGTTTCGCGCGCCGCGAGGGCGCGCTGCGCCTGCTGATCGTCGGCGGTAGTTTGGGCGCGTCGCGCCTCAACGCCGTGGTGCCGTATGCGGTGAAGAATTCCGGGCTGGCCCTGCACGTGCGCCACCAGGCGGGTGAACGCGGCATCGACGCCGCACGCAAGGCGTACCAGGATGCCGGCGTGCCGGGTGAGGTGACGCCATTCATCGACGACATGGCCCGCGCCTACGCGGATGCCGACCTGGTCATCTGCCGTTCCGGCGCACTCACCGTGTCCGAGCTCGCCGCCGTCGGCGTCGCCTCGGTGCTGGTGCCGTTCCCGGCGGCCGTGGATGATCACCAGACTTTCAATGCGCAATACCTGGTTCGCGAGGGCGCCGCGGTACTCATCGCGGATCGCGACCTGACCGCCGACCGGCTCGCCGCCGAGCTCAAGGCCCTGTGCGGAGGCCGCGGCAAACTACTCGCCATGGCGGAACGCGCGCGGCTGGTGGCGAGACCCGGCGCCGCGGACGAGCTGGCCGCTGCCTGCCTCGAGCAGCTGGAGGCCGCATGAGCGATCGCATGCGCCGCATTCACCGCATCCACTTCGTCGGCATCGGCGGCAGTGGCATGAGCGGCATCGCCGAAGTGCTGGTCAATCTCGGCTACGAAGTGCAGGGCAGCGACCTCAAGCCCAATCCGGTCACCGAGCGCCTGGAGAAGTTGGGCGCACGGGTCATGATCGGTCATCGCGCCGACAACGTGGGCGACGCCGACGTGGTGGTCATCTCCAGCGCGGTGTCGCAGGACAACCCGGAAGTCGTGACCGCGCTGGCGCGCCGCATTCCGGTGGTGCCGCGCGCCGAGATGCTGGGCGAGCTCATGCGTTTCCGCTACGCCATCGCGGTTGCCGGAACGCACGGCAAGACCACGACCACGAGCCTTGCCTCCTCGATCCTCGCCGAGGGCGGCGAGGATCCCACCTTCGTGATCGGCGGGCGCCTCAAGAGCGCCGGCACCAACGCGCGGCTCGGCGCCGGCAAGTACCTGGTGGCCGAGGCCGACGAGAGCGACGCGTCGTTCCTGCACCTGAATCCGATGATCGCCATCGTCACCAACATCGACAACGATCACCTGGGCACGCACGACGGCGACTTCGACCGGCTCAAACAAAGTTTCGTCGAGTTCCTGCACAACCTGCCGTTCTACGGGCTCGCGGTGCTGTGCGTGGACGACGTGCACGTCCGCGGCATCCTCGCGAAAGTGAATCGCCCGGTGGTCGGCTACGGTTTTTCGGAAGGCGCGGACCTGCGTGCCGAGAACCTGCGGCGCGACGGATTGCGCACGCATTTCGACGTGGTTCGGCGCGCGGACGGCCTGCGGCTGCCGGTCACCGTGAACCTGCCGGGCGTGCACAACGTCCTGAACTCGCTCGCCGCGATTGCCGTGGCGCTCGAGATCGGCATTCCGCACGAGGCCATCCAGAAGGCGCTCGGCAACTTCCAGGGCATCGACCGGCGCCTCACGCATGTCGCCGACGTCAAACTACCCTCCATCGCGGGCGAGAGCGGCGATGCCGTGACCATCGTCGATGACTACGGGCACCACCCCACGGAAATCGCCGCGACGCTCGATGCGATCCGGCAGGGATACGCCGGCCGGCGCGTGGTGCTCGCCTTCCAGCCGCATCGCTACACGCGCACGCGGGATCTGCTCGACGACTTCGCCACCGTCCTTTCCAGTGGCGACGCGTTGCTGGTCACCGAGGTGTATGCCGCCGGCGAAGCGCCGATCGCCGCCGCGGATGGGCGCGCGATCTGCCGCGCCATCCGCACGCGCGGCAAGGTCGAGCCGGTGTTCGTCGAGAAGGTCGAGACACTGCACGAGGCGCTGCGCGCGGTGCTCAAGCCCGGCGACGTACTCGTGACCATGGGCGCGGGCTCCATCAGCGCCGTGTCGCATGCATTGCCTGGCAAGTTGGGACGACTCGGGGCCGCCGCGGCCCGGAGGCAGGTGTGACGTGCGCGCCGCAGCCAGAAAAATTTCCCGCGAGGCCGCATTCGTGAGCGACGGTGTCCTCAACCTCGACGCCGGGTTCGAAGCGCGCGTGAAGCGCAACGAGCCCATGTCGCGCCATACCTCGTGGCACATTGGCGGGGCCGCCGACGTGTACTTCAGCCCGCGCGATCGCGCCGACCTGCTCGAGTTTCTCGGCACGCTGCCCGAGGGCATGCCGCTCTTCTGGCTGGGACTCGGCAGCAACCTGCTGGTTCGGGACGGCGGCATCCGCGGCGTGGTCATCGACACGCAGAGCGGGCTCACGCGCCTCGAGCGCGTCAACGACACCACGATCACCTGCGAAGCCGGCGTGCCCTGTGCGCGGCTCGCGCGCCAGTGCATCAAGTGGGGCCTGAGTCCGGCGGAATTTCTCGCCGGTATTCCCGGCACGCTCGGCGGGGCGCTGGCCATGAACGCCGGTGCGTTCGGCGGCGAAACCTGGCCGCGCGTACGCAGCGTCGATGTGTGCGATGCGCGCGGTGTCGATCGTCGGCGCGACGCGCGCGAATATTCATTCGGTTACCGGCACATCGTGCCGCCCGCGCCGGGCGAGTTCTTCCTCGCGACCGCCATGGAATTCGATTACCGCCCCGGGCTCACCGATGAGGCGATGCGCGAGTTGCTGGCCAAGCGCAAGGAAACGCAGCCCATTGGCGAATGGAGCTGCGGCTCGACCTTCACCAATCCCGAAGGCGATCACGCCGCGCGTCTGATCGAAGCGGCCGGCCTAAAGGGCTTTCGCATCGGAGACATCATGGTTTCACCCAAGCACGCGAACTTCCTCGTCAACGTGGAGGCGGCCACCGCCGCCGATGTCGAGAAGCTCGTGGCGCACATACAGGACGTCGTGCGGGAAAAATTCGGCGTGGCGCTGACACCTGAGTTCCGCACCGTCGGGGAGTCACGCTGATGCGCCTGCGTCACGACCCCAAGATCGTCAGGCACGTCACCTCCGCGGCCGACTTCGGCCGCGTCGCCGTGTTGTTCGGCGGCACCTCGAGCGAGCGCGAGATCTCGCTGATCTCGGGTAACGCCTGTCTCGCCGCGCTGATCAAGCGCGGTGTCGACGCGCATCCTTTCGATCCGCGCGACAAGCCGCTCAACGAGCTCGTCACGCGCAAATTCGACCGCGTGTTCATCGCGCTGCATGGACCCGGCGGAGAAGACGGTACGTTGCAGGGCGCGCTGGAATTCCTCGGCCTCCCGTACACCGGCAGCGGCGTGATGGGCTCGGCCATCGGCATGGACAAGTTGCGTACCAAGCGCCTGGCGACGGCCGTGGGTATTCCGACCACCGACTACATGCTGTTGCGTTCGCCCGCCGACCTCGACAACTGCATCGAGCGGCTCGGGCTGCCGCTCATCGTCAAGCCCGCCACGCAGGGTTCCTCGGTCGGCATGACCAAGGTGGAAAAGGCCAGCGATCTCGCCGCCGCCTACCAGGCCGCGGCGCTGCTCGAGCCGACCGTGTTCGCCGAGCCGTGGATCGTCGGCGGCGAATACACCGTGGCAATCCTGCAGGGACGGGCGCTGCCGTCGATCCGCATCGAAACGCCGGCCACGTTCTACGACTACCAGGCGAAGTATTTCCGCAATGACACGAAATATTTCTGCCCCTCGGGGCTCTCGGCCGAGGCCGAGAAGCACCTCGCGAGCCTCGCGCTCGGCACGTTCGCGGCGGTCGGCGCCGAAGGCTGGGGCCGCGCCGACTTCATGATGGACAAGGCCGGCAAGCCCTATCTACTCGAGGTGAACACCATTCCGGGCATGACCGACCACAGCCTGGTGCCGATGGCGGCGCGCGCGCTCGACATCAGCTTCGAGCAGCTGGTGTGGCAGGTGCTCGAAACCTCGTTCACCAGAACGGTGATCGTCTGATGGAGATCCTGGCCTGATGTGGGGCAAACCCAAAAACCGGCGCAAGAGCGAGAGCGGTGGCTTCCGGATACCCGGCGCGCTGCTGGCCCGCTTCGGAATCGCGGCGGCGGTCATCGCGGTGCTGGGCATCGCCGCGACGCTGGCGCTCGGCGCGCTCGATCAGAACATCACGCAGGTGGCGGTCACCGGTCGGTTCCAGCGCGTATCGCCGGTGGAAGTGGAGCAGGCCGTGAAAGCGCGCGTGCGCGACATGGGCCTGGTGAGCGTGGATCTCGCCGCCGTGCGGCGCGCGGTCGAGCAATTACCCTGGGTGGATAGTGCGACGGTCGAACGGCAGTGGCCGCGCGCGCTCAACATCCGCGTGACCGAACAGGTGGCGGCGGCCCGCTGGGGCGCCAACGGACTGTTGAACACCCGCGGCGAGCTGTTCATCTCCGAAGCGCGCCACATTCCGCCGGAACTGCCGCGCCTGTCGGGGCCGCAAGGCACCGAGAACGAAGTGGCGCGCCGCTATCTCGCCGCGCAGGGCCAGCTCATCGAGGCAGGCATGCGGCTGACCGCGGTGCGACTCGACGCACGCGGCGCCTGGGAATTCGATCTCGACAACGGCATCACCGTGCGGCTCGGCCGCCGCCAGATCGATGAACGCTTCGCGCGCTTCGTCGCCGCCGGTGTCGGGCAGATCGCCGCGCACGTCAGCGACATCGGCTACATCGACATGCGTTACACGAACGGCTTTGCAATTGGCTGGCGCCAGGGCGGCGCACGCGTCGCGACCGGTGCGCCCGAGGATGACAATTCGGATGGCACTTTCTGATGGCTAAGCGTCCCGACAAGAACCTGATCATCGGCCTGGACGTGGGCACTTCGAAAGTGTCCGCTCTGGTCGGCGAAGTGCATCCGGACAATTCCATCGAAGTGATCGGCATCGGCACGCAGCCGTCGCGCGGCCTCAAGAAAGGCGTGGTGGTCAACATCGAATCGACGGTGCAGTCGATCCAGCGCGCCATCGAAGAAGCCGAGCTCATGGCCGGTTGCGAGATCCGCTCGGTGTTCGCCGGCATCGCCGGTTCGCACGTGCGCAGCCTGAACTCCCACGGCGTGGTCGCCATCCGCGATCGCGAAGTGAGCGATGCCGACGTGCAGCACGTGGTGGACGCGGCCAAGGCCGTGGCGATTCCGGCCGACCAGAAAATCCTGCACGTGCTGCCGCAGGAATTCATCATCGACGGCCAGGAAGGCATTCGCGATCCCATCGGCATGTCGGGCGTGCGCCTCGAAGCCAAGGTGCACATCGTCACCGGCGCCGAGAGCGCGGCCAACAACCTCGAAAAATGCATCCAGCGCTGCGGGCTCGAGGTCGACGACATCGTGCTCGAGCAGCTCGCCTCGAGTTTTGCCTGCCTGACGGATGATGAACGCGAGCTCGGCGTGTGCATCATCGACATCGGCGGCGGCACCACGGATCTCGCGGTGTTCTCGCAGGGAGCGATTCGCCATACGGCCGTGATACCCATCGCCGGCGACCAGGTGACCAACGACATCGCGGTGTCGATGCGCACGCCGACGCAGTACGCCGAGGACATCAAGGTGCGCTACGCCTGCGCGCTGTCGCAGCTCGCCAATCCCGACGAGAGCATCGAGGTGCCGTCGGTGGGCGATCGTCCCGCGCGGCGACTTGCACGACAGACCCTCGCGGAGGTCGTCGAACCCAGATACGAAGAGCTCTACGGTCTCGCGCGCGAAGAATTGCGCCGCTCGGGCTTCGAGGAAATCATCGCCTCGGGAATCGTGCTCACGGGCGGCAGCGCCAAGATGGAAGGCGCCATCGAGCTCGCCGAGGAAGTGTTCCACGTGCCGGTCCGCCTGGGCGTTCCGCAGCACATCAAGGGGCTGTCCGACGTGGTGCGCAACCCTATCTACTCGACCGGTGCCGGCCTGCTGCTGTACGCGCGCGACAACGCGCTCGCCGGCAATCGCGGCCGGTCGATCACGGGCAACGCCCGCACCATGGCCGAACGCATGAAGAATTGGTTTCAGGGGAATTTCTGACGATGTTCGAAACGAAGCTGACAGCTTTGATCAACTAGTGAAGGAGCGACACGATGTTTGAACTAATGGATGCTTACAGCCAGAACGCTGTAATCAAGGTAATAGGGGTAGGTGGCGGCGGCGGCAACGCGGTTGCACACATGGTGCAGAGTGGCATCGAGGGCGTGGAGTTTCTGTGCATCAACACCGATGCGCAGGCGCTCAAGCACTCGAAGGTGAAGACCAGCCTGCAGATCGGCTGCAACATCACCAAGGGACTCGGCGCCGGCGCCGACCCCGAGATCGGCCGGCAGGCGGCCATGGAAGATCGCGATCGAATCATCGAGATGATCGAAGGCTGCGACATGTTGTTCATCACCGCCGGCATGGGTGGTGGCACGGGCACGGGTGCGGCACCGGTGGTGGCGCAGGTGGCCAAGGAGCTCGGCATCCTCACGGTGGCCGTGGTCACGCGTCCATTCGAAATGGAAGGCAACAAGCGTTCGCTGGTGGCGAATCACGGCCTCGCCGAGCTCGGCAAGTACGTCGACTCGCTCATCACCATCCCGAACCAGAAGTTGCTGACGGTGCTCGGCGCCAAGACAACTCTGTTAGACGCGTTCAAGAGCGCGAACCACGTGCTGCAGGGTGCGGTGCAGGGCATCGCCGAGCTCATCACCCGACCCGGTCTCATCAATGTCGACTTCGCGGACGTGCGTACGGTCATGAGCGAAACCGGCATGGCGATGATGGGTTCGGGTGTTGCGCGCGGTGAGAATCGCGCCAAGGAAGCGGCTGAAGCTGCCGTCTCCTCGCCGCTGCTCGAGGACATCAATCTCTCGGGCGCCCACGGCATCCTGGTCAATGTCACCGCGGGTATGGACCTGTCGATCGGTGAATTCCAGGAAGTCGGCAACATCGTCAAGCAGTTCGCCTCGGATGACGCCACCGTCGTGGTGGGAACCGTCATCGACCCGGAGCTGTCCGATGAAATGCGCGTCACCGTTGTGGCGACCGGCTTGGGCAAACCCGAAGTCGTGGCCAGTGGGCGTTCGCCCTTCGGTCGCGAAGTGCCCACTTTGTCGAAGGCCGCTCCGCAGGCAGCTGCGCCCGCGGAACCGGCGATGCGTGTAGTCCCGCGCCGTCCTCTTACCGCGGCTGACTATGCCGCGCTGGACAAGCCGGCGGTTCAACGTCAAAGGGCGGTGGGCGACGGCTTGCATGGCGGAGTGGAATCCGAAGATGTGCTGGATATTCCAGCCTTTCTGCGACGCCAGGCCGACTGACGCCGAAGACTGATTCGTGGCAATTGTGTTACGGTAGCGCCCCTTTTTGGGGTCTCGGTGCCGCCAAGTACTGCGCGGCCGCTCCCCGATGGCCGCCCGACTCCACCAGGACGAAGGCGGCGCTACCCGTGCACCGACATTTCGTGGCACCGGGAGATTTTGTAGATGCTCGGACAACGCACACTCAAGAACTCCATCCGCGCCCAGGGTGTCGGTCTGCACACCGGCCAGAAGGTCCTGATGACCCTGCGGCCCGCGGCGCCGGATACGGGCATCGTGTTCCGCCGTACCGATCTCGATCCGCCCGCCGAGGTTCGCGCGCACGCCTTGAACGTGGGCGATACCCAGCTGGGCACCACTCTTATTAATGGTGCCGCGCGCGTTTCGACGGTCGAGCATCTGCTGTCGGCGTTCGCGGGCTTGGGGATAGACAACGCGCACGTGGACGTGAGCGCGCCTGAAGTGCCCATCATGGACGGCAGCGCCGGACCTTTCGTGTTCCTGCTGCAGTCGGCCGGCTTCGAGGACCAGCGAGCGCCCAAGAAATTCGTGCGCATCAAGCAACGCGTGCGGGTCGAAGACGGCGACAAGTGGGCCGAATTCCGCCCCTTCGACGGATTCAAGGTCAATTTCGAAATCGAGTTCAACCATCCGCTGTTCAAGCGCCGCGCGCAGACCGCGTCGATGGATTTCTCGACCACGTCGTTTCTCAAGGAAGTTTCGCGCGCCCGCACGTTCGGGTTCATGCGCGACCTCGAGATGCTGCGCGCGCGCAATCTGGCGCTCGGCGGCAACTTCGACAACGCCATCGTGCTCGATGATTTCCGCGTGCTCAACGAGGACGGTCTGCGCTACGAAGACGAGTTCGTGAAGCACAAGATCCTCGACGCCATCGGCGATCTCTATCTACTCGGCCACAGCCTGATCGGCGAGTTCAGCGGCCACAAGTCCGGCCACAAGTTGAACAACCAGTTGCTGCGCAAGCTGATTTCCGAATCCCACACCTGGGAAGCCGTGACGTTCGAGAAACCCTCGGACGCGCCGATCGCCTACGTCCAGCCGCCCCCGGTCGCGGCCGGCTCCGCGATTTAGGACCGCTCGATCCCCGTCTTTCCGTGAAGCCGCCCGCCTGGCGCGGCAAGTCCTTGCCGTGCGCCCGTGGCGGATTCGGCGCTCCCGTAGTTTCTGCGTCATACCTTGACCGGCCGCACGCCCCGCGCGTCCAGTTCGCTGCAAGGTGGCCGATACACGGCAGAGGTACCCCAGTGTCGGAAACTGCACACCGAAAACTCAATCGTCGCGCAATGCTGCTCGGCGCCGCCCTGCTGGTGGGCGGCGCAGCGGCGTTGACGCGTTTCGGGCGCAAGCCGGCGGCGGCGTCCGCGGGACTGGGCCCGGCGCTCACCGCGGAGCAGTTCGCGCTGCTCGAACAGGTCTGCGAGGTGATCATTCCGACCACGGATACGCCGGGCGCCATCGTCGCCGGGGCGCCCACGTTCATGCGCGAAATGCTCGAGGAATGGGCCTCGGCAAAGTCCCGTGCCGAAGTGGCCGGCGTGCTCGAGGCGATCGAGCAGCTTGCGTGGAGCCGATTCGGTGCCGCCTTTCTCGAGCTGCCGCCGGAGCGCCGGCTGGAAGTGGTCAGCGCCTTCGACGAGGAACGCGTGAGCCGGCAGGACCCGGCGTACAGCAAGTTCAAATACCTGGTGCTGGTCAGCTACTACCAGTCCGAAGTCGGTGCCACTCAGGAACTGCGTTTCGAGCTCGTGCCCGGCGCCTGGCGTTCCTGCGTTCCGTTGTCGGAGATCGGCCGCGCTTCGGCGGTCTGATTCACGCCATGGACTTCGATGCAATTGTCGTCGGTTCCGGCATCAGCGGTGGCTGGGTCGCCAAAGAGCTCTGCGAGCGTGGCCTCAAGACGCTGATGATCGAGCGCGGCCGCCACGTGAATCACCGCACTGACTACCTGGACTTTTCGACTCCGTGGGAAGTGCCGCATCGCGGCCTGGTTCCGGAGGCGGAAGCCGCCGAGCACTACGCGGTGCAGAGCCAGTGTTACGCGTTCAGCTCCGCCACCAAGCAATGGTGGGTCCGCGACAGCGAGCATCCGTACTCGACTCCCGCGGATCGTCCCTACACCTGGATTCGCGGCTACCACCTGGGCGGCCGTTCGATCACCTGGGGTCGTCAGACCTATCGCCTCAGCGATTTCGATTTCAATGCCAACAAGCAGGATGGCAATGGCGTCGACTGGCCGATCCGCTACGCCGACATCTCGCCGTGGTACGACCGCGTTGAACGCTTCGCCGGAATTTCCGGCGCCAACGAAGGGCTCGAGCAGTTGCCCGATGGGCAGTTCCTGCCGCCCATGGATCTCAACTGCGTGGAGTTGGCGTTCAAGAAAAAGATCGAGGAGGAGTTTCCGACCCGGCGCATCACCGTGGGCAGGTGTGCGCATCTGACCGAGCCGACCCAGGAACAGATCGCGCTCGGCCGTGGTCCATGCCAGTTGCGCAGCACCTGCGAGCGTGGTTGCAGTTATGGCGCCTATTTTTCCTCACTTTCCGCCACGCTTCCCGGTGCCCAGAGGACCGGCAATCTCACGGTCGTCACCGACGCTATCGTCGAACGTCTCGACTATGACCACGCCAAGCGCCGCATTTCCGGCGTGCGCGTCATCGATGCGAAGACGCGGCAGGGCAGGTCGTATCAGGCGCGCGTGGTGTTCGTATGCGCATCGACCATTGGCACCGCGCAGATCCTGCTGGCGTCACAGTCGGAATATTTCCCGCGAGGCCTCGCCAATACGTCCGACGCGGTCGGTCGCTATCTGATGGACCACATGGTGGGCATCGGCGCGCAAGGCACCTATCCCGGTTTTCTCGATCGCTACTACTACGGCCGGCGCCCGACGGGGTTCTATCTGCCGCGCTACATCAATCTCACGGAAAAAGCGGACGTGGATTTCCTGCGCGGCTTCGGCTTCCAGGGCTATTCGGGGCGCAGCAGCTGGGGGCGCGCCGAGCATGAAGTGGGGGTCGGCGCTGACCTCAAGCAACGGTTGCGCAACCCGGGACGCTGGGAAATGCAGCTCATCGGATTCGGCGAAATGCTGCCGCGCGCGGACAACCGCGTGACACTGCATCCTTCGCGCAAGGATCGTTGGGAAATTCCCCTCGCGCACATCGACTGCAGCCATGGCGAGAACGAACGCCGGCTCGCGGAGCGCGCCAACCGGGATGCAGTCCAGATGCTGCTGTCGGCGGGTTTCGAAGACGTCGTGCCGCTCGGCGCCACCAAGCCTCCGGGACATTCGGTGCACGAAATGGGCACCGCCCGCATGGGTCGGGATCCTGCGACCTCGGTGCTCAACGGCCGCAATCAGGCCCACGATGTCCGCAACCTGTTCATCACCGACGGTTCGTGCATGACCTCGACCGGCTCGGTGAATCCCTCGTTGACCTACATGGCCCTGTCAGCGCGCGCCGCGAACTACGCCGCCGACCTGCTGGCCTCAGGCGAAATCTAGGCGGTTATGCGAGGCCTCGCGTGAGCTCAGGTCTTGGCCGCGGCCAGGCGACCGGGGCGCACCCGCACCACGACCTCACGAAATCCGGGGGTCGCGACCCGAAGCTCGGGCTCGATTTCGGCGAGCGCAAAGCGTATCCGTGCCGCCCAGGCAGAGGACTCGGCGATCACCGTAATCCTTCCGCTATCGAGGGTGCACCGATTTACCTTATTCGCGAGCCCGGGCCCCAGCGCGTTCATTACTGCGACCTGCCACTCGGACGCCTCGGGCTTCAAAAGGGCACGCTGGGCGAGAGCTGGCAGACGCGCCGATATTAAGTCTCCGGCCGTGCGGGGCCTTGATCCAGGACGGACGGTTTGCTTGTTTCGGGTAGGTCTTTTGGGCATAGTTTCGCGCCTGCTGGGCCTTCGAGAGAGCTATGAAATCCAGGTTGCCAGCGAGGTGCAAGTCTTTGAAGTACAAAGAACAGGATCGTAAAGATCCGCATTGCCCCTTGAGTACGGAGCTCGCGCGATGAACATCATTTTTTTCTCGCGCCGAGAGGGACGTGCCCGGCACTTCAACCTTGGACATCCGTTCGCCGTGGCGGCATTCGCAGCGGTGCTCGTCGCAATTCTTGCCACTGCATTCAGCCTCGGATTCTCGATCGGTGAGAGCAAGTCCGCGCCGCGCGGGATCTCCACCTGGACCGCGACCCTGGCCGATCAACAGGCCGAGATCAAGGAACTCAAGGCTGAGCTGCAGCGCCGCGTCGATGCGGTCGCCATGCGTATCGGTCAGATGAACGCCCATGTGATTCGCCTCGACGCGCTCGGCAAACGCCTCACGCAGATGGCCAACATCGACAATCGCGAGTTCGATTTCGAGAGCCAGCCGGCGGTCGGCGGACCGGAGTCCGATATCGGCGCAGCCATGCAGGCGCCCGACCTGAACGCGCTGCTCAACGGTCTGGAACAGAAGATCTCTTCGCGCGACGCGCAGCTCGCGGCGCTCGAAAATGCGCTGCTTTCGAAGAAGCTCGACGAGCAGATCCGTCCCGATGGCCGGCCGGTGCGGGAGGGTCACATTTCTTCCTATTTCGGCGAACGCCAGGATCCGTTCAACGGCCACCAGGCGTTCCACAAGGGCATCGATTTTGCGAGCCCGCAAGGCTCGGACGTCATTGCCGTGGCCGCCGGTGTGGTCACATTCGCCGGCGAAAAGGCTGGTTACGGCAACCTCATCGAGGTCAGCCATGGCAATGGCCTGGTCACTCGCTACGGGCACAACCAAGGCCTCGCGGTCGGCGTTGGCCGCACCGTGGCACGCGGTGACACGGTGGCTTTCGTCGGCTCCACGGGCCGTTCGACGGGCCCGCACGTTCACTTCGAAGTGCTCAAGGACGGTCGTCAGATCGATCCGCTCTCCTTCATCGGCCGCTAAACCGCCGAAGTCGACAGGACTGGAAAAGCCCCGCCGATGCGGGGCTTTTTTTATCGACCACTTGCCCGCCTGCCCGTCATCTCCATATCGGCTGGAAACCAGTACCGTGGATGAGGGTCTATCCGTAGAATACCGGCCCGGCTGCACTACGTACTATCGTAAGTGACTGTCAGCCTTGAAGTTTCTCGCAAGGATTTCTAAGTGCTCAATCTTCTGACGCGGCTCTTCGGGAGCCGCAACGATCGCATCGTCCGTGGCTACGAGTCGACGGTGCGCAAGGCGGCTTCTTTTGAAACCGCGCTGCAGGCATTGAGCGACGAAGCCCTGGGCGCCAAGACCGCCGAATTCCGCAAGCGGTTGGCCGAAGGTGAGGCGCTCGCGAGCGTGACTGCCGAGGCTTTTGCAGTCGTTCGCGAAGCGGCTCGCCGCACGCTCAAGATGCGCCACTTCGACGTGCAGCTCATCGGTGGGCTCACGCTCAATGCTGGCTGCATCGCCGAGATGCGCACCGGCGAAGGCAAGACGCTGATGTCCACGCTCGGCGCGTATCTCAACGCGCTCACCGGCGAAGGCGTGCACGTGGTCACGGTGAACGAGTACCTTGCGCAGCGCGACGCCGACTGGATGGCGCCCATCTATCGCTTCCTCGGGCTCACGGTTGGCGTCATTCGCAACCAGCAGGAACCGGCGGAAAAGCGCGCGGCGTATCGCTGCGACATCACCTACGGCACCAACAACGAATTCGGCTTCGACTACCTGCGTGACAACCTCGCGTTCAGCCTCGACGATAAAGTGCAACGCGGTCTCGCGTTCGCCATCGTCGACGAAGTGGATTCCATCCTCATCGACGAAGCGCGCACGCCGCTGATTATTTCTGGTCCCGCCGAAGAGAATGAAGACCTGTACGTCAAGGTCAACACGCTGGTGCCGCGCCTCAAGAAGCAGCTCGAAGAGGAAGGCCCCGGCGACTATTCAGTCGACGAAAAGCAGAAGCAGACCCACCTGACCGAAGAAGGTCACGAGCACGTCGAGCAGCTCATGGCCGAAGCCGGACTGCTGCGCGAAGGCGAGAGTCTGTACGACCCGCAGAACATCCGGCTCATGCATCACCTGAACGCTGCGCTGCGCGCGCACGCTATCTACAAGCGCGACGTGGAATACATCGTGCGCGGTGGCGAGGTGATCATCGTCGACGAGTTCACCGGTCGCACCATGCCGGGCCGCCGCTGGTCCGATGGCCTGCACCAGGCGGTGGAAGCGAAGGAAGGCGTGAAGGTTCGCGCCGAGAACCAGACCGTCGCATCGATCACCTTCCAGAACTACTTCCGCCTCTACAAGAAACTCTCCGGCATGACCGGCACGGCCGACACCGAAGCGCCGGAGTTCATGCAGATCTATGGTCTCGAAGTGGTCGTGATCCCGACGCACCGCCCCATGATCCGCAAGGACAACGCGGATTTCGTCTATCTCACGCAGTCCGACAAGTTCAAGGCCATCATCGAAGACATCGAAGATTGCGTGTCGCGCGAGCAGCCGGTGCTGGTCGGCACCACGTCCATCGAAACTTCCGAGCTGCTCTCGGGCGTGCTCACGGAGAACGGCATTCCGCACGAGGTGCTGAACGCCAAGCAGCACGAGCGCGAAGCGCACATCGTCGAGAACGCCGGCATGCCGGGCAAGGTGACCATCGCGACGAACATGGCCGGCCGCGGAACCGACATCAAACTCGGCGGCAACAACGAGGCCGAGCTCGAAGCGGCCGCGGCCGCGGCAGGCGAGGCCGGGCTCGACGAGGTCAGCGCCGCGCGCATTCGCGCCGACTGGCAGGCGCGGCACGACAAAGTGGTGGCCGCCGGCGGCCTGCACATCATCGGTACCGAGCGCCATGAATCGCGCCGCATCGACAACCAGCTGCGCGGCCGTTCGGGCCGCCAGGGCGATCCGGGCTCGAGCCGCTTCTATCTATCGATGGAAGACAACCTCATGCGCATCTTCGGCGATCCGGCCCGCACCAAGCGCTGGCTGGCGCTCGCCGGCATGAAGGAAGGCGAGGTGATCGAGAGCGGCATGCTCACCAAGCAGATCGAGAAAGCGCAGCGCAAGGTCGAATCGCACAACTTCGACGTGCGCAAGCAGCTGCTCACCTTTGACGACGTGGCCAACGACCAGCGCAAGGTCATCTACCAGCAGCGCACCGAGCTCATGGGCGCGGACAATCTCGAAGACGCGATTCGCGGCATCCGCGCCGAGGTGGTCAGCGGCATTCTCGATCAGCACCTGCCGTCGAACGTCAGCCACGAAGAGTGGAGTCTCGATGGCCTCGCGGCCGCCATTGCCAAGAGTTTCGCCACGCAGGTGGACCCGGTGCAGTGGCTCAAGGACCAGCCGGAGCTCGAAGAATCGACGTTGCGCGGCCGCGTCGTCGGCGCCATCGACGCCATGTACGACGCCAAGGTGCAGCGTATCGGCGTGCCCATCATGCGGCACGTCGAAAAAGACATCATGCTCAAGGTGCTCGACCAGCAATGGCGCGAGCATCTCGGCGCCATGGACTACCTGCGCCAGGGCATCCATCTGCGTGGCTATGCGCAGAAGGACTATCGCTACGAATACAAGCGCGAGGCGTTCGAGCTGTTCGCGGCCATGCTCGAGCGAATCAAGTTCGATACCGTCACGATCCTTGCCACGCTCGATGTGCAGGTGAAGAGTCCCGAGCAGATCGAACGCGAAGAGGAAGCGCGCCGCGCGCGGCTCAATCGCGCGCTGCAGGCGCAGCATGCCGAAGCCGCATCGTTGTCCCAGCTGAGTAGCGCCGAACCGCAGCAGCCGCAGGCGCCCCAGCAGGCTCCAAGTCAGGGCGGGCGCCAGCCATCCATGCCGCAGCAGCAGGCGCAGCGTCCCGTGCGTGCCGCGCCGAAAGTGGGGCGCAATCAGCCCTGTCCGTGTGGCAGCGGCAAGAAATTCAAGAACTGCCACGGCGTGCTCGAGGGAGTCGAGTAACTTGACCAAGCCGCGGCTGCGCGTGGTCGCAGCGGCGCTGTTCGACGCGCAGGGCCGCGTGCTCATCGCCGAGCGCCCGGCCGGCAAGCACATGGCCGGCTGGTGGGAATTTCCCGGCGGTAAAGTTGCCGGCGACGAGAGCGACGCGCAGGCGCTGGTACGCGAGCTGCGCGAAGAGCTGGGCGTCGAAGCGCGGCCGGAAGCGGAAATCATGACGCTGACGCACGAATATCCAGATCGCGTGGTCGACCTCGTGTTGTGGCGGGTGTCCGCGAGCGGCACGCCGAACGGCCTCGACGGGCAGCAGCTCAAGTGGGTCGATTGCCAGACTTTGGGTAATGAACGTCTGCTCGAGGCCGACCGTCCCTTCATCGCCGCATTGCAGTTGATATCATCGCCCGCACATTCGTGACGGCAACCTTTGACGGAACATCATCATGGCCCAAGAACAGCAGCTCCCCGAGATCAAGTTGGACGTCACGCAGCTTTACCGCGAAGAGATATTCACGGATCGCAAGGCCGGAACATTGCGACGTCTCGTTCCGGTGCTCGCCGACGGCAACACCGACTCATCGCGTCCGGTGCTGTACTCGGGGCAGACACAATTGCTCACGCCCGCGGGCGTGTTGCCGCTCGCCTTCGAGCTCGAGGCTGCGTCGCTCGAGGACGCCTGCAGCAAGTTCCCTGAGGCCGTGAAGATCGCCATCGAGCAGGCCATCGAGGAAGCGCGCGAGATGCGCCGCGAAGCGGCGTCGCGCATCGTCGTTCCCGACGCCGGTGGCATGGGTGGACCGCCCGCCGGCGGCGGCGGGCGAATCAAGCTCTAGCGGGGGCCGGCTCCGATCTCCCGATCGAAAAAACGCACGATGTTGGCGTGCGCGTGCAAGCCGGTGGCGTTCTGCCGGATGAGCCCATGCTTGCCACCGGGGTAGGTCATGAGATCGAACGGCTTCTGCAGATCCTGCAGCTTTTTCATGAGCGCGGTGCTGTGCGCAAACAGCACATTGTCGTCGGCCATGCCGTGAATCAGCAGCAGCGGGCGCTTCAGGTCTTGCGCATATTCGAGAGCGCCGCCGAGTCGGTAGCCTTCCGCATTCGCCGCCGGAGTAGATAGATAGCGCTCGGTGTAGTGCGTGTCGTACAGCGCCCAGTCGGTCACGGGCGCGCCGGCGACTCCCGCGGCAAAACTGTCCGGCGCCTGCGTCAGGCACAGCAGCGTCATGTATCCGCCGTAGCTCCAGCCGAACACGCCGACCCGTTTCCCATCGACGAACGGCAGGCCGCGCAGGAATTCCACGCCCCGCACCTGGTCCTGCACCTCGACGCCGCCCAGCCGGTGCCCGAGCGCGGTCTCGAAGCGCGTGCCGCGCACGCCGGTGCCACGGTTGTCGAGCGCGAACACCACGTAGCCGTGTTGCACGAGGTATTCATGGAACAGGTTGCCCCAGGAGTTGGTGACGCGCTGCACGCCGGGTCCGCCGTACACGTCGACGAGCACGGGATATCGCTTTCCCGGCTCGAGCACACGCGGCTTCATGAGCTTGTAGTGCAGCGTCTGCCCGTCGGCCGCGGCGATGGTTCCGAACTCCGGGCGCACGTGCTCATCGCGGAAGGGTGCGTACGGGTGCGTCGCATCGAGCACATTCGGCAGCATCGACGACAGCAGGTGGCCGTCGGCCGTGCGGAGGTTGACGCTGCGCGGCGTGTTCGCATCCGAAAACGAGTCGACGAACACGCGCGCGTCGGTCGACATCTCGATGCTGTGCCAGCCGGCGCCCGCGGTAATGCGTTTCGGCGCTGCCGGCTGGTCGAGCGAAACGGAGAACAGCTGGTGCTCGATGGGTGAGGGCAGGCCGGCGGTGAAGTACACCCGCCGAGCGCGTTCATCGACCGCGCGAATCGCCGGTTCCGGCGATTCACCGAACACCATGAATTCGCCGGAGGTGAGCTGGCGTATCAGGGTGCCGTCATTGCCATACAGGTACAGGTGTTGAAAACCTTCGCGCGATGAAGCCCAGATGAACTGCGAGCTACGCTGCAGGAAGGTGAGCTCGTGATGCAGCGGCACCCAGAAGTCGCCGCGCTCGGTGAGCAAGACGCGGCCGCGTCCCGACAATGCGTCGAACCGCAGCAGCTCGAGTGTCTTCTGGTCGCGGCTCTGGCGCTGCACGGCGATTCCGCGGCTGTCCGGAAACCAGTCGATGCGCGGTAGATAGACATCGGGGTTCGCGCCGAGGTCGAGTTGCTGCCGGCTGTCCGCGGCCAGGTCCGCGACGAAGAGATCCACGCGCGCATTGCGCGTGCCGGTGGCCGGATACCGCTGGTGAATCACGCGCGCGCCGGTTGCCTGGATCTCGAAGCGTTCCACTTCCGCGACCGCCGATTCGTCGACGCGCGCGAGCGCGATGTGGCGCTCGTCGGGCGACCACCAGTAGCCCGTATCGCGGTCCATCTCTTCCTGGGCGATGAATTCGGCCTCGCCGAAACTGACCAGACCGCCGCCTTCACGCGTGATCGCGCGTTCGTCGCCGGTGGCCAGGTCGATGACGTACAGGTTCTGGTCGCGGATGAAACTCACGAAGTGCGAGCGCGGTGAAAAGCGCGCGTCGGTTTCGTATGCCTCGGTGGTCGTGAGTCGCCGCACGGCGTCCGCCGGCTTGCGGGCGAGGTCGTACACGTAGAGATCGCCGTTGAGTGGAATCAGCAAGTGACGGTTGTCGGGTGCGAAGTTGTACTCGACGATTCCCGAGTACGCCGACGTGCGCTGGCGTTCGCGGCGGGATTCCTCTTCGGCGGACAACGCACGGTCGGCACCGGCGAGCGTGCGCGAGTCCACCAGCAGTCGGTCGCGGGATTCGCGCACGTCGAATGCCCACAGGTCGAATCGATCCTTGTCGTCCTCGCGGGCGCGCAGGTAGGCGATCAATTTTCCGTCGGGCGAGATCTTCACGCCGCGCAGCGAAGGTCCTGACAGATCGGGCGCCGCAAACAGGCGCTCGAGGTCGAGCTTTTCCGCCCGCGCGGGCAGGGTTACCAGTAGCGCGAGCGACAACGTCGCGAACGCTGCGCCGAAATGAGGAAGAAACACGGCGCGCCGGAAAGGCCCGCGTGTGCCGTTTGCTACACTGCCATGCAAAATCATTGGGGGAGTTTAGGGATGGTCAACAATCCTCGCTACCAGAACGCAGCCGTCACGAGCGCCTTCATTGCTCTGCTGGTCGCATGCGCATCGGCGCCACGAACCGAGCCCGCGCCCGAGGCTGCAACCGAGGCGGCGCCGACGCCCACGCTCCAATATCCCGCCGCCACGCGCGGCGAGGTGGTCGACGACTATCACGGCGTCAGCGTGCCCGATCCCTATCGCGGGTTCGAAGACTTGGGCGCGCAGAGCACGCACGACTGGGTGGCGGCGGAAAACGCGCTGGCGCAACCGTACCTCGAACGACTGCCGCAGCGTGCCTGGCTCGGCGAGCGGCTCAAGCAACTGTGGACCTATGAACGCTTCGGTGTTCCACAGCGCGAGAGCGGCAGGTATTTCTACCTGCGCAACGACGGCACGCAAGATCAAAGCGTGTTGTACGTCGCCGATGGCAACGCGTCGCCACGCGTGCTGGTCGATCCCAATGGCAAACGTGACGACGCGACCGTCGCGTTGTCGCAGTGGGTGCCCAGCCCGGACGGAAAAATTCTCGCGTACGCGCTGTCCGACGGCGGCACCGACTGGAACACCTGGCACTTCCGCCGCGTCGTCGATGGCGCGGATCTGCCCGTGTTCCTGAAGTTCAGCAAGTTCTACGCGGTTTCGTGGGCGCGCGACAGCCAAGGCGTCTACTACAGCCGCTATCCGCTCAAGCCCGGACAGAATGCCGAGGCGGCCGAGCGCGGCGACGACGCGGGCCGGCCGGACGTGTATTTCCACAAGCTCGACGAAGCTCAATCCGCCGATCGCCTGGTGTACCAGGTCACGGATCACCCGACGCGTGTGCCCTCGGGCCTGGTGACCGAAGACGGGCACTATCTGATCATCACGCTGTTCGACGGCTACGAGACGAACGCGACGCTTGCGCAGGACCTGCGCAAGTCCGCGTCCAAGGCCCGGCCGGTGTTCACTGCCTGGGACGCTCTCTACAACTTCATCGGTTCGAATGGCGACACGCTCTATTTCCAGACCACCAACAACGCGCCGCGCGGGCGCGTGATCGCGGTCGACGCGAATGATCCGGCGCCGGCGCGCTGGCGCACGATCGTGCCGCAAGGCGACATCGCCATTGCCAACGCCAGCTACATCGGCGGCCGCGTGGTCGTTGAATATTCACGCGACGCGCGCAGTGTCGTGCGCCTGTTCGAGGTAAGCGGCGCCCCGGCCGGCGAAGTCGGATTGCCGGGTTTCGGCACCGCGACCGGTTTTCAGGGTAAGGGCAACAATCCCGAAGCCTTCTTCTCCTATTCGGACTATCTATCGCCGATGCGCATCATGCGTCTCGACGTCGCGACGAATATGGTCAGCGAGTATCGCCGGCCGACGGTTCCCGCTGACTTCTCGCAGCTCGTCACCGAGCAGGTGTTCTACACCAGCAAGGACGGCACGCGCATTCCCATGTTCATCACGCGGCGACGCGATGCGCCGCGCGATGGCAACCAGCCGGTGATGCTGTACGGTTACGGCGGATTCAACATCACGCTGTCGCCGAATTTCAGCCCATCCATCCAGGCGTGGCTGGAAATGGGCGGCATTTATGCAGTGGCCAATCTGCGCGGCGGTGGCGAGTACGGCGAGGAATGGCACCAGGCCGGAACGCGGCTTCGCAAACAAAACGTGTTCGACGACTTCATCGCCGCCGCCGAATACCTGATCCGCGAGAAGTACACCAGGCCGAAACGCCTCGCGATCCTCGGGCGGAGCAATGGTGGATTGTTGGTCGGCGCGGCACTCACGCAACGCCCCGATCTCTTTGGCGCGACGCTCCCCGGCGTCGGCGTGATGGACATGCTGCGCTATCACACCGCCAGCGCCAACGCGCGCCAGTGGTCGAGCGATTTCGGCATCGCCGAAGACGCCGCCGAGTTCAATGCATTGCGAGCCTATTCGCCCGTGCACAACGTCAAGGCCGGCACCTGCTATCCGCCGACGCTGATCACCACCGCCGATCGCGACGATCGCGTGGTGCCGTGGCACAGCTACAAGTTCGCCGCCGAGATGCAGCACGACCAGTCTTGCGCGAATCCGGTATTGATCCGCATCGAGACGCGCGCCGGCCACGGCGCCGGCAAGCCGGTGTGGATGCAGATCGAAGACATCGCCGATCAGTTCGGATTCGTGGCGAGCGCGCTCGGAATGCGCGCGCCTCAGTGAAACTTGTAGATCAGGGCGAGGGTGGGCACCTGACTCGTGCCGCTGCCGAGCGGCAGATGTTCGAACTCGAGACGGGCGACGAACGCGTGCATGCGCAGTTGGCTGTGTCGAGCACGGCAGGGCACCGACGGCAGATTCGAATCAGCGGAACGAGTACGCGGCGCCGATCGACCAGGTGTCGGCGGCGTCAGCACCGAATCGCAGGTGCTCGTATTCCAGGCGAGCCGTGATTTTGCGCACGTGAACCTGCGCACCGGCGCCGAACTTCGCGTCCGTGCCGCGTATGTGTCGTGAATAGAGCCGCGTGCCGTCAGAGCTGACGTCGAGGTTCGATTCCCAACGCGACAGACCGGCCCGTGCGAACAGGTCGAATCTGCCGAGCGGCCACAGTGCGAGCGCGGAAAGGGAAGCGCCCGAGGACTCGGTTCGGATACGTTCCGGGCAAGGTGCCACGACGCACACGAGATTCAAAGGAGCGCTGTTGCCGTCCAGGCCGAGGTAGTCAGCCTCGAATGCCAGCCAATCGATGGCGCGATACGCCGCCAGGATCTTGTAGCCGCGCGAGCCGATTGGATCGAGGCTGCCGGCCAACGCGGTGCCGCCTGGGCCGGTCGTCGTACGCGGGGCATAGTCTGGGGAAACTTCCGCGAGCGCGGCGCCGATGTACCAACCGTGGGTGTCGGCGCGGGATTCGTGTGTCGCGGCCAGGATGGTTGCGCAGAGCGCAACCGCCGGCAGCGTGCGAGAGAATTTCATGACTTCCTCCATGTCGAAACCAGCATGGAAGTTAGGCGCAAGCGCCTTGGCTTACTGTCGCGATTTTGTGGAGTTGTGTGCCCTCACCGGCTGGCCGGGCGCAATCTAGCTATCGGCCTTTCTCGAAGCTCACGCAAGGCGCCGCTTCGGCGGCGTTTCCTTCGCGGGGCGTCAGCCCCTGGCTAAGTACAGCAGGTGAGCGTGAACGGGATGTCTTCGGTAGTTTGCACCGGGCGCGTCTGCAACCCGTTCCACGCCAGCAGCCGCACGGAGCAGCGGTAGTGAGAGCCGCTGGTCTCCGGGTACAGCCCCGAGTCGGCTGGCAACGCGATGCGCACCAGCTGGATCGGCGTGTCGCGCTCGAAGGTGATGTGGTACACGCCGCCGCGCGCGATTTCCTGGCGCGGCTTGCCGTGCTGGCGCGTGATCCACAGGAGCTCGGCGATGGCGTCGCACAGCGGTCGCAGCGTCGCCAGCCAGTCGTTGAACGATCGCGCGCGCGCATCGGTGGCCTGGTTGAGCCAGAAGAAGAAATCCGGCAGGTCGAACTCACAGGTGCCGCCGGGAATGGCGCTGCGATGCTTGATCGCCGAGAGGAACTCCGAATCCTTGAGCCCGGCCAGATAGTTAGAGCCACAGGCCACGAGATCGGCGCGCAGCCGCAACAGATTCGACATGACCGTGCGCAACCGCGCGGAGTCGACGCCCGGCTTGCTCTGGAACACGTTGAGCTGCGCCAGGTGGCGCTCGAGCTCTTTCTGCACGTCGGCGCGCACGTCGCCGCGCGCGGCAATGGCGAGGATATCGAGCAGGCTGCCCATCGCGGCTCGGCTGCCCCACTGGCTCTGCATCTCGTTGTGGTACAGCGCCTGGCTGTAGAGGAAATCGAGGCGCAGGAACGTGCGCATGCGCTCGTTGAGCGGCTGCTCGAATATGAGCGGCGCCGGCTGCGGCGCACTGTCGTGCTGCCGGTCGCTCGTTTGATCGGTCGCTTTTTGGGCCTCTTCGGACATCGGGCTATTCTGCGCGAGCGCGGCGCCATCCGTAAACCGCGCATGTGTCGCTTCGCGATCGTCCGCGGTCATGTGGAGCCTTTGGCTGATTGCGTTTTGGCCGCCTGAACATATTGGCGGTGCAGCGTTTCGACCTGGTCGCGCAAGCGAGCGATGTCGCCATCGTTGTGAATGATGTCGTTGGCGATGGCCAGCCGCTGTTCGCGCGTTGCCTGGGCCGCGATCATGCGCTTCGCTTCCTCGCGCGTCGCGCCATCACGGGCCGTGAGGCGCGCCAGCTGCAACGCGGGCTCGCAATCGACCACCAGCACCCGATCGAAACGAGCGGTGGCGCCGGTTTCAACCAGCAGCGGGATGGCGACCATGACATAGGGGCCGGTTGCCGCTTCGCAGCGCGCGTCGGTGAGCGCGCGAATGGCCGGGTGCGTGCGCTCTTCGAGCCACTTTCGCTGCGCCGGATCGGCAAAGATCCTGGCGCGCAATTGCTGCCGGTCCAGGCTGCCGTCGCCGGGGAGCAACGGCATGCTGAAATGATCGCTGATCTCGCGCAGCAGCGCCGAGCCCGGTGCCACTACCTCGCGCGCCAGCAGGTCCGTGTCGACGATGGGCACGCCCAGCGCCGCGAACAGGTTGGCAACGGTGCTCTTGCCGCAGGCGATGCCGCCGGTCAGACCCACTCGGTACCCGTCGCGCATGCGGCTAGCGGTACGCAGTCATGCCGAGATAGCGCTCGATCACTGCGTTGCCGAAGATCATGGTGAGCCAGCCGGCGACTGCGAGAAACGGACCGAAGGCGATCTGCGTTTCCTTGCCTTTGCTTTGCCGGATCATCATGGCGATCCCGAATATCGCGCCTACCGCGGACGCGAACAGGATGACGGGCAATAGCATCCGCCAGCCCAGCCAGGCGCCGAGTGCCGCGAACAGCTTGAAGTCGCCGTAACCCATGCCTTCTTTTCCGGTGATGAGCTTGAATGCCCAATACACACTCCACAGGCTCAGATAGCCCGCGGTGGCGCCGATGATGCTGTCGTCCGGCAGGATCGGCGCGGCTCCCACGGCCCACACCGGGTGCCACAGGCTCACGATCAAACCGAGCCACAGCAGCGGATAGGTGAGCTGGTCGGGCAGGAACTGCGTGTCGAAATCGATCATCGTCAGCGCGATCAGGATCCAGGTGAAGAACAGCGCGGCGAGCGCCGCGGCGCCGAATCCGAAATGCCAGGCGATGAATCCCGAGAGGGTTGCCGTGGCGAGCTCAACCGCAGGATATCGCGCGCTGATCGGTGCTTTGCAATTGGCACACTTGCGGCCGAGCGTCAGCCAGCTCACCACAGGAATGTTCTGCATGGCGGTGATAGGTGACTTGCAGGCCGGGCAGGCGGAAGGTGGCACGAAGAGATTGAATTTTGGCGTCGCCGCGGCGGTGGATTCGGTGGCGTCCGCGGATTGGCCGAGCGCGGCGCATTCGGCGCGCAGCTCGTTGTCCATCATGATGGGCACGCGATAGATCACGACGTTGAGGAAGCTGCCGACGAGCAGCCCCAACAGGGCCGTCAAGCCGACGAAAAGCATGGGCGATGCCGCCAGGGGTTCGAGAATCATGTGCAAGGGGTTCATATGCGTTCAAAAAGAAACGCCGCCCCCATCTTTCATGGATGGGCGCGGCGTTTCCTCGAGTGCCGGAAGATTCCCGGGTGGCTTACACCACCGCGCCCAGTTTGAAGATGGGCAGGTACATGGCGATGACGAGGCCGCCCACGAGGACACCAAGGATGGCCATGATGAGCGGCTCGAGCAGCGACGACATGCTGTCGACCGCATTGTCGACTTCCGCTTCGTAGAACGTGGCCACCTTGCCCGACATGGCGTCGAGCGCGCCGGCTTCTTCACCCACCGCGATCATCTGAATGACCATGTTGGGGAACAACCCGGTGTTTTCCATGGCCCGCTGCAGTCGCTGACCGGTCGCCACTTCGTCGCGCATCTTCAGTACCGCGTTCTCGAACACGATGTTGCCGGTGGCGCCGGCCACCGATTCGAGGGCTTCGACCAGCGGCACGCCGGCGGCGAACATCGTCGACAACGTGCGTGAGAAACGCGCGATCGCCGACTTGTAGAGGATCGGTCCGATGATGGGTAGTTTGAGCATGGCGCGGTCGAGCCATTCGCGCATCGCCTTCGAGCGCTTCTGGAAATAGAAGAAAGTCCACACCGCACCGGCGACCATCAGGCCAAAGAAAATGCCGTTGTCCTGCAGCCAGCGCGACATGCCGATGACGAACTGCGTGAATGCGGGCAGGTCAGCGCCGAATCCCTTGAACAGGCTCTCGAACTGCGGAATCACGAATATGAGCAGGATGATCGTGACGATGATGGCCACGGCCAACACGGCGGACGGGTAGAAGAGCGCCTTCTTGACCTTCTTCTTCAGGGCCTCGGTTTTTTCCTTGTACGTCGCGATCTTGTCGAGCAGCGTCTCGAGCGCGCCGGCCTGTTCGCCCGCTTCGACCAGGTTTACGAACAGGTCGTCGAAATGCAGCGGATGTTTGCTGAGCGCTTCGTGCAGCGACGTGCCGCCCTCGACATCAGCCTTGACGTCGAGAATCAACTTCTGCATGGCCGGCTTGTCGTTGCCATTGCCGACGATCTCGAACGACTGCACCAGCGGAATACCGGCGGCGAGCATGGTGGCCAGCTGGCGACTGAACACGGCGATGTCTTCGGGCTTGACCTTGCCACCGCCCTTGAACGCGGATGCCTGCTTTTTGACGCGACTGACGGCGATGCCCTGGCGGCGCAGGTCGGCGCGCAGCGCGGATTCATCGGGCGCGAGGCTCTTGCCGGACACCCGGTTGCCTTTCTTGTCCATTCCCGCCCAGGAGAACGGTATATCGCGCTTGATGCCTTTTGCGTTCTGGCTAGCTACAGCAGTTGCCATGAGTCCGGTGTCCTTATTCGATGGTGACGCTGTTGACTTCTTCGATGCTCGTCATGCCCTGCTTTATCTTTTCGAGCCCGGCACGACGCAAGTCCCACACGCCTTCTTTCGCAGCCTGGTCGGCAATGTCGATGGCATTGCCGCCTTCCATGATGATGCGTCCCAGCGCTTCCGTGACCGGCATGACCTGGTAGATGCCGACGCGCCCTTTGTAGCCGTCGGTGCAGGCCGAACAACCCTTGGCGCCCATGATCTTTATGCCAGCCCGCACGTCGGCTTCCTGGAAGCCTTCCTTGAGCAATGCTTCCGCGGGTACTTCCACGACAACCTTGCACTGCGGGCACAGTCGCCGCGCCAGGCGTTGCGCAATGATGAGACTCACCGAAGTCGCAATGGCGTACGGCTTCACGCCCATGTCCACCAGGCGCGTGAGCGTCTGCGGAGCGTCGTTGGTGTGCAGCGTCGACATGACCAGGTGTCCGGTCTGCGCGGCCTTGATGGCGATTTCCGCCGTCTCGAGGTCGCGGATTTCGCCGACCATTACGACGTCCGGATCCTGGCGCAGGAAGGCGCGCAACGCGGCCGCGAAGGTGAGACCCACCTTGTTGTTCACGTTGACCTGGTTGACTCCGGGCAGGTTGATTTCCGCCGGGTCTTCCGCGGTGGAGATGTTGGTATCTTCGCGATTGAGGATGTTGAGACCGGTGTACAGCGACACGGTCTTGCCCGAGCCCGTGGGTCCGGTGACCAGGATCATGCCCTGCGGCCTGGCGAGGTTCTTGAGATAGATCTCGCGCTGGAACGGCTCATAACCCAAAGAGTCGATGCCGAGCATGGCCTGCGACGGATCGAGAATACGGCAGACGATCTTTTCGCCGAACAGGGTGGGGCAGGTGCTCACGCGGAAGTCGATGGCGCGAGTCTTCGACAATTTCATCTTGATGCGGCCGTCCTGCGGCACGCGGCGTTCGGCGATGTCGAGGCGCGACATCACTTTCAAGCGCGCCGACAGCTTCATGGCCAGCTGCACCGGCGGCTGCGCCACTTCTTTCAGGATGCCGTCCATGCGCAGACGGATGCGGTACATCTTTTCGTACGGTTCGAAGTGAATGTCCGAGGCGCCGCGGCGGATGGCGTCTAACAACAGTTTGTTGACGAAGCGCACGATGGGCGCGTCTTCGATGTCGTCGCGGGACACTCCCGCGCCTTCCATGTCGTCATCGCCACCGGTGACGTCGAGATTTTCGAGGTCGAAGCCGGTCTCGTCGTCGGCGAGATTCGGCATGGCCGTGTCGGCCTGCTCGACGGCTTTGTCGATGGCTTTCTGCAGCTTGTCGTCTTCGACGACCACCGCCTCGATGCCCATGCCGGTCTGGAACTTGATCTCGTCGATGGCGTGCAGGTTGGTGGGGTCCGCGACACCCAGGAACAGGCGCTTGCCGCGCCGATAGAGCGGCAGGCAGCGGTGCTTTTGCAGCAGCTTGTCCTGGACTAGTTTGACGATCTCGAGATCGACCTGGTGTGAATCCAGGTCGTACAGCGGGACGCCGAATTCGGCGGAAGCGGCGATGGCGATATCGCGAGCCTTCGCGGCGCCAGCGGAAATGAGCTGCGTGACGAAGCTTGCTTTGCGGTCCTTGGCGGCCTGCAATGCGGTGAGCATCGCGGCTTCTTCCACCACGCCATCCTGAACGAGGCGCTGCGGCAGTCCGCCGAGCCCCGAGCGATTACCGCCGAGTGCCAAAGATGCGTTGTCGTTCATGTGCTTATGTGCGAGCGACCAGACCCGCATTGAACCCTAGTCTACTCAAGGTCCATAGGCAGGCAATTGTTAAATCTGTCGCCAATGGTCGCATAGCCGACCGGGGCTTCGCGTGACCGGGCTCCCAAAAGAGAAAGCCCCTCGTGAGAGGGGCTTTCCGACAACTCACTGACGCGCCGGAGCACGTCAATTTGCTGATCGATTACAAGCGGCAAGTCTGCGGCAGGTACTTGTCCAGCAACCCAGCGCTCGTCACGCCAGGGGTGCCGGCAGCCGCCGCGCCGGCCGG
>DASYKM010000066.1:0-26922 GCA_035995425.1 Steroidobacteraceae bacterium
CGACGTCGAAAAGCCGCTCGGCAATCAGAACCCGCACGAATTGAAGTCCGGTGACATCCTGCGCATCGGCGAGTACCACGTGCAGGTGCAGATCGACTCCGCCACGGATTTCAGCCTCGACGACAGCGCGCTGTACGCCACTGGCTCGACCAGCACGCGCAGCCGGCGTGTGTCCGCGCCGAAAGATCTCGGCGCCAGCCTGCGTCTGGAAAACCTCCTCGAAGCCAGCAATGACACCTCGAGCGACGAGCTCAAGCCGGTCAATGCGTTCGGTCAGGCTGTTTCAGCGCGCACACGCGCGTTGCAGCAGACGCAGGACCTTCCGAAAGAAGCGCCGACCGCTCCCGAGCTCGACGTCGACTCCGCGGCGGTGGCGCGCCGCATCGCGCGTCTCGCGAAGGCCGCCACCAAACAACAGGCCGCGCTCCAGCAGAGCAATACGCCAGCGGCCGCCGCACCACCCGCGCATACCCCGCACGGTGTCGACAACACTCCGGGCCTGCAGGCGTTCTGCCGCGGCGCGGGTATCGGCCCCGAAACCCTTCCTGTCGATGCGCACTCGCGCATGCTGCATCTCGCCGGCCAACTGCTGCGTGAGTCGCTGCTCGGGCTGAAAGAAAGCAATCGCGGCCAGCAGGGACAGCGCAACCAGCTGCACGTGACTTATCAGAAAGGGCCTGGCGATCTGCTGCCCTCACTCGAACGCCACAGCGTCGAGGAACTCATCCAGGAATTGCTCAAGGCGCACGACAGCCGTCGCTTCGACGCCGTGCAGTGGCTGCGCGAATCGTTCGCCGGCGGACGCCGCCACGATGAAGCGATGATCGCGGCAATGCGGGCGGCATTCGTCGACTTCGTGGGCAGGCTCGATCCGCGCGATCTCGCCACGCGCTTCGAGCGCAGTGCACGTCGCAAGACCATGGGCAACTGGGAACTGTACGGCGACTTCTATCGCAGCCTGTGCGAGATGCAACCCGAAGCGCTGCCGCACATCTTTGTCGAAACTTTTGCCCAGGCCTACGAGATGGCCGCGCGCGGCGCGGACGACGGCAGCTCGCAATCGATCGACGCCGCGTGATGCGCGGCTGAATCGCGGCCGCCGCATGCGCGACGGCCGCAATGGGTCAGGGACGAGCGCCTATTCCATCGGCATCGTCCTCATCATCCTCGGCTTCTTCATCTTCCAGCTCGATCGGCGGATCGGGTTCCTGACGCTGCTTGCGGGTTTGCTGACTCTGCTCTTGCGACCCGGCACGCGTCGGATCTGAGTCCTCGTTCTGATTGCGGTTCGGCATGGCCCATCTCCTCGTGTGTGGAAGGAATCGAGACGTCGCCAAGCTATCAAGCACGGTCTTGCCTCTTAAGTTATGGCGCACCCAGGATCCGCATAGTCCTGCGCTGACAGCAGGTGGGACGCCGCGCCGTACCGCGCCGACTTGTTTCTTCACGCGGGCCTGTCGAAACTGCCCATCGCCATTCGTTTAGGGCTCGAAAACCCGGCATTTCGCCGGCGACCCCGAAGGATCTAGGCCATGAAGCAATACATGCTCTCCGTTTGTTATCCGGCCGGCGGCGCGCAGCCACCGCCGGAAACCCTGCAGCGAATCATGCGCGACGTGCATGCGCTCCAGAAAGAAATGCAGTCGGCCGGCGTCTGGGTATTCAGCGGCGGACTGCATCCACCGAGCGCCGCCACGGTGCTGCGACACCAGAACGGCGACATCGTCACCACCGACGGTCCGTTCATCGAGAGCAAGGAACAGATCGGCGGCATCACCATACTCAAGGCACCCGACCTCGATGCAGCGCTCGGCTGGGGCCGCAAGCTGGCGAAGGCCATCGGCACACCGATCGAAGTGCGGCCGTTCATGGAAAATCACTGAAAGCGGAGATCGCAGCGGTTTTTCGCCGCGAGTACGGCCGCGCGGTCGCGGTCCTGGTCCGCTTTCTCGGCGACATCGAGCTTGCCGAGGAAGCAGTCCAGGACGCATTTACCAAGGCCCTGGCGGGCTGGCCGAAAACCGGTGTGCCGCCCTCGCCGGCCGGCTGGATCATCACCACCGCACGCAACCGCGCGCTCGATCACCTGCGCCGCGAAGCGAGCCGCGATGCCCGGCAGAGCGCAGCGATGCAGATGCTGGAACAGGATGCGGCGGAGGAACACGACGTGCGCGACGACCGGCTGCGACTGATATTCACCTGTTGCCATCCAGCCATCGCGGCCGAAGCGCAACTGGCGCTCACCCTCAGGTTGTTAGGTGGGCTGACCACGGCGGAAATCGCGCGTGCCTTCCTGGTACCCGAGACCACGATGGCGCAGCGCCTGTCGCGCGCCAAGGCGAAGATCCGCGATGCCGGCATTCCGTATCGCGTCCCGGAAGGGCTCGAACTTCCGCTGCGGCTTCGCGCGGTACTCGCGGTGGTGTACCTGGTATTCAACGAAGGCTACAGCGCCACTTCCGGCGATACGCTGCTTCGCGCGGAGCTGTGTGACGAGGCAATCCGCCTCGGGCGGCTGCTCGTGGAGCTGCTGCCCGGCGAAATGGAGGCGTTCGGACTGCTGGCGCTGATGCTGCTGATCGACGCACGCCGCGGCGCGCGCGTGGATGAGTCCGGCGCTTTCGTAAAACTCGCCGGGCAGGATCGCGAGCGCTGGGATCGCGCGCAGATCGACGAGGGACAGGCTCTGCTGCGCGTGTGCCTGGAGCACGGGCGCCCGGGCCCATACCAGGTCCAGGCGGCAATCAATGCGGTTCACAGCGATGCGCGCAGCGTGGCAGATACCGACTGGGCGCAGGTCCTCGCCCTCTATGATCAACTGCTTGCGATCGCGCCGAGCCCGGTGGTGGCGCTCAATCGCGCGATTGCGCTCGCCGAACTCGAAGGCGCGGCGACCGCGCTGCCTGTCATCGATCGACTCGAGCTCGATCATTATCATTTGTTTCACGCGGTACGCGCCGATCTGCTGCTGCGGCTTGGCCGCGACGCCGAGGCGGCAGCGGCTTATCAGGCGGCGATCGCGCGCTGCGACAACCGGCGAGAAAAGGATTTTCTGCAACGCCAGTACGAGGCGATCGCAAGAAACTGACGCTGACTTCAGCCGGCCAGCAATTGGCGCTGCGGCGCTTCCAGCGACAACAGCTTCGCCTTTGCGTCGAGCCCGCCGCCGAATCCGGTGAGATCGCCGTTCATGCCGATGACGCGGTGACAGGGCGCGATGATCGAAATGGGATTCCGCCCATTCGCGGCACCGACGGCGCGCACGGCGGTCGGGTTGCCGATTTGCTCGGCGATCTGCCGATAGGTGCGCGTTTCTCCGTAAGGAATCGTGCGCAAAGCGGACCAGACGCGGCGCTGAAAATCCGTGCCGCGAAATTCGAGCTCGAGCTCGAATGTGCGCCGCTGACCGGAAAAGTATTCTTGCAGCTGCCGCACGGTTTCACGCAACACCGGGTGGTCGGCATTTTCGATCGCCTGATCGAAGGGCACGCGTGACTGCTCCGACCTGCGCCACACCAACGCCACCAGCGCGCGATCCGTGGCGACGAGCGAGAGCCTGCCAACCGGGGAATCGAACATGGCGCAGGCGTGTGCAATGGCGTCGGGTGAATTCACGAGCGAAAGATTAACGCGCGCCGCGCGTTCTCGGGAATGCGAATTTCGTGGCTGCCCGCGAAGAAATTCGTTCAATGTCCGATCTAGTAAATGGCGGAGAGGGTGAGATTCGAACTCACGTGCCGGAATTACCCGACCATCCGATTTCGAGTCGGCGCCGTTATGACCGCTTCGGTACCTCTCCGCGCCTGAACCTTGGGCGAGCACCTTGAAATTAGGGCGCCCTTCGCGGGGCGCGTATTCTAGCCGAACGATGCACAGAGCCAAGGGGCGGAAAAACCTGACGAACCGGCGGGCCTTTGTGGCCTTCGGGGTAGCGACCCTGGGAGCGACGCTTCCGCTCGCCGCCGCCGAACATCCGGCGCCGGCGCGACCCAAGCCGAAACCCGACGCGGGCAAGGCAGCCGCCAAGCCGGCGGCGCAGCGCGCGCGGTTGCCGAGGCGCCTGGCGGCCGACTTCCACGGTCATATCGAAACCCGGCTGCCACACCTGCGGTCCTCATTCGAAGCGGCAGGCAGGGATACGGGACTCAACTGGCGCATGCTCGCGGCGCTGGGTTACCAGGAATCGCGCTGGCGCCCAGCGGCGGTTTCGCCGCGCGGCGCCCAGGGCGTCATGATGCTGATGCCACAGACCGCCACGAAGATGGGCGTGAAGAATGTGTTCTCGCCCGACGAGAACATCATGGCCGGCGCGCGCTACCTCCTATATATGAAGGAGCGCATCCCGAAACGCATCCTCGATCCCGACCGCACCTGGCTCGCCATGGCCGCGTACAACGTGGGCATCGGCCACCTCGAGGACGCACGCATCATCACGCAGATGCGCAAGAAGAATCCGGATCGATGGGCGGAAGTGCGCGCCAACCTGCCGCGGCTCTCGGATCCGCACTGGCACGCGCGCGTCAAACACGGCTACGCCAATGGCCGCGAGACCGCGCAGTTCGTCGAACGCGTGTCGCAGTTCGGCGCGATCCTCGAGACTTCGGTACCGGACGCCACGGTCGCGCGGGACTAACTATTTCAGGTCCCTGATCTTGATGCTGCGGAACGCCACCGCATCGCCATGATCCTGCAGCAGGATGCGGCCTTTCTGCGCCTCGCCGAAGCCGGGCGTGGATTTGAACTTGCTGGCCGCCACGTGCGCGCGGAAATCGTCGGAGCCGCGCTTGAACTCGAGCACTTTGACCCCGTTCAACCAGTGTTCCACCGTGCCGTCGGCTCGCGCCACGATGCGCGCGTGCTGCCAGGCATCGACCTTGGGCGCGATGCCCACGTTGGTCATGAGCTTGGCGCGCGGGTAGATGTCGTACAGCGAGGCGATGGTGCGGTTGCCGTCGATGCCGAGCTTGGCGTCCGGGTGGCGTTCGTCGTCGAGCAACTGGTATTCGAGGCCGAGCGGCGCGCCGCTGGCCGGATCGTGCGGCGAGGTCAGTAGATAGAAGATGCCGCTGTTGGCGCCGGCCGACACCTTGAAATCCATCTGCAGCTCGAAAGCGCCGAATTCCTCGTCGGTCATGACGTCGCCGCCACCGCCCTTGCCATCCTTGCCGGGCTCGACCGTGAGCTCGCCGTTCGCCATCGACCAGCCCTTGGCCGGAAACGCCGCGGCGTCCGCGCCGCGCCAGCCCTTCGCCGATTTGCCATCCCAGAGCAACCGCCAGCCCTGCGCCTTTTCTTCCGCGTCAAGGTTGTTAGGCAGGTTGTTGCGGATCAGGATGCCCATGGGCGGCATGCGCTTGAGGTTTTTCGTCTGCAGCCGCAGGTTCTTCCAGCTGGTGGTGCGTCCGGCTTCCTCCGCGCTGTTGATGCTGTGCACCTGCAGGCCGAAGAAACCCCGCTTCTTCACGTCGTCGATGACATCCGCGGCCGCGCCGTCGTTGATCCATACGCGCAGGCGCGGACCGATGGCCTCGATGCGGTAGTGGTTCCACTCACCGAACTTGTACAGCGCCTTGCTGGGTGGATTCATCTCACCCGTGTAGAACCAGCCGCGTTGCGCTTCCTCGTAGATGCCGCCGCTCCACTGCCGTTCGGAGGGGTCGATGTCGGTCTGGTAGCCATGCACGCGGCCGTCTTCGAAATCGGCAGTGCTCAGGCTGCGAAACTGCACGCCCGAGTTGGTGGGGCCGACGTCCTGACGCACGTCGAACTCGAGGATGAAATCCTCGTAGTCTTTCTCGGTGACCAGAAAGCTGTTGGGAACTCCCGGACGCGACGAACCGACGATGGCGCCATCGACGACCCGGTATTCGGCGCCGCCGCCGAGCACCTTCCACCCGCTGAGTGTCTTGCCGTCAAAGATCGGCGTGCCGTTGTCCTCGGCCGCGACTACGGTTCCACCCAGCGCCAGCATCGCCAGCACGCAAGCAACTTCACGCATCCCACTCCCCTCGTTTCAGATCAGCTCGCGTTGACGGCTTCCACCTGGATCGCGAGCTTGACGTCCATCTTGAACCCGAATGCCTTGCCCCAGCTGACGCCGAAATCTTCCCGATTGATGGAGCCGACGGCGTCCGCGCCACAGAATTCCTTCTTTTTCATCGGGTGCATCATGCACTTGAATGAGCGAATGGTGAGTGTCACTGGCTTGGTCACGCCGTGCAAGGTGAGCGCGCCTTCGACTTCCGTAGGAGCGCCATTCTTGAACTTGACCAGCTTGCCCTTGTAGGTGGCGGTCGGGTACTTCGCGACATCCAGCATCTGCGGATCGTTGCTCGTTACGTGGGTCTTCAGTTTCTCGATGCCAAAATCGATGCTGCTCGTGTCGATCGTGATGTCCACGGTGCCGGTGCCGGCTTCCTTGTCGACGACGATGGTGCCGCTGTTCTGGTTGAACTTGCCGCGCCACACCGACATGCCGCCGAAGTGATCGGCCTCAAAGCTTGGATACGTGTGTTCCGGGTCGACGTTGTACGTGACCGGCGCGGCAACGGCGGCGCCGCCGAGCAGGCCGAGCGCGATTCCGGCCAGAAAACGAATGGAGCAGTTCATGAGCGTCCTCCTTGGACGTGAAGATCGAAAAACAGGAAGCGGGACGCTACCGAAGGCCCGCGTCCGCCGCATCCCCCTCCCGATGTAGGAACCGAGGAGGCTGCCAGGCGCACTCAGCGCCGTGCAGCGAAGAAACCGTTCAACAGTCGCGCACTCTCTTCCATGAGCACGCCGCCGAATACATCCACCCGGTGATTCATCGCCGGCATGGTGAACACATTGGTCGTGCTGCCCGCGGCGCCAGCCTTGGGATCCCAGGCGCCGAATACCAGCCGCGCCACGCGCGCGTGGACGATCGCCGAGGCGCACATGACACAGGGCTCGAGCGTGACATACAGAGTGGTGCCGCTCAGCCGGTAGGAACTCAGGGTTTGTCCTCCGGCGCGCAACGCCTCGATTTCCGCGTGAGCGGTCGGATCGTGGCCGGCGATGGGCCGGTTCGCGGCCACCGCGAGAATGGCGTCGCCCTGCACGAGCACCGCGCCCACGGGAACTTCGCCGGCGGCTTCGGCGCCGCGGGCGGCCTCGAGGGCGAGGCGCATGAAGTCGATGTCGCTGCGTAATGGCACGTGCTATCGGGAGAAATCCTTAGTGACTTAACCCTATCAAACTACTACTGTTTTGTGTCGTTCGGAGGCATCGAAACATGGCCATCGCCAAAACCAGCGCTGAGACGCCAGACATGCTCACGGAAGCCCGCGAAACGCTGCGCCAGGAATGGCAGCGAACGATCGGCCAGCGCGCCAGCTCGATCGCGCACGACATCGACGTGGCGATCGCGCCCGTCGCGCTGTACTCGGCGGCCCTGCTGGAAACCGAAACACTCAGCGAACGCGCGCGAAACCATCTCATGAGCATCCGGCGCGCCGTCGACGACGTGACGCGCACCGCGGCGCGTCTGCGCGAGTTCGACACCATCCGCGAGCCGGCGCCACCCATCGAGGACACGCGGCGGACACTCGTGAAGTCGTCGCTTTCCCGCAGCCTGCGCGTGCTGCTCATCGACGACGATCCGTCGCTGGTTGAATCGCTGCGCAGCTCTCTAGCGGATGAAGGCCACAAGGTCACCGCCACCAACGGCGGCCGGGCCGGCATCGAAGCATTCAGGCTGGCACAGCGCGCCGGCATGATGTTCGACATCGTGATCACCGATCTCGCCATGCCCGATGTCGACGGGCGCGAAGTGGTCAAGAGCCTGCGCGCCCTCTCGCCGGGTACGCCCATCGTCCTGCTGACCGGCTGGCAGCATCACATCTCGGACGCCGGGCAGCGTCCGCTGCAAGTCGACCGGTTGTTAGGCAAGCCGCCACGCATTCGCGAGCTGCGCGCCGCGCTGGCGGAGCTCACCGAACGCCGCACCGCCGACCGCACGAGCCAGATCGACTAGCGCTGAAGGAATGCGCTGCGAACATCGGCGCCGTTTTCCGACAGTGCCGCATTCGCGGACGCGTGAAAGTCTGCCGCATGGCAGAAATCCGCATTGGTATTTCAGGCTGGCGTTACGAGCCCTGGCGAAAGGTCTTCTATCCGCCCGACCTCGCGCAGCCTCGTGAGCTGGAATTCGCCTCGCGCGCCTTTCCCAGCATCGAGATCAACGGATCGTTCTATTCATTGCAGACGCCGCGCAGCTATGCAGCGTGGTATGAGGCCACACCGAAAGACTTCGTGTTCAGCGTGAAGGCACCGCGCTACATCACGCACATCTTACGGCTCAAGGACAGCCGAAAGCCGCTGGCGAATTTCTTCGCGTCGGGGATTTTCAATCTGCACGGCAAATTGGGCCCACTGCTCTGGCAGTTGCCACCTTCGTTGCGATACGACCAGGACCTGCTCGAAAACTTCCTCGCACTGTTGCCGCGGGATACCGCGCAGGCCTTGCAACTGGCGCGCACGCGCGAACCTCGCATGCATGGACGATCGAGCCTGCGTATCGATGCGGATCGTCCTCTGCGCCACGCCATCGAAGTGCGTCACGAATCATTCGCGACTCCTTCTTTCATCGAGCAGTTGCGGCGGCACTCCATTGCGCTGGTGGTGGCCGATACCGCCGGCAAATGGCCGTATCTCGAGGACGTCTGCGCGGACTTCATGTATCTGCGCCTGCACGGCGACGAGGAGCTGTATGCGAGCGGCTACACGGAAGCCGCGCTCGATCGTTGGGCAAAGCGTATTCGCGCGTGGCGCGATGGCGGGGAACCGCGCGACGCAAATCGCGTTGCGAAATCACCGCGCGGCAGAAGGCCTCGTGACATCTTCTGTTACTTCGACAACGACGTGAAAGTCCGCGCCCCGTTCGACGCCGATCGCCTGATGCACAAGCTGTCCGTCGGCCGCGCCGACCCTGCCTTCAAGTTTCCCGCGCGCAGTGCCCTGCGAAACGTTCGCCCAGTCGTGCCGCTGCCTCCGTTCCGTTGGCACCGACCGAAGCGAAAATCCGTCAAGTCGGCAGCGCGAGGCTGATGACGCCGGCAACGATCAGCGCCGCGCCGACGATGCGCCAGGGCCCCGAATCCTCGCGCAACAGGCGCGAGCCGAACCAGGCGCCAACCAGCGTCGATAGTTCGCGGGCGGGTGCCACGTGGCTGATCGGCGCCATGCGCATGGCGAACAAGACCAGGATGTAACCCAGTGGCCCGAGCACGCTCACGATGATGACTGGCTTGCGATAAGTCCGCGCCTCGAGAGCCACGCGCGCGCGATCGCGCCACGCCCGCGGCGCCAGCACCACCATGCGAAACAGGTTGCCGGCGAAGTCGATCAGGAACGGGGAAATCAGCAGCACTTTCACCGCCCAGCCATCGTTGAGCGTATAGGCGGAGATCAGGGCGCCGGTGAGCAGGCCGTAGAACACACCTATGCGCGGCGCGCGCCGGTGGTGTCCGACCAGCCCGGCGACCAGCAGGATGCCGCCGACGATCAACAGCATGCCGGTGATCGACAGAGCGGTGGGCGCCTCGCCTAACAACAATCCGGCGCCGATGAACGACAGCAGCGGTCCCGTGCCGCGCGCGATCGGATACACCACCGATAAATCGGAGTGCCGGTAGCCGGTCTGCAGGCTGAGCGAATAAAGGAGATGCAAGACACAGGTTGCTGCGAGCGCGAGCCAATGACGCGTCTCGAATACCGGCCGCTCGACGATGAGCACCGCGACGACGATGGGACCGTAGACGAGCACGGATCCCACGGAGAACAGCCAGATGAAGTGGCGCGATTCGGCGGCGACTTTGGCGGAAATATTCCAGCTTGCGTGGGTCAGCGCGGCCAGCAGCACCAACGCGAGCGCGGTGATGGTCATTCGAGGGGGCAACTCATTGATTCGGACTTCAAGGCGAATCGCACGGGTTTGCAAATCGGATCGCTACCATCGAAATGGACTTCATATGTAAATGTCTGCATCCCTACTGATGGAAAACGTTATTGACACCGGTTTCTCGACCAGCCAACATCAAAAACAATCAAATACGATCATAAGTGGTCGTGGTGACGGGCAGGAAGACGCAAGAGATGTCTTCGTGATCCGCAGGTCTGAATAAAAAAATTCGCCGTAACAGCGGCATACGAAGCACGGTTCAGCGTTCGACCGGGCTTCGCGGGATGTCAAACGAAACGCGCAGAACATTGCACTCGGGGGAGGGGCAAGCCATGCGGCATTCATCGCGTCAGCGGATATACGGTCATCTCTTTGGTTTTTCGGCGGGCCTTGCGGCTCTGCTGCTGAGTTCGACACCGCTCGCCTCGGCACAGAACGCAGACCAGGCGCCGACCGCGCCGGCCGCTCCAGCCGAGCCCGCTGCGTCCGCAGCCGCAACCGAGCTGGACGAAGTTATCGTCAAGGGAACGCGCGCCTCCCAACGCACATCGATCGAGCGCAAAAAGAAAGCCGCGACGGCGATGGATTCCATCAGCGCCGAGGATGTCGGCAGATTCCCCGATCAGAATGTCAACGAAGCGATTTCCCGCGTGGCGGGCATAGCGCTCGATCGTGGCGACAACGGCGAGGGCCAGGGCATTTCGATACGCGGCAACAGTCCGGAGAACACGCGCATCGACATCGACGGCATGAGCGTTCTGAACTCCAACGGCGCGCTCTCGAATGGCACCGGCGCCGCCGGGGGCCGCTCGGCCGATCTGCGCGAATTGCCTGCCGCCATGATCAAGACCATCGACGTCATCAAAGGCACCACGGCGGCCATGACCGAAGGCTCGCTGGGCGGATCGGTGCACATCGAAACGCGAAACGGTCTCGATTTCGACAAGCCTTTCCTCCAGTTCTCGACCGATGGCCAGCAGAATTCCATCACTGAAAAGTTCACGCCCAGCGGGTCGGCTATCTTCGGCCGCAGCTTCATGGACGGCCGTCTAGGCGTCACCGGCAACATCAACTATTCGGAATTCGAGACTGAATCGGATGGTCAGCAGCCGCAGACGTCGGGCAATGCCGGGCCGTTCCGCAATGCCGATTTCGATCAATCGCCGGACAAGACCTTTACCTACGATCCGAGCATTGCTGATCCCACCGCGACGGCCGGGAACCTGCGTGTTCTTGGTGCCGGCGGCGTGCCGACCTATGCGTCGGCGTCGCCCATCGACATTCTGACCAGGTCGGCTGCAGCCGGGTCTCCGTCGGCTTGCCTTGCGGCTTTTCCGGCCCTGACGACGACGCAATTGAACGCCATTCAGGCTGGCGACCAGGTCCTGGGCTCTGTCGCGACTTCCGCCGTCACCGCCGCGAACAACCGCACCGCGGCGCAGCTGGAGCAGACGAATGAATTGCAGTCCTGCCTGAATCAATGGAACGATTACGCACCTTCACTCATTCGTTCGTTCCCGAAGCGGGCTTCGGAGCAAAGGCTCGCGGCCGATTTTCGTGTCGATTTTCGGGTGAACGACGATTTGGTCGTCTATGGGGCCTATCAGCAGGCGGACCGCCACGCCAGCAACAACGACAACACCCTCAACCTCGGCAGCCCGGGATATAACCAGGCCGGCTCTTTCACTCAGCCCGCGATTGCGGCCGACTCGAACGCGCTTATCACGCGACGCACGGTCGCTACCGGACTTGGCGCAAGTTTCAATTCCACCGGGCTCGACGGACTGTGCGGCGCTCCAGCCGTAGCCGGGACCGGCGCGGCGCAAACGACGACAGGTTGCGGCGTGGCCAGCGACATGACCAACGTCGTTGTCGATGCCACGCACCACGTCACCTCGTTCCACCTGGCCGACGGCAACGCCAACATCGATGCCATCAACTACAACACGAACATCGACACCTGGAACTGGCAGACCGGTCTCCACTTCGATCATGAAGATTTCAAAGTCGATTTGATGTACGGAGATTCAGGCTCGACCTGGGAGCGCGGCATGCTTCGCACCGCCGTGAACTTTACTTACGGAGGAGTGGACGCACACATCACGCCGTCGGGTCTTTGGAGCTATGGTCTTCCGGCGGGGCTCGATCTGGCGACCTTGCCGTATGCAAACCTGAATCCCGTCGTCTTGCGAGCGGTGTCCAACGCCTCGGCCGTTCAGGCGGGATCGCCGGCCTATACGGCGGCGCAAGCGGCGCAGTGGGGCAACAACTTCACTGTCACCTGGCGCCCGCAGATGTCGGATGACGCCGAAAAGCAGGCGAAAGCGGATTTCACCTTCGATGTGGCAGAGAGGCTTCCGTTCCTGAGCAACATCCAGGCGGGCTTCCAGCGCCGCGATCACACCGGCAACGGATGGGCCGGCGGCGGCTACACGGTGAAGCCAGGTACCGGCAACGTGGGAGCGGCGGGGTACTTGGCGCCTGTCGTGGTCCCGACCGAAAACCTCACCGTCAATTATCGCTCCTGCATGCCGACGGCGACCTCCACCCAGCCCTGCCAATACGGCTATGTCGCGGGGACCACGGTCGGCACCAATAACAGCCCCGTCGCCAATCTGAACAACACGCTGTTCGGCACGATGACGTTCACGCCCACGGACCTCGCCGCTTTGGTCTCGAGCGCCCTCTATACGAAGAACTATCCGTTCATGGGCGATTTTCCGGACAAGGGCGATGTCATGACCAATTGGCCGTTTATCAATCCGTCGACCATCGCCGCGGGAATGCCCGACCAGGCGTTTGACTTCCACTGCATGAAGCACTGCGAGGCCAATGACGGCAACGTTTATGAGCAGCCGCACTTCGCCTTCAACGAAGTCAACGACGCCGGTTACTTCATGTTCAACTTCGAACAGAAGCTGCCGTGGGACATGCTTTTCAACGGCAATGTCGGCTCGCGCTATGTCATCACCACGACGAACGCAACGGGCTTCATGACGCTGGCCCACACGGCAGTAACCCCGGCTTACAACCCGGTCACCGCTCCCGGCGCCGTGGTTACGACGACGGTCGCACTCAATACGTCGCTGACCAACGAGACCAAGGATTGGCTGCCGGCCTTCAATCTCAATCTCTGGGTCCTGCCCGAGCAGCTGGTGCTCCGCTACTACCAAGGCCGGGTGATGTCGCGTCCGCCCCCGGCCAATCTGCTGCCCTCGGGAACCTGCACCATCGACGAACGCAACAGTGCCGACGTCAATGGGACCTCCGACAACCCGAACACCTGTTCAGGACGCGTCGGCAATCCGGGCTTGCAGCCGTTCAAGGCCGACAACCACAACATTTCGCTCGAGTGGTATCCCACTCAGGATTTGATGTTCTCGGTCGGACACTATCGCAACGTGGTCGAGGTTGGCGCCCCGATCAACGCCAATTTGCCCGCCTCGAACCTGTTCGCGGGCAATGACGCCGCGGTCGATCCAGTGACCGGGCTGCCTTTCTCGGACTTCAGTTTCACCTATCCTTCTTACATCAACGGCCCGTCCGGGACGCAATTGGGGTGGGAATACAGCGCGAAAGTCGCGTTCACGTTCTTGCCATGGATCCTCCGGCATACCGGCGTGGATGCGAACTATTCCAAATTGTCGTTCGATAATTTCGCGACCTCGCAGGATCTGATGACCGGCGAGTTCAACCCGCCGCAACTTCAGCGCAACTACTTCAAGAATTTTGCGGTGTGGTACGACGACGGCAAGTTCAATGCGCGCCTGTCCTATCAGGGCCAATCCGAGTTCTTCGACTTCATCTCGTCCTGCTCGAACGCCATCAACAATTACCCGACGTCCTTCGGGCAATGCGCGGGCCAGACGATCCGTACGCCCTACAATCCGGGCGGCACGAACTATCGGGAGGCCACGGGTTTTTACGATCTGAAATTGGGTTACGCGTTCAACGAGCATTGGAATGTCTTCTTCTCGGGCCGCAACATCACGCGCGAGGCGACCTTCCGGAGCTTTCAACCCAACAACGTCTATTCTGACGGGTCGCCGACCCTTGAAAACTTCAGCTATGGCGGCGCGCGTTGGCAGATGGGGCTGACCTGGCAGAACTGACCGGACACGCGGGAAAAAGTCCGCAGCGCCGGTCTCGAGACCGGCGCTTTTTTTTGCGCTCATTCCGCCATGCAGATGAGGCGCAAGGAGACTTTCGCGCCGTTCGCCCAATGTGGTAAACGCTTTGCGCATGATCGAAACACAACCGGGCACCGGGCCAACGGAAATTGACGAGCGCGGCCGCGACTGGCTGCGCGAACAATTGCGGCTTGGGTGCGACATGTCCGAATCGGTCGTCTCGCTGCGCCAACAGGGATTTTCCGACGAGGCCATCGTGACGGCGTTCGAAGCCGTTCGCCCGCGCGGCGATGCATTGTCCGCCGGCGTGCACCTGCCGCCGCTGATTCGTCGCATGCCGCCGAAGCTTCGCCGCATCGACAATCCGAAAATCGATCTCTACGCGCTCGATGATTTCCTGAGCGCGAAGGAATGCGCACGACTGATCGCGCTCATCAGCCATCACCTGACGCCTTCGGCGCTGTCCTATGATTCCGGCGACAAGGAATTTCGCACCAGCCAGTCGGCGCACCTCTGTTTCCTGCGCAGTCCGGTCGCGCTCGATATCGATGCCAAGATCTGCAAGACCATCGGCATTCGCGCCGGCTATTCCGAAGGAATCCAGGCGCAGCGTTACGACGTCGGCGGACAATTCAAACCGCATTGGGATTATTTCGAACCGGGGACCCACGTGTACACGCGCCTGGCGGGTATGCGCGGCAATCGCACCTGGACGTTCATGGTCTATCTGAATGACGGTATGGAAGGCGGCGCCACGCGTTTCGTTGAAATCGATCACGCCGTCCAGCCGAAAACCGGCATGGCATTGCTGTGGAACAATCTCAACGAAGATGGCTCACCCAATCCGCTCATGAAGCATTGCGGCGAACCGGTGATCAGCGGTCACAAGGTCATCATCACCAAGTGGTTTCGCGTGCACGGCGACGGCGAAGTGTTCCACGAGTGAGCTATTTTTTAGCGCCCACGAAGTCGACTCGATCTCAATGCGTGCTTTTCCCAACTTGAGGATGCCAGCCGCAGCGTAGGCTGCAACCGTGACTCGATTTGCACTTCCGCTCCTGTTCCTGGCTCCGGCCGTGGTTCACGGCGCCAACGGCGACTGGTCAACAACCGTCTACGCTGCGCGGATTGCCACCCAGCCTGGATGGGAAGACATCATCCTCGACGCTCCCGGCACCGAGTTCGTCGACTCGTATCTGCTCACGCTGGCCGTGTCGCGCCAATACGCGGAGCGAAAAGGTGGCGCGCTCACGATCGAAGCCGAAGGCCAGGTGGTTCATCATTTCGGCGAGCAGACGCACTGGGAATTCAATGCAATGCCCGTCGTGCTTCGATGGAACCGGTTTCCGTGGAGTCCTCACCTTAGAACCTCGGCGGCTGTCGGGCTCGGCCTTTCCTACGCAACCGCGCTACCCCAGGTCGAAGTCGAGCTCGAAGGAGAGAGTCACCGCGCGCTGGTGTACTGGGTGATGGAGCTCACGGGCGGACCCGTCGATGCTCACTGGGCAATTTCGCTGCGGTTGCATCACCGCTCGGTGGCTTACGGCCTCATGGGCGATGAGGGCGGAATGAACGCGGTCGGGCTCGGCGTGCGTTATCGGTTCTGAACGCTCACTCCCACTCGATCGTCGCGGGCGGCTTGCCCGAGATGTCGTACACCACGCGCGAGATGCCCTTCACCTCGTTGACGATGCGGCGCGAGCAGACGTCGAGGAAGTCGTACGGCAGGCGCGCCCAGTGCGCGGTCATGAAGTCGACGGTCTCCACCGCGCGCAGCGCCACGACGTAGTCGTAGCGGCGGCCGTCGCCCATGACGCCCACCGAACGCACCGGCAGGAACACGGCGAACGCCTGCGACGTCTTGTCGTACAGATCGTGGCGGCGCAGCTCTTCGATGAAGATCGCATCGGCCTGGCGCAGTAGATCGGCGTAGTCCTTGCGCACCTCACCGAGGATGCGCACCCCCAGGCCCGGGCCCGGGAACGGATGGCGATAGACCATCTCGCGCGGCAACCCCAGCTCCACGCCCAACTTCCGTACTTCGTCCTTGAACAGCTCGCGCAGCGGCTCGACCAGTTTCATGCGCATGTTGGCCGGCAGGCCGCCGACGTTGTGGTGCGACTTGATGACGTGCGCCTTGCCGGTCTTGGTGCCGGCGGACTCGATGACGTCCGGGTAGATAGTGCCCTGGGCGAGCCAGTCGACATTGGTGAGCTTCTGCGCTTCCTCGTCGAACACCTTCACGAACAGGCCGCCGATGATCTTGCGCTTCTTCTCGGGGTCGGTCTCGCCGCGCAGCGCTTCGAGGAAGCGCGCCTCGGCATCGACGCGGATGACTTTCACGCCCAGGTTGTCGGCGAAGATCTTCATGACCTGGTCGCCTTCGTTCAGGCGCATGAGGCCGTGGTCGACGAACACGCAGGTCAGCTGGTCGCCGATCGCCTTGTGCAGCAGCGCAGCGACCACCGAGGAATCCACGCCGCCCGAGAGGCCCAGCAGCACCTTGCCCTTGCCAACCTGCGCGCGCACGCGCGCGATGGCGTCCTGGATGATATTGCCGACGCTCCACAGCGGTTCGCAGCCGCAGATCTCGCGCACGAACCGCTCGATCAGCCTGGCGCCCTGCTTGGTGTGCGTGACCTCAGGGTGGAACTGCACACCGTAGAACCTGCGCGATTCGTCCACCATGGCCGCCAGCACGTTGGCCGTGTGCGCGACTTCGATGAAACCCTCCGGCATCTCATCCACCCGATCGCCGTGGCTCATCCACACATCGAGCGCGGCGCGGCCGCGTGTGTCGTGGCGGTCGAACAGTCCATCGAAGAGTTTGTTAGGCGTGTTGACCGTGACCTCGGCGTAGCCGAATTCACCGTGCTCGAAGTTGATGACGTAGCCACCCAATTGCTTGGCCATGGTCTGCATGCCGTAGCAGATGCCGAGCACGGGCACGCCGAGCGTGAAGACCACTTCCGGCGCACGCGGCGGTTCTTTGTCGGTGACGGACTCGGGGCCGCCGGAAAGAATGATGCCCTTGGGTTTCCACTTGCGAACCTCGTCGTCGCTGACGTCCCAGGGCAGGATTTCGCAGAACACGCCCTGCTCGCGCACACGCCGGGCAATGAGCTGCGTGTACTGCGCACCGAAGTCGAGGATCAGGATGCGCGCGGAGTGGATGTCGGTTTGTGGACTCATCGGACTCGGCGCAACGCTGTTCATTGATACCTCAGTAATGCTCAGGAAACACGATAGTTAGGCGCTTCCTTGGTGATCTGCACGTCGTGCACGTGGCTCTCGCGCATGCCGGCGCCGGTGACGCGCACGAACTTCGGGTTGGTGCGCATGACGGCGATGCTGGTGCTGCCGGTGTAGCCCATGGCGGCGCGCAGGCCGCCGGCGAGCTGATGCAGGATGGACACGAGGCTGCCCTTGTACGGCACCCGTCCTTCGACGCCTTCGGGAACGAGCTTCTCGAGCTCCGCGGCGGTGTCCTGGAAATAGCGGTCGGCCGAACCATGACGCTCGCTCATGGCGCCGAGTGACCCCATGCCGCGATAAGCTTTGTATGACGCGCCCTGGTAGAGCTCGACGTCGCCCGGCGACTCCTCGGTACCGGCAAAGAGTCCGCCGATCATCACGCAGTCGGCGCCAGCAACGATCGCCTTGGCGATGTCGCCCGAGAAACGGATGCCGCCGTCGGCGATGACCGGCACCTTGTTGTCGACCGCTGCCGCCACGTTCGACACGGCGGAGATCTGCGGGACGCCGACACCGGCAACGATGCGCGTGGTGCAGATGGACCCGGGACCGATGCCGACCTTGATGCCGTCCACGCCGGCCTTCACCAGATCGCGTGCGGCTTCGGCGGTCGCCACGTTGCCACCGATGACCTGCAGGTCACCCCACTTGGCCTTGATGCGCGCGATCATGTCGAGCACGCCCTTGGAGTGGCCGTGCGCCGTGTCGACCACGACCACGTCGACACCGGCCTCGCGCAGCGCGGCGACCCGCTCGATGGTGTCCTGCGCAGTACCGACCGCCGCGCCCACGCGCAGGCGTCCCGATGGGTCCTTGCAGGCGCGCGGGAACTCGGTGGCCTTCTGGAAATCTTTCACGGTGATCATGCCGCGCAGCTCCAGGTCGCTGTTCACGACCAGCACCTTCTCGATGCGATGCTTGTGCAGCAGCAGCAGGACTTCATCTTTGGGCGCGTTTTCACGCACCGTGACCAGGCGTTCCTTCGGGGTCATGACCGTCGACACGGGCGCGTCGAGCTTGACCTCGAAGCGCAGGTCGCGATGCGTGACGATGCCGACGACCTTCGAGCCCTGCACCACCGGCACGCCGGAGATGCCCTTGGATCTTGTTAGTTCTATGACCTGGCGGATGGTCATCTCCGGCGCCACGGTGATCGGGTCGCGGATGACGCCACTCTCGAATTTCTTGACGCGCGCGACTTCGGCGGCCTGGCCGGCGATGGTCATGGACTTGTGGATGATGCCGATGCCGCCTTCCTGCGCCATGGTGATGGCGAGGCGGCCTTCGGTCACGGTATCCATGGCGGCGGAAACCAGCGGAAGATTGAGGCGGATCTCGCGCGTGAGGCGCGTTCCCAGATCGACTTCGCGCGGCAGGATTTCCGAGTAAGCCGGAACCAAAAGGACATCGTCGAAGGTCAGCGCTTCTTCGAGAATCCTGAGGGGCGTGGGGGGTTGGGTGGGCATGCGGGATTGTACGCAGGTCGATTCGGGCGGTAAAGAATGGACCCCCATACATTATTATGGCGCCGTGAATTTCCCCCTCTTCCCGCCCGGCCCCGAGCGCGCCGCGTCCCCGCCTCCCGAGCGCGACATCTATAGCGTCTCGCGGCTCAATAAAGAAGTGCGCCTGCTGCTGGAATCCGGCCTGCCGGTGTTGTGGCTCGAAGGAGAGCTTTCGAACTTCGCCGCACCCGCCTCAGGGCATTGGTATTTTTCGCTGAAGGACAACACCGCGCAGGTGCGCTGCGCCATGTGGCGGCAGCGCAATTCCACGGTCCGGTTTCGCCCGAAGGACGGCATGGCCGTGCTTGTCCGGGCGCGGGTCGGTCTGTACGAGCCGCGCGGCGAATACCAGCTGTTGGTCGAACTTCTCGAAGAAGCGGGCGTTGGCGCGCTCAAGCGCGAGTTCGAAAAACTCAAGGCGAAGCTCGCCGCGGAAGGACTGTTCGCCATCGAGCGCAAGCGGCCGCTGCCCGCCGTGCCACGCCGCATCGGCGTGGTGAGCTCACCCACTGGCGCGGCGATACACGACATATTGAGAGTGCTGCGCGCGCGTTTCCCCGCGGCTCACGTGCTGCTCTATCCCACCGCCGTGCAGGGCGCGGCGGCGGTGCCCGAGATCGTGCGCGCCATCGAAGCCGCGTCGCGCCGCGCCGAATGCGACGTGCTCATCGTCGCGCGCGGTGGCGGATCGCTCGAAGATCTCTGGTGTTTCAACGACGAGCGCGTGGCGCGGGCCATCGCGGCCTGCCGGATTCCGACGGTCTCCGGTGTCGGCCACGAAGTCGACGTGACCATCGCGGACTTCGTCGCCGACGTGCGCGCGCCCACGCCGTCGGCCGCCGCGCTGGCCACCGTGCCGGACAAACAATCCTGGCTCGAAGCGCTCGCGCAACTCGAGCAGCGCTTCGGCGGCGCGATGGGCCGCGCGCTGCGCACCCACGCGCTGGCGGTCGGAGCGCTGGCGCAGCGCCTGCAGGTCTCACATCCTGGCGCGAAGCTGCTCCAGCATGCGCAACGGCTCGACGATCTGGAACTGCGCCTGCGGCTGGCACTGCGGGCGGGTGTCGTGGCCAAGCAGCAGCGGTTGGAAACGCTGAGCACGCGCCTGTGGCGCGAGAATCCCCGTCACCGCCTCGAGTCGCTGTGCGCGCAGGCCGCCGCGCTGCGCCAGCGGCTGGTGACTGCATTCGCCGGCAGCCTCAACGCGCTCGAACAGCGCCTCGCCCTCGCCTCGCGCACGCTGGACGCGGTGAGCCCGCTGGCAACGCTGGGTCGCGGCTTCGCGGTGGTGAGTCTTGTCGCCGACGGCGCGTTGCTGCGCGATGCGGCGCAGGCGCCGGCCGGCACCGAGATCGAGGCGCGCCTCGCCAGGGGCCGCCTGCGCGCGAAGGTCGTGGCGCAGGTCAAGGATGGCGATGACTAACTATCTCGCGCGGATTGCCCTGATCGTCGCGCTCGGCGCGGCGCCGGCATCCGGCGCCGGCGAGTTCATTGCGCCGCGCGTCAACGTGGTGCCCGGGGGCGTGGCGACATTCAAACTGGCCGGCGCGCCCGACCGGCTGCCGACGGTGACCTTCAACGGCAAGCAGGTCCTGGTGATACGCAAGGACGGATCCTGGCTCGCCATCCTCGGCATCGGCTTGAGCATCGAGCCCGGCGAATACCACGTCGAGGTTGCGCAGCCGGGCGGTGGCGAACAAAAGCTGCCGTTCAAGGTGAGCCCGAAGCAATACGCGGTTCAGCAGCTCAAAGTGCCGCCCAGCCAGGTCAATCTCTCGCCCGAAGATGAAGCGCGCGTGGCACGCGAGACGGAGAAAGTCCGTGCGGCGCTCGATGCGTTCTCCGCGCACACGCCATCCACGTTGCGCCTCGAACAACCCGTGCCGGGCCGGCGGTCGAGTTCATTCGGCCTGCGCCGCATGTTCAACGGCGAATCGCGCAACCCGCACTCGGGGATGGATATCGCCGCGCCTACCGGCACGCCGATCAAGGCGCCGCTCGCCGGACGCGTGGTCGACGTGGGCAGGTACTTCTTCAACGGCAACGACGTCATCGTCGATCACGGCATGGGGCTCGTGACCATGTACTGCCACCTGTCGAAGATTCGCGTGGAAGTTGGCCAGGAGCTCGAGCGCGGCGAAGTGTTGGGCGACGTCGGCGCCACTGGCCGCGTCACCGGTCCGCACTTGCATTGGGGCGTGTCGCTGAATGGCGCGATGGTGGATCCGGCGCTGTTCCTCGCCCCGCCACCAAAGAAAAAGTCCGCGAAGAAAAAGTCTTGAACGCCAGCGCCGTCAGCGGCGCTTCACTTCGCTGGAACCCGCACTCGATAGACAAAATCGCGCTCGGCTCCCGCCTTCAGGTGACAAGCGGCGCACGACGCTGAATTCTCTGGCGCCAGCAGGGTGGTCCCGTCCGGGCGATAACTCGCGAACTCCCACTCGCCGGCGCGGCTCTCACCATAGCCCATGCCGTAACCGCTCTCTCGTCGCATCACATCGACTCGGGCCACTTCTGCCTTGAGCGGCGAACCTTTTGCGTCGTGCATGAGTTGGCCTTCACCATCGCGTACGCCATGCGCGAATTCCATGGCGATCACGGTTCCGTTCGGGTAGGGAAGCTGACTCGAACTGGTGATCGAGGCGGCAAGGTCGTTGCCGTAGGCCGTCGTGATCGAAGGCTCGTTCTGCTTCTCGGCGACGCTGAGTAGTTTGAGCACGGTGCGGTAGTCGCGCGGAAAACCGACGCGATCGGGCGTGGAAGTTGCGCCCGCGAGCGGCGGGTTCGCGCTGCCGATGTCACGATGGATCTTCCAGGTGCCGGCTTCCTTTTTCCAGACGAACAGATAACGGCCGCGTCCGAGCTCGCTGCCTCCTGCCCCGATGGCTTGGTAGGTTCCGGTCTCGACACGCAGCGCACCCTCACCGTCGAGATCGATTGTCGCAAGTCGCAGCTCCTTGACCCCGCCGTTGAGCGCCGACTGCCAGAACGACTCGATTGCGCTGCGACCGGCGATCTCCCGATCGACACCGGACACGATGAGTTTTGCATCCGGGGTGAACAACTGCGCCACCGCGCTTGCATCGGCGCGCGCCATTCCGTCCATGAACGCCTGCGACTGCGCCGCGATCGCCGCGCGAGTGCGGTCAGATTGCGCCGCGATCACCGGACGATCGACGTCCAGCGTCAGGATGAGCAGCGTGGCCATTGCCGTGAACTTGAGCGACAGTTTGAATGTATTCATGGGAGCGCATTGAGCGCTCCGCCCGAAGCGTCGCGAAAGTGGTTTGCGACCAAACTGGCATGCCGTGCGTTGAACGACGCAGCTCGCGCGACCAAGCACCCCGGGTGAACGGTCAACCGCGCGCGCCGAGGCGCTTCTCGAGATCCTTGAGGCAGCCGTGGCTCGCGGCGAGGCGCGTTCCGTTCTTCAATACCACCACGGGATCCCGTTCACGATCGGCGACGAACTCGCGGACTCGCTTCCAGTTCACGAGGCGCGAGCGATGGATGCGCGCGAAGCCTTCCGGCTCGAGTTTCTGTTCCATCTCGGCAAGCGTAGCGCGCAGCAGGTGCACTTCCTGACCGACGTGCAGGCGTACATAGTCGCCAAATGCCTCGACGTGATCGATCTCGTCCGGCCGCAGGACGAGGACCCGATCGCGCTTCTTCACGAGCACGCAGGGGCTCTCGCGGACACCCGATGTGGCGCGCAACAAACCGGTCAGCTTCTTCTCGATTCCCCGTTGCGACCCGGCCAGAAAGACCCGCGCGCGTTCCAGCGCCGTATGGACCCGCTCCACGCCGAACGGCTTCAGTAGATAGTCCAGCGCCTGGGCCTCGAACGCCTGCAGCGCGAATTTGTCGTAGGCCGTCACGAAAATCACCGCCGGCATCTGTTTCACGCCGACGGCGGCCAGCACTTCGAAACCGTTCATTTCCGGCATCTGCACGTCGAGAAAGACCACGTCCGGCCGACGTTCTTCGATGGCCGCGACGGCGCTGCGTCCATCCGCGCACGGAGGCAGCAGGCGCACGTCGGGATCGGTCTTCAGCAGCCGTTGCAGGCGCTTCCGCGCCATGGGTTCGTCGTCGACGATGAGAGTGGCCAGGGTCATGGCGCCGAGAAGGGTATCCGCACGATCACCATCAAGCCATCGTCGCCAACGAGCTCGAGCTTCTGGCCTTCGCCGTACAGGCGCTGCAGGCGAGCCCGGGTATTCGCGAGGCCGATCCCCATCTGCCGATCCTGCGACTCCCGTGCAATGCCAGGTCCGGTGTCGCGTACTTCCAGGCGCAGGACTGCGTCCTCGCGACGGGCGCGTATGGTGAGTGTTCCCGCCTTTGCCGTGGGGGCGATGCCGTGCTGAATCGCATTTTCGACCAGCGGTTGCAGGATCAGGCTCGGAACGCGCGCCAGCAACAACTCGGGCGGCACATCCCAGGTCACGCGCAGGCGTTCTCCCAGGCGCATCTGTTCGATGTCGACATAGCCCCTGATGAATTCGAGCTCGTCGGCGAGCGACACTTCCTGCAGCGTCGCGGACTTCAGAACCTGGCGCAGCAACTCACCCAACCGGACGATCAGTTTTTCCGCGAGCTTGGGGTTTTCATGCACCAGCTCGGCGATCGAGTGCAATGCATTGAACAGAAAATGCGGATTGAGCTGGCTGCGCAATGCCTGAAGCTGTGCCTGGTGCAGCAGCGACTCGAGCTCCAGCGCTTTCAGTTGTCGGTCGCGCGCTTCGCGATAGTAGGTTGCCGCGTGCCAGGCCAGCACGAAGCTCGCGTACACAGTGAGATTGACTCCCGCCGAGCGAATCATCTGTCCGAAAAAGAATTCCGCCGAGGCTGGGCGCACCTCGCAGTTCAGGAAGCACAGATTCAGCCGCACCAGGATGAGTCCGGTGTACCTCGCGAGGACCGGTTGCAGCACCGCGGCGACGATGGCGCCGATCAGCAGACCGATCGCGTAACTCACCCATCCATGTCCGCCACGATGCAGACGCCTGCACATCCACAAAATCGGTGGCACCAGGACTCCGCACGAGAGCCAGTACACCGCCTCCTGGGTGAACGCCTTCAACCACGGAACGACATATCCGGCAAAAAACAGCTGCGAGGAAAAGACCAGGATGAGAAGCAGCAGCAGCCCCACGATGCATAGAAATCGTGGCAGCGGGCGGGACCAGGCGGAAGTCAGGTTCACGGTGAGACTCTAGCCCGGAAACTTCCCGCGAGACAAAAACGAAAACCGGCCCCGGCCCGGTAAACAGAAAGGGGCCCGCTTTCGCCGGCCCCTTTCCCGTCAGCACCCGGTTGTCTACCAGTTCAGGTTGACGGTGTACTTGCCGTTCGTGGCGCCCGTGCCGCCACTCCAGAACACCACGCGCACGTAACGCACGCTCGCGCTGCTGCCCGTGTTGGTGACGGTCACGGCGTCCACGAGACCCGTGCCGCGCTCGCTGCTGCCGATGAGCGTGCCACTGCTGTTGTAGACGAACAGATCGTAGTCCGAACTCGCGTTCGGAGTGAGCGTCGCGACCAGCGACCTGCCAGCCGGCAGCGACAGCCGGTAGTAGTCAGTATCGCTGCTGCTCGCCATCGTGCCGTTCACCGTGGTGTTGTCCGTGCCGATCAACTGCGCGGCGGCGCGCGAGTTGTTAGGCTCGACCTCGGCCGCGGTTCCGGGCTGATCGGGCGGCGTCGTGCCGCCGATGGCCGCATCCACCGCGGCGCTGGCGTTCACGATGCCCGATCCGCACTGTGAACAGGTGGCCGGAAAGGCGCGCGCCGTGCTCTGCAGAATCGAGGTCACCTGTGCGGGCGTGAGCGTCGGCTTGACCGACAACATCAGCGCCACCACACCGACCACGTGCGGCGTCGCCATCGAGGTGCCCTGGTAGAACGCGTACGTGTCCGAGCCCGGCGTGGTCGTGCCGGTATTCAGCGTGGAGAGAATTCCGTTCGACGCCGAAGTGCGCATGTCGCCACCCGGGGCCGCCACTTCCACGCTGGCGCCGAAGTTCGAGAAGTACGACCGCCCGCCGGATCGGTTGACCGATGCGACCGTCACCACGCCGGAGCAATTCGCGGGGGTGGAATTGGCGGCGTTCATGTTCTCGTTGCCGGCGGCGACGATGACCGAGGTGCCGCGCGAGACCGCCGAATTGATGGCGTTCTGCGTCGTGTTGTCGCAGCTGCCGGTGCCGCCCAGCGAGATGTTGATCACCTTGGCGACGTTGGCGTTCGCGGGAACGCCAGACACCGTCCCGCCCGACACCCAGATGATGGCATCGGCGATATCCGAGGTGTAGCCGCCGCACTTGCCGAGCACGCGGGCCGGAACCACCTTGGCATTGAAGGCAACGCCTGCCACGCCGCTCGCGTTGTTGGTACGCGCGGCGATCGTGCCGGCCACGTGCGTGCCATGCCAGCTGCTCGACTCGAACTGCGTCGGCTCGCCGTTGCCACACTCGCCGGCATTGATCCAGTCGCCCGGATCGCTGGGGTCGCTGTCGCGGCCGTTGCCGTCGTTCGACACGAACGTGTCGGAGATGAAGTCGTAGCCCGGCAGGATCGCGCCGGACAGGTCCGCGTGCGGCCGAATGCCGGTGTCGACGATACCGACAATCACGCCGGTGCCCGTGGCCTTGTCCCAGGCGGCGGGCGTGTTGATGCCCGCCGTGGTTTCGAAGTAGTGCCACTGCTCGTTGTAGCGCGTGTCGTTGGGCGTGAGCAGCTTGTGCATCATGCGGTCGGGTTCGGCGTACTCGACGTTCGAATCGCCGGCGGCGATGGCGCGCGCGAGCTGCGCGGCCTCCTCGAACGACATGCGACGATCCAGTTTCAGCACCTGCGATCCGAGCGCCGTGGTTCGCACCCGGCTCATGGTCACGCCGAAGCGCGCCGCCGGCAGTTCCGCCGTGCGGGCCTGCTCGGTCTGCGCGGCGGCGCTCACGGCAGCGGTTCGATACTTGACGATGATTCGATCCGTGAACCCCGCATCGGCGGCGGCGGCCGCCACCGGCAGGCACAGCATCATTGCAACGATAGTTAGACGAGTCATAAATCTCCCTGGACGTTTGATTGTGGGGAGATCCCGCAGAAGCGTTGAGCGGAGATTGTCGCGGACGACGGGAGTCCGGCCATTCCCTGGCATTGCGAAGTGCATCCTGCACTGCTCCCTGTAGGCGCCCGCGGCAAGCAGGCGCTCAACTAACTTCTACGGAATCCACCCGGGAACGCGATGACCTTCCCTGGTCGACCTGCGGTGGCGCCAAACCTAGGACGGCGACGCCGACATTTCAAGCAAGATGAAAAATTTGTCGGCGAATGGAGTCTGACAGACTGTCACGCTTGCGCTTTGCCGCGCGGGGGAGTATTCGCGCGCGAGCGCCGGCAATGTAAGCGCTATCTACTTGCGCTTGGAGCGGCCGCGCGGCGCGCCGCGTGGCGCAGCTCCGCCGCCTTTCTTCGGTGGCCGCTTGGCGCGATCTTTCGTGATGCGCCGCTCGCGCCGCTCCTTGTTCGAAGTCTTGAGCCCGCGCTTTTCCTTGGGCTTGTCCTTCAGGAACGGATTGGTGTCGCTGCGGAATTCCACCGCCACCGGTGTCGCGAACAGGTCGAACTCTTCGCGGAACATGTTGGCGAGATAACGCTTGTAGGACTCGGGCACGTGCGCCGCTTGGCTGCCGTGCACGATGATGCGCGGCGGATTTTTTCCGCCCTGGTGCGCGTACCGCAGGCGAATGCGCCGGCCGCGAACGATGGGCGGCTGGTGCTGCACCATCGCCTTTTCCATCGCCTTGGTGAGCTGGGGCGTCTTCATCTGGCGCATGGCGGCGTCGTAGGCGCGGATCATCGAGGCGACCAGGTCGCCGACCGCCGTGCCGTGGCGCGCGCTCACGAAGTGCATCGGCGCCCATGGCACGAAATCGATCTTGAGCGTGAGCAGGCGGCGGATGTCGTCGCGCTTGTCGGTGGGAATGTTGTCCCACTTGTTCACGGCGAGGATCAGTGCTCGGCCGCGCGACAGGGCGAGGCCGAGCACGCTCGCGTCCTGCTCGCCGATGGAATCCTGCGCATCGACCACCATCGTCACGACGTG
>DASYKM010000067.1:0-5456 GCA_035995425.1 Steroidobacteraceae bacterium
GCCCGCCAAGGATGTGGAGCTCGCGCTCAAACAGATCCTCGAGATCATGAGCGATGCCCTGTCGGCGGGAGATCGCATCGAGATACGTGGCTTCGGCTCGTTCTCGCTGCACTTCCGGCCGCCGCGGCAGGGCCGCAATCCGAAGACCGGCGAAGCGGTGGCGCTGTCCGGCAAGTACGTTCCGCATTTCAAGCCCGGCAAAGACTTGCGTGAAAGGGTGAACGACGGAGCCGATCGGCCCATTCGCGATTGAGCTCCGTTCTTTCCACATACCCAGCCACGCTCGATCTCGAGCCGTGGCCCGCGGGTTCATTCCAATTCGACACACCGCTGCCCGGCAGTAAATCGCTGACGTTGCGCGACTGCGCCATCGCCGCGCTCGCCGACGGCGTCAGCACGATTCGCTTTCCCGGGGAGTGCGATGACTACTGGCGCATGAAGGAATGCCTGCGCCGGCTCGGTATCGAGGTCGACGATTCGGTCGATGGCGTGGTGCGCATCACCGGCCGCGGTGGCGAATTCGCCGCCGGCGACATCGAGCTCAATACCGGCCAGAGCGCGGTATCGACGCGCCTGCTGCTGGCGATGGCGGCGTTGCGCACCGGCCGCACGCTCATCGACGGGCACATCTCCATGCGCAACCGGCCTAACAAGGCGCTGGTCGACGCGCTCGCCTCGCTCGGCGCACGCATGGATTCGACCAAGGATGGGCACCTGCCGACCACCGTGATGGGAACGCGTCGGCTGCGCGGGCCGGTTCGCGTGCCGAGCGACATTTCCAGCCAGTACCTCACCAGCCTGCTGATCATCGCGCCGCTCATCGACGATGGCCTGGTCATCGAGGTGGAAGGCCAGCTGACGAGCAAGCCGTACGTGGACCTCACGCTCGACGAGATGGCGAAGTTCGGCGTGCATGTGGCCAACGATGCGTATCGCAAGCTGAGCGTCGCATCCCGGCCTTATCGGGCGGGCAGCATCGACGTGGAAGGCGATGCGTCGGCGGCATCCTATTTCGCCGCGCTCGCGACGCTGCATGGCGCACGCATCACGCTCAGCAATCTCGGCGCCGGCACGCGTCAGGGCGACTACGCGTTCTTCGGGCTCTGCGAGAAACTCGGCGCGAGCGTCGAGCGCACGGTCGACCACACCGTCATCGAGGGCCCACGTACGCTCGACGCCAGCTTCGATGGCGAGGTCGACATGACCAGCATGCCGGACGTCGCGCCGACCCTCATGATGCTCGCGCCGTTCCTGCGCAAACCGACCCGCATCACCGGCCTCGCGACGCTGCGCGTGAAGGAATGCGATCGCATCGCCGCGCCTACGCGCGAGTTGCGCAAGCTCGGAGTGAGCGTGGAAGAGGGACCGGACTTCATGGTGATCGAACCGCTCGGCGACAAGTCGATACCGGTACGCGTGGAAATCGAGACCTACCACGACCATCGCATCGCCATGTCGTTCGGTGTGCTCGGCTCGCGACTGCCGGGCCTGCGGATTCTCGATCCCGGCTGCGTGGCCAAGACCTATCCGAACTATTGGAACGACTGGCAGCGGGCGCGAAGCGTTCCGCGGCAGTAACGATCAGGGATAGACTCCCTTTCGGTCGCTGCCGCTCCGGCGGCGTCAAGAGTGGGGCGCGAGCCCCTGAAAATCATGCGTCTGCGCGGCATTGGTCCCGAAATTCTCCTGTTGTGTTTCCTGGTCGTCGGAGCGGCGGCGTTCGCGTTGGGGCGGCGTTCGGCGCGTGGGCGCAGGCTGCGCCGGGACATCGATTATTTCGCCGGCCTCGATCACCTGGTCAACGATCGCTTCGATCGTGCCACCGAGGTATTCACGCGCCTTGCGACCAAGACGCACGAGGCCGACATCCAGTTCGCGCTCGGCAGCCTCATGCGCAAGCGTGGCGAGGTCGACCGCGCCATCGCCATCCACACTGAGCTCGCCGCGCACGGCGAATTGCCGATCCGCGAGCAGGCGACCTTCGCGCTCGGCCTCGACTACATGAGCGCCGGGCTCATGGATCGCGCCGAAGAAAAACTGCGCAGCCTCCTCGGCTCGGCCAGCTACCGGCCGGCGGTGCTGGAACGCCTGGCCTGGGTGTACGAGCAGCAGAACGAATGGCGGGCGGCGCTCGATCTGTTTCGCGAGCTGCCGCCCGAGAAACAGCGCGAGCTCGCGGTGGTGGCCTCGCACTATTGTTGCGAGCTCGGCGAAGCGGCGCTGGCGGCCCGCAACTTCGACGCCGCCCGAACTCAAGTCGCGGCGGCGCGGGTACACGCGCCGGATTCGGCGCGCGCGTCGATTCTCGCGGCGCGCATCGCCGCCGCATCGGGCGATGAGGCGAAGGCGCTCGAGCTGTATTCAGCCGCGCTGGTCGGATCGCGGACTATCCAGATTGCCTTCGGGCCGGAGGCGCAGCAGGCGTTGAAAGGCAGGGCCGGCGCGCTCACCGATTTCCTGCGCACGCACCCGCCGCACGACGAGCCCGTGCCGCCCGAGCCGCCGCGTTTCCGCTGCGAGGAGTGCGGGGTTGCAAATACCACCTGGCACTGGCGTTGTCCGAGCTGTCGAAATTGGGATTCGCTGCGAAGTACGCAAAATCGAGGTCTTTGACGAGATTGCCGGCTGCAGCCGGCGCCCGCGACATTGTTAGTCTCCTCGTACCCGGCACCCCGGGCACACAGGCAAGGAGGCCACATGTCATTCCGATCTTTCAAACAATGGGTTCCCACTCTCGCCGCCATGGTGCTGCTGACGCAGCTGGTGTATGCCGAGCCGGTCAACATCAACACCGCCGACGCCGCGGCGCTCGCCAAGTCGCTCAACGGCATCGGGCCGGCCAAGGCAAAGGCCATCGTGAGCTATCGCGACAAGAACGGCCCGTTCAAGTCGGTGGACCAGCTCGCCATGGTCGAGGGCATCACCCAGAAGCTCATCGACAAGAACCGCGCCGACATCAAGCTCGGCGCGGCCGAAAAGGCGGGCGCGCCAGGCGCGGCTCCGGCACCCAAGCCCGCGAAGCCGACGTCGTAAGGTCGACCGCCCGCGGTCGCGAGAGGCGTGACGCCGCGCAAACTCTCGCGTCCCCGGGCTTCTCTCCTGCAGAGCTGCAAATCGCGGCGTGGTATGGTTTCGGCCCCTCAATTGGGCTGGAGCCCATATGCCTGTCATGAAGAAGAGCCGCGTCGACGTTGCCGTTTTTCCGGTTGCTGGTCGAGGAACCCGATTTCTCCCCGCGACCAAGGCAAGCCCCAAAGAGATGCTGCCCATCGTCGACAAGCCACTCATTCAATATGCCGTGGAAGAGGCGCTGGCGGCCGGGGCGCGGCGGCTGGTCTTCATCACCGGTTCTTCCAAGCGAGCCATCGAAGATCATTTCGATTCCGACGGCGAGCTGGAACACCTGCTGCTGTCGCAGGGCAAGAGCGAGCTTCTGAAGATGCTGCGCAGCGTGCTGCCTTCCTATGCCTCGTGCATCTACATCCGTCAGCCCGCGCCGCTCGGTCTCGGACATGCGGTGTTGTGCGCCAAGCCCGCGGTCGGCGATTCACCGTTTTTCGTGCACCTGGCCGACGATCTCATCGACGCGGAAGAAGCCTGCCTCAAGCAGATGGCCAATCGCTTCGACAACGGCAGCATCGTCGCCGTTCAGACCGTGCCGCATTCGCAGACCGACAAATACGGCATCGTGAAGACCGGTTCGCGTCGCGGCGAGCTGCTGCGCGTGGAGAAAATCGTCGAGAAGCCCAAGCCGTCGGTTGCCCCGTCAAATCTCGCCGTGGTGGGTCGCTATCTGCTGACGCCGCGCGTATTCACTCACCTCGAACGAATTGGCGAGGGGGCGGGCGGAGAAATCCAGCTCACCGACGGCATCGCGCGGCTCATGAACGACGAAGCGGTCTACGCGTACCGGTTCGCCGGCAAGCGTTTCGATTGCGGGAGCAAGATCGGTTACCTGCAGGCCAACGTGGAATATGCGCTGGCGCATCCGGAGCTCGCGGCGCCGTTCCGCACCTATCTGCGAAAGCTCACGAAAGATCTGTAAGGCCCGCGAGTCGGGCCAGGCGAGTCAGCTCAGCCCGAGCAGCTCTGCGCGCCGGACGTGGCGCTCTTCACCTGATAGGTGCGCACGTTCGACAACGACCGCGTCAGCGTGCCGTCGGCCGCGCTCATGGTGTGGCTCCAGTCGCTGATCTGCACGGTGTCGCAGGCGCCGGCGGCGCCGCGTACCAGCTGGCCCATGCGGATGGTCTGTACCAGGCTATTGCCGTTGGTGGAGCGCGTGCTGCTCTCGACCGCGTAGTCGGAATTGTTGAACATCGTGAACTGCCACAGGTACTCGGTGAGCTTCTCGAGCTCATCGGCGGTCAGCGGACGCTGATTCATGCTGCCGGCGGCACCGACGTCGGCATGCAGATCGGTGTTCGAGCGATCCAGGTAGTCGCAGCGGAATACGCGATGGCGAATCATCGCCGTCACGTCGGCACGCGGTACGCGCACCACTTCGAACATGTGCGCGTCGCTGTTCACTTCGACCAGATCCGAATACTGACCCTGCCACGTGGCCTGCTTTTCCGACCAGTCGATGGCCTGGGCCATGTCGTTGGTGCAGACCTCGAAGGTCGGGCTGATGCCCTGCGGGCCGGTGGCGAAATCGGTGTTCTTGAGGTGGCGTGTCGAGAGGGTGCCGAGAACGCTGGCGGGGCGCGACTCGACGTCGAAGCCGGCCGGTGTGCGCTCATCACCCTTATAGAGTCGGGCCGCGAGCGCCAGATCCGCGGCGGCCGTGGACGGAGGCGTGTTGGCAGCCGGTGCCGAAGGCGTGACGGACGCAGGCTGCGAATTCACGGCAGGGGCGGCGGACACGGATGCACCGCCCGAACCACCACCACCGCCGCAGGCGGCCAGAGTAGTGAGACTCACCAACACCAATACGTTTCGCATGTTCATTCGTTACACCGCTGCCAGCTTTCGTTACGGACGCGCACCCAGGTGCCGCTGTCTTCGATCGATCCGAATTCGTCGTACCGCCGTACTTCCATCACCGGCAGTCCACGCTCGCGCGAGCGCGCCAGCGACACTTCGCAGGCCCACAACCACATCGCGCGGTCATCGGTCCAGGCGCGCCACACGTGGCCGTCGTCGAGCGAGCGCAAGGCGACCTTTTCGAGTGACGGCGTCAGCTGGCTTTCTTCGGTCAGCGGATGCGAGTCACTCGGCAGATGTCCGGCGACGCGGATGAAGCTGTCGAGCAGTTCGCCGGCATGGCCGGGTTGCTGTATCGCGCGGAGCCTCATCGTTTCCATCGTTCGAGCATCCCTTTCTTTGTTTGGGGCCAGCGGCAGCACACGAGCACTTGCGAGAGAGGAGTACCGTCGGTCGGTGCACGAGCCCGCGAGCTGCCGCCAGCGAGACGTTGGTGCCGGTGTTCTTCGCAACAGCACCCTGAGAGGGTT
>DASYKM010000068.1:0-3779 GCA_035995425.1 Steroidobacteraceae bacterium
GCGGGCGAAGTCTTGTCTCGTCGCCCCTTCGTTCGGAAAGAGCTTGATGCCAGTGAGTGCACCCTTGTTGAATTGCGGCTGGCCGTGCATCAGCCGCCCGAGACAGCTGTCGGCGTCCTCTGCGTTCGCGGCCGCAGTGCCCGGTTGTACGCTCTGCGCATGAAAAGCGGGAACGAACGATAGTGAAACGATTGTCACGACCGCCTGCCACCGTCGGATATGAGCGACCTTCATATGTCAGTCCGGGTAGTTGGTGATTCGCTGACAGGGTTCATTTGTCCGGCGGGCAACATAGCACGCCTGTGTCCCGCGACAGCTGGACAGCACGGCCGCGCTTTCAGTTGACCAGCACGCGAAACCGCAATTCGAAGTAAGGATCTCCGCCGCCGTTGCCCGGCATGGTGCCCTTCGGTCGCAGCCGCAGCGTAGTGACGGCCGCATCGCAACCATCGGCGGCCGGCGTCGGCACATAGGTCCAGGTAACGCCGCCGTCGTTCGAGAAATCGACGTCATCGGTGAGGCTGTTGAGCGCGGTGAATGTCCAGGTCAGGGCGCTGCTGGGTGAACCGTTCACGAAGGTCACGGGACCTGAGCCCGGCGCTCCGATATCGCCAACAAACAATCTTGTGTTGACGGGCACCGGATCCAGGATGTTGACGGCGTTGTTGTCGACGGGGCCGCTGCCCTGATTCGTGACCCGCACGTTGTACAGCTGCACCGAGCCGGGAATGCTCTTCGGATTGGTGCCGCCGTTGACCGGATCGGAGATGGGAGCCACGGTTTTCGCCACGCGCAGCGCGGGCCCGCTGCTCACCACGACGTTGCCGCTGTATTCGGAGGTTTCACCGGAAATCGTCGCCGTACCGGCAAGGCGCGTACCCACCGCCACGCCGCCGGGTGCGGTGATGCGGAAGCTGAACCGGTTGGTGTTGTCAGTGCCCTGCGCTACACCGTTGATGTTGCCGGGACCGTAGCTGCCGGTGGTGGCATCGAGGTCGGCGACCGAGCCTTCGGTGAGCGTGCCCAGATAGGTCAGTCCTTCACCAAAGCCGGTGGGATCGGCTTGCGCGATGTACAGCTCGATCGCACTGCCGGGTCGCGCGAAACCGGCGAGTGACAGCTCGGTGCCGATCAGGCTCGCCGACACCATGACCGGATAGTTGCGCAGACCATTGGGCCCGGTATCGGCGTCGCCGTTGTCGTTGATCGTGACTCCCTGCGGAGCGCCGAGGCCATTCGGATCGATGGAACGCGGATCGAGATCGATGCTCAAGCCGCCGTTCGTGCTGAAGCTGTTCTGCGTGATCGACGTGCCGTTGGCGTTCATGACGAGAATGCCGGCGCCGGCGTTGTCGCGAATGAGATTCCGGCTGAAAACCACGCTCGATCCGCTGTAATCGTAGGCCGCCATGCCGATCGGTTCGGTGGACGCAGCCCCACTGCCGCCGGTCGCGAAACCGTTGTTCCGCACCGTGTTGTTGGTGACGGTGATGCTGGTCGCCGCCGCGCCGCCACCGAATCCCACTTCGATGCCGCCGCCGCGCTGTTCACGCGTCAGGTTCGCGGTCACCTGGATCGAGCTCACGGTGCCGACGAGCAGAATGCCGTCGAAGGTGTCGGTGTGGCCGGAGGTCGGGCGCGCAACTTCGTTGAGCGTGACCAGCGATCCGGCGCCACCGCCCTGGGTACGGATGCCGGAGTTGTTGACGGTGACGAAGTTGTTGCGCACGGTCGCATTGCTGCCGGCGAACTCGATGCCGTAAGTCGTCGGGCTGTTGTCGCTGCTGTCACCGGTGGCGGTCATGCCCACCAAGTTGTTGCGCGCCAGGCAGCCACTGCCGGACAGCTGTAGATAGCCCTGCCGGAGCGCGAAACCGAGAATGGCGGTGCCGGTGCCGTTCAGCGTCACCACTGTGTTGCCCGCGGTGAGCTGCACTTCGGGGCGCGGAAAAGCCGGCAGCGAAATGCCGTCCACGCCGACGGTGCCGCCCGTGCCCAGCGAGCCCGCATTGGTGTTGCCGACGTTCACCGTCTGCGTCGTCGCATCGAGACGCGTACTCGGGCCGGCGATGGCGGTCAGCGCGGCGCTCAACGTGATGATGGCGACGCCGCCGGTCAACTGGCTGGCGTAGGTGGTGTTCTGGCCGGCATTCGCCGCGCCGTTCGGAATCATGAAAATGCTCGACTCCGCGCCGCCCGGCAGGAACGAGGTCGAGCCGTCGATCTGCCCGCTGCCCGACTGGCTCAACGAGCCCTCGCCACCCAACGCAGTCGCATTGATGACGAACTGACGCAGTGAACCCTGGCAGGGAAAGCTCGAATTGGCGGCGACGCAGCTGGCCGCGTCGCGCGTGTTGACCACGGTGTCGAAGTTGAACCCAAAGTCGATGCCGCTGATGGTCGAACCCGTGCCACCCGGCGTGGCCGTGGTGATGGACTGCGGCACGCGGCCGCCCGCGGTGAGCGTCGAGTAGTTTGAAGCGCCGGCGTTCACCACCGCATCACTCGAGCCCGGGACTTCGCCGCCCACGTGGTCGGTGACATCGGCCGCCGCACCGCTGCTCGCGTCGGTGCGGAAGGTCTGTACCGGGACGCAGGTGGTGCAGGCGGCGCCGCCGGTGCGCACCGAGTGCACCGTGCCATTGACGACGCGAACCCGCATCGCCACGGCGGTGGCGCCGGAGGTGAGCGAGTAAGCGCCGCTCGCGCTGGTAATCGCGCTGTCGATGAGCGCGCCACTGCTGACGCGATAGAGTTCCACCGTGACGTTCGCGATCCCGGTGCCGCCGGCTGCGAGCCGCGCGCGGCCCGCACCGCCGCCGTAGTTGGCGTCTTCGAATACCGTGCCGGTGAAAGTCGCCCCGTGCGCCACTCCGCCGACGAGCACGGCGAACAGCACCAACGCCCGCGACTCCTTATTCATGGGCGGCAGTCTACTGACCGTGCGCTCGGGCTTTCCCCTAGTGGATCACAGTTTCGAGGGCGAACCGGTGCTTCGGCGCGCGATTTGTGACGCCCACGAAAAAGGCGCGGGAGCTTCCGCTCCCGCGCCTTCGGTATTACGCGCGGACTATTTCTTCACGATTTCGAGCAGGTCGACGTCGAACACCAGCGTCGACTGCGGCGGAATGGTCGGCGGCGATCCGTTCGCGCCATAGGCCAGGCTCGCCGGGCAGACGAGTTGCGCCGAGCCGCCCACCTTCATGGCCTGCACCCCTTCGGTCCAGCAGGGGATGACGCCGTTCAACGGGAACGTGGCCGGTTCGCCGCGAGCCTTCGAACTATCGAACACCTTGCCGTCGATGAGGCGGCCTTCGTAGTGCACCTTCACCTGGTCGCTGGCGGCGGGCGAAGGACCCGTGCCTTCCTTGGTGTGCTTGATGAGCATGCCACTCGCCGTCTTGGTGACGCCCGTTTCCTTCGACGCCTTGTCGAGGTAGGCAACGCCGGCCGCGGCGGCCTTCTCGGAAACGATCGCCATGCGGGCTTTCTGCAGCTCCTGCACTTTCGGAATGTATTCTTCGGGATTGACCGTTCCCTTGACGCCGCCGACACCGTCGGCGATTCCCTTCTGTACCTGCGCCAGCTCTTCGGGCGAAAGGCTGAAGGTGCCAAGCGACTGGCTCATCAACATTCCAAGCGCATAGAGCGTCTTCTGTTCTTCGGTCATTGGGGCTTGTTCCTTCGCCTTTGACTTGGCCGCGTCAGCGGAGCAAACGGTGAGGGACAGGGTGCAGAGCAGCGCCGCAAGGGCAGTTAGCTTTTTCATAGGGCGCAGA
>DASYKM010000069.1:0-38022 GCA_035995425.1 Steroidobacteraceae bacterium
CAGTTCACGGGTCTGGAACTGCCTGCTCTGGCGCACAATTTCACGGAATATCTCGTGGCAGACCGTTTCAGGCGTGCGTACGAAGCCGCGACCTTCACAACTGGGACATGCCGCACAAAGCAAATGTTCCAGGCTGTCGCGCGTTCTCTTGCGCGTCATCTCCACCAGGCCGAGCGATGAGACGCTCGCGATATGGGTCTGCGCGTGATCGCCAGCCAGGGCGCGCTGCAGCGCTTCCAGGACCTGCGTGCGATGGCCGGCGTCGGCCATGTCGATGAAGTCGATGATGAGGATGCCACCCAGGTTGCGCAGCCGCAGCTGCCGCGCGATCGCCACGGCTGCCTCGAGGTTGGTGCGGAAGATCGTGTCCTCGAGATTGCGATGGCCGACGAACGCGCCGGTGTTGACGTCGATCGTGGTCATCGACTCGGTCTGGTCGATGACCAGGTGTCCGCCGGATTTGAGATTCACGCTGCGCTCGAGCGCCTTGCCGATCTCCTCTTCGATGCCGTGCAGATCGAAGATGGGCCGCTGGCCGGTGTACAGCTCGATCGATGTGGTGCTGCCCGGCATGAAACCCGCCGCGAACGCCAGCATGCCGGCGTGTGAAACGGCATTGTCGACCAGCACGCGATCGACGCCGCGCGCCAGCTCATCGCGCAGGATGCGCGTCGGCAACGGCAGGTCTTCATAGACGAGCTCGCCCGCCTGCGCGCGCAGTCCTTTTTCCTTCACGTGCTGCCACAGGCGGCCGAGGTACTGGATGTCTTCGCGAATCTGTTCGGCGCTGGCGCCCTGGGCCGCGGTGCGCACGATGTATCCACCGGTGGTCTGCTGCGGCATCGCCTCACCGACCAGCGCCTTGAGGCGCGCACGTTCGGCTTCATCCTCGATGCGCGCCGACACGCCGATGCCGTCGCCGCGCGGCATGTACACCATGAGCCGCGACGGCAGCGCGACGAAGGTAGTTAGCCTGGCGCCCTTGGTGCCCATCGGGTCCTTGACCACCTGCACCAGGATGTCGTCGCCTTCCTTGACCAGGCTGCGGATGTCTTCGGCGCTGGCGGTGCCGACGAGCGTGTTGTCCAGCCGCGCCGCGATATCGGCGGCGTGCAGGAACGCGGTGCGTTCGAGGCCCACGTCGATGAACGCCGCCTGCAAGCCGGGCAGCACGCGCTGCACGCGGCCCTTGTAGAGGTTGCTGACGATGCCGCGCCGGCTCTGTCGTTCGACGAAGAGCTCGGTGAGCACACCGTTCTCGATGAGCGCCGCGCGGTTCTCGCGTGGTGCCACGTTGATGAGAATTTCCGTCGTCACTCCACTTCCCCCAGCACGCCGTTCCACACCGGCACGCCATGCGCACGCAACATCGCCGCCGTTTCGAACAGCGGCAGTCCCATGACGCCGGTGTAGCTGCCCGCAAGGTTCGATACGAACAGCGCGCCGAGTCCCTGGATGGCGTACGCGCCCGCCTTGCCCTGCGGTTCACCGCTCTCCCAGTAAGCGCCAATCTGCGCCGCGCTGAGCTGCGCGAACGACACGCGGGTACTGGAAATGCCGACCTGCGCGCCGCGCGTGCTGCGCAGCGCGATGCCGGTGAGCACCACGTGCGTACGGCCGGAGAGTTTTCCGAGCATGGCGTGGGCGTCCGCCGCCGATTCAGGCTTGGCGAGTATTTCCTCGTCCACCACCACCGTGGTGTCGGCCGCGAGCACCGGCAGGTCCCGATGCCGCGCCCAGACCGCTTCGGCCTTTTCGAGCGCCAGCCGTGTCACGTATTGGTCGGCTGGCTCCGCCGGATGCGGCGTCTCGTCGATGTCCGCCGGCGTGACCACGTGCGCAACGCCGATGAGGTCTAACAACTGGCGGCGCCGCGGCGATGCCGAGGCGAGCCGGAGCACCGGCCGGAAAATCGGCGATTGTTCTTCTTGTTTGGACTCGACCATCGACCCCTCGCCCGCGACCCTTCACTCTCGATGATACGGGTGATTCTGCAGCACCGAATGGGCGCGATACAGCTGTTCGGCCAATATCACGCGAACCATGGCGTGCGGGAAGGTGAGCTGCGACAGCGACCAGCGCATGGCGGCCTTTTTCAGGATCTCGGGCCCCAGGCCATCCGGGCCGCCGATGACGAAGGACAGGTTGCGTCCGTCCTGCTGGCGCTCGGCCAGCCACTTGGCGAGGGCGACGGTGGTTAGGGATTTGCCGTGTTCGTCGAGCGCGACGAGATAGTCATCGCCGACTCGCTCGAGCAGGCGCTTCTCTTCGTCGTTCTTGTTCTTGCCAACCGCCAGCTCTTCGAGGTCCACGCGCATGCCGCTGCGCAGTCGGCGCGTGTACTCCTCGTACGCCTGGGTCACCCACTCGGGCATGCGCGTGCCTACGGCAACGATGCGTATACGCACCGCTCGTTAACGCGTGGCGCGCGCTCGCGAGACGGTCTTGCGGCGGGCGGCGGGGATTCGGCGCGGTGCTGGCGGCGCCTGGACTTCGGTTTCGGCCGGCGGCACGACGTCTTCCCAGAGCTTCTCGAGTCCGTAGAACTCACGCACGCGCGGCAGCATCACGTGCACCACCACATCGTTGAGGTCGACCAGCACCCATTCGCCGGCGGTCGCGCCTTCCACGCCGATGGGGCGGAAGTCGTTCTGCTTGGCGAGTTGCGTCACGCGATCGGCGATGGATTTGACGTGGCGGTCGGAGTTGCCCGAAGCGATGACCACGATGTCGGTGATGTCGGTGAGATGCCGGACGTCCATGACTTTGACGTTGACGGCTTTCATGTCATCGAGCGCGGCGTTGACGATGCGCAAAAGGGTCTGCGGGATGGAAGTCTTGGGCTGCGCGGCTGCGCGGCGGGGACGGGTTTTGGTGGCCATTGCACTCCGGTGGTTGAGGGACTGATCAACGGGGTCGAGCATAACACCCGGACTCGCGAATGATCTCGCGCACGGCGTCCGGCACCAGGAATCGCGGATCGCGCCCCGCATCGATGATCTGGCGCAATTCCGTCGAGGATATTTCGAGTTGCGTCACGGCATGGACGTAGATGCGTCCAGCCGGCGACTTGTGGAGGTCGCTCACCGCACCGGTGCCCCGATCCACCATGAGCTCGCCGAGCGGACCTTGTGTCGGCGCTTTCCAGCCCGGGCGGTGCGCGACCACGACGTGCGCCAGATCGAACAGCTCGCGCCAGCGATGCCAGTTCGGCAGGCCGAGAAACGCATCCATGCCCAGCAGCAGGCACAGCGAGCGCTGCGGAAATTCCCGGCGAAGCTCGGTCAATGTGTCCACGGTGTACGACGCGCCGGCGCGGCGCACTTCGCGATCGTCGACCACGAAGGCCGGCTGGTCGGCGACCGCGGCGCGGACCATCGCCACGCGCAAGGCCGCGTCCGCCAGCGTGCGCTCGCGATGCGGTGGATTGCCCGTAGGCAGAAACCTGACCTCGGACAATTTCAACGACTGCCACAGCTCGAACGCCGTGCGCAGGTGTCCGAAATGAATCGGATCGAAAGTGCCACCGAACAAACCGATGGGGCCAGTGTCCTGCGGGGTATTCAAGCAGCGCGGGTTCCGGTGATGGGTAAGGCGCGGCGGCCCGCGAACTCGACGATCATGAGCGCCATTTCATCCCACGCGTCGCCGCGCTGCTGGCCCTTGATCATGCGGTCGGCGCGCGAGGTGCGTGCCGAGAGCCGCGCATAGGGCAGTTTTGCCGCACGGCGCTTGGCGTTTTCGAGCGCGGCCGATGGCTTCTGCCAGCCGCGCGCGGCGCCCTGCTGCGTGGTGCCCCAGACATTGCGAATCTCGCGGGCGATGGACCACAACGCCAGCGTCGGTTCCACGCCTTCGCTGCGCAAACCGGCCAGTATCCGCAGCGCGCGCGGGACATCGGCGCCGAGCGCCGCTTCGCCGAGCTGGAACACGTCGAAGCGCGCGCTCTCGCCGATCGAAGCTTGCACCGCGGCGAGATCGATGTGTTTTCGATTGCCAATCCCGGCGGCGCCCAACTTGAGCTTCTCGAGCTCCTGCTGAGCGGCGAGCAAGTTGCCCTCGGTCCGTTCGACGATGAAACGCACCGCGTCGTCGTCGACGTCCAGCTCGAGCGCGGCGGCGCGCGCCCGCAGCCATTGCGGCAGCCGCGCCAGCTCCACCGGCCAGGTCGCCAGCCAGGCGCCGGTGGACTCGAAGGCCTTCACCCACGCCGAATTGTTCTGCTCGCGCTCGAGCTTGCCGGTGAGCATCAGATAGACGTTGTCGGGGCTGACGTTCGACAGCAGGTCGACGATGGCGTTGGCACCGCCGACTCCCGGCTTGCCCGATGGCAGGCGGATCTCGATGAGCTTGCGCGAACCGAACAGCGAGAGGTTGTTAGACGTGGCGCGCACGGCTTCCCAGTCGGCCACGCGTTCGATGAAGAAAACCTCGCGCTCGTCGAAGCCGGCGCGTTTGGCGCATGCGCGAATGGCATCGGCCGCTTCGCCGACCAGCAGCACTTCGTCTCCGGACACGAGATAGGCGCGCGCGGGTTCACCTGCGAGGTGCGTGCGGAGGGATTCGAGGGTGAGTTTCAAGGGCGGGATTATCGTCGAGTTGGGTCGACTTGGCGACCCGGAAGCCACCCGATCGGCGGGTTTTTCGGGCCGGTCGGCGCCGGTCCGAGCCCTTCTGTCCCTCGACGCGACTCGCCGCCGCCGCGTATTCTTCGCGCACGCCATGACCACCATTTTCGAGAAGATCATCGCCGGGGAAATCCCCGCCACCATCGTTCACCAGGACGATCGCGTCACCGCGTTCCGCGACATCAGCCCGCAGGCGCCGGTGCACGTGCTCATCGTTCCTAACAAACCCATCCCCACGGTCAACGACGTGAGCGACGAGGACGAGCGCACCCTCGGCCACATGTTCATCGTGGCGCGCGACATCGCCCGCGCCGAGGGCATCGCCGACAACGGGTTCCGGCTCATCGTGAACTGCAACCAGCACGGCGGCCAGGTCGTGTTCCACCTGCACATGCACCTGCTCGGCGGTGCGCCGCTCGGTCCGATGCTCTCCGGAGGCAAACATGGCTAGCAAGAAAAAATCCGGGAAGAAAAAACCGGCGGCGCCGCGCCTGAAGGGCGACTTCTATCCAGCCATCAGGCCGTACAGCTCGGGATTCCTGCGCGTGTCACCGGTGCATGAGATCTATTACGAGGAAAGCGGCAACCCGCTGGGCAAGCCCGTCGTGTTCCTGCACGGCGGACCCGGTGGCGGCACTGATCCGAAGATGCGGCGCTTCTTCAATCCGAAGCGTTATCGCATCGTGTTGTTCGATCAGCGCGGCTGCGGCAAGAGCAAACCTTCCGCCAGCCTCGTCGACAACACCACCTGGCACCTGGTCGCCGATGTCGAAGCCATCCGTGAACATCTGAAGATAGATCGCTGGCAGGTGTTCGGCGGCTCGTGGGGTTCGACGCTCGCCCTCGCGTACGCACAGAAGCATCCGGAGCGTTGCACCGAGCTGGTGTTGCGCGGCATTTTTCTGCTGCGCCGATTCGAGCTCGACTGGTTCTACCAGAACGATCTCGGTGCGGCCGCGATGTTTCCCGACTTGTTCGAGCAGTACCTCGAGCCGCTGTCGGCGGAGGAACGGCGGGACTGCATGCAGTCTTACTACCGGCGCCTGACGAGCGAAAATCGCGCCACCCTGCTGGAAGCGGCGCGCGCCTGGTCCATCTGGGAAGGCGCCCTGTCGTACATGAAGCAGAATGCGGACTACGTGAAGCGGTTCGGCGATGCCACGTTCGCCGCCGCGTTCGCGCGCATCGAGTGCCACTACTTCGTGAACGGCGGGTTTCTCGAGCGGCCCAACCAGCTGCTCGAAGATGTGCCGAAGATCCGGCACATCCCCGCGGTCATCGTGCAGGGACGCTTCGATGTCGTGTGCCCCGCGCGCAGTGCCTGGGACCTGCACAAGGCCTGGCCCGAAGCGGACCTGCGCATCGTGCCCGACGCTGGTCACGCCGCGTTCGAACCGAGCATCGCGCGCGAGCTGGTGCTCGCAACGGACCGCTTCGCACGCTGAGCGGTCGACCCTTACAAAACCGTCCCCGATCGGTTCTGTCAAACGCGCTGACCCAAGCTCGCAATCTGTGAGCAGGGTCTAGCTCGCGCTCCTTCAGTCTCAAACATCGCCGCCGATCCAGCTGCTACCCGGAGCTGCGTCCGCTTGCCGCAGCAGTCCGAAGAATCTTCAGAGTTTCGGAGGACTGCTTACATGCTGAAAGTTTCCACGTTCGCGCGCCCTGCCCGCGAGTTGCTGGTGGCGATGCTGCTCGCCGCGCTGTTCATCCTTACCTCCGGTTGTGGTGGAGGCGCTTCGGCCTCCCCGCCCGTGGGCGATACGCCCCCGCCCGTCGTGCCACCGCCGCCGCCGCCGGCACCCGCGGCCATCGAGGGCGTCGCCACGCCCACTTCAGTGGCAGTGGTCACCGCGACCAACGCGCAATAACGAATTTCCTTCCGGAGCTTCCCATGAAAATCCGCTCGCTTTCGCGCGCATCGCTCGCGCTCGTCCTGGTGCACTCCTCATTCGCGCTGGCCGATCCGCCGGCCAACTCGGCGTACGTCACCGACGCGCAAAACAGCCACGTCGAGGACGCCACTTCGCGCGGCATCGGCCAGGTCAACATGATCGCCTGCATCATGGGCGCGCTGCGCCCGGACGGCCTCGTCAATGAAGGCGCCTACAACGCGCTCGTCGGCATGCAGAAATGTGACTCGCAGAAAGGCGCCTCGTCCGACGACGGCAGCGGCGCGAGCCAGGCGACCACCTACGCCACCGCCACCGTGAACTCCACGCGCGCAAGCAATTCCGACCCGATGCGCGCACGCATCTGGCTCGACGATCCGGACTCCGAGGGCGCGGCCATCTTCGTGAACATGAGCGCCTCGGTCGCGCCGAGCGCGAACAATCCATACGGCGTGTTTCGCGTCGACTATTGCGGCCTCATGGGCACGGACCCCCATTGCGCCTTCAACGGTTTCCTCGACGGAACGACCGCGGGCGTCGCTTATTTCGAGCGCGAGCAGGGTGACGGCGGCGGCGGAACGAAAGCCTTGCGCATGACGACGTCGAGCGCCACGAGCGGCGCCGGCGCCCTGCACATGGACGACGGCAACAACTCGAGCACGTTCTCGTTCGCGTACAACGCGGACTATTACCGGCGCTCCGACGACGGCGGCGATCAGTGCTTCGCTCGTGATGCGCGCGATCCGGCGACGGGCATGGCGGTGTGGCGTTATGGCCTCTACGACAGCGTGACCGGCGCGCGCGTCGAGCGCAGCTCTGGATTCCCCATCGAATATACGCACGCGGGCATCAAGTACCAGGGCTACCTCGGTTACTACGGCCTGTCGCTGCCGCCGGCGGCGCAACCGCTGCTGACGAACGGCGACACCGTCGAGAAGGTGGACTATTCGAACAACGGAAGCGCGCCGACGCGCACGCCGTTCACCGTGGTCAAGTCCGGCGGCAAGCTCACGAAGTACACGCGTCACATGCGCACGCTGCACGAGATCGACCAGATCAAGTTCACGACCTTCGTGGGCATGGAGGCGAACACGTTCTTCGCCGGCGCGCAGACGAACACGCAGTACGAACTGTATTGGGACGACGCGGCCGGCGACTTCAAGGTCACGGCGCAGATGATGTGTGGGCAGAACGGTTGCTCGAACCAGGCGCTCGATGCGGTGCAAAGCGTTCCGGCGACCTTCTGGGCCGCGCGCGGTGGCGTGCAGGCCTGGTCACAGCAGCTCGGCGGCGAGCTGTTCATCAACCTGCAAGGCGTGGTCGCGCCCGTGAGCTCGAGCCTGATCCAGGTCGCCTATCGCAGCCAGGACGTGGTTTATCCCCTGCAGCTTCCCGCTGCCTTGCACTGCCTGCGCGACTGCCCGACCGCGGCGTCGATGGCCGCGTATTTGGGCCAGGGTGGCGGCGCCAATTCGCCGTTCGTCGCCGGCACGGCTAACAACTTCCAGCCGGTCCTGCCGGTCAATGTCGTCGACTACACCAGCAATGCGGCCAACGCGATGTTGCTGGATGGCGCCGCCGCGCCGGTGGTACTGGATGCCGACGGCGACGCGCTCGACAACAGTCCGCAATTCCGCAACGGCCTGCGCACCGGCAAGCTGTTCGCGAATCTCGCCGACGCGGAATGCGACCTCGGCAGCGGAACCTACTGCGAATGGCGGGTCAACAATCTCGACGTGTACTACCAGTGGGAAACCGGGCCCAACCAGTACAACCAGTTTGCCGCCGTCAAGGACGGCAATGGCGCATTCGTCAATCTCGATCCGCCGCTACAGGTGAATTTCCAGGTGCCGCAGGGCGCCGCGTACAGCCAGTACGCCGGCAAGAACATCGTGCTGCAGTACGGCGGGTTCGGCGAACTCTGGGGCCTGCCCGGCATTTGCGTCTCACCGCAGACCAACCAGGAAGTTGCCTGCGAAGGTGAAGGCGTCCGCTACGTGCCGTCCTTCGTGATTCCGTACGACGCCACGGCCGGCCGAGTCACGGTGAACGGGACTACCTACCTGGTCAAGTGGCTGGAGCGTGAGATCCGCTTCGCGCGCAAGAACCTCGCGGTCTGCGACGGCGCCGGTCTCACGGTGCCCTCGGGAATGGTCCTGCCGACCGCCGCGGACCTCAAGAATCCGGGCGATCCGGCCTCGGACATCTACATCGGCACGCGCCCCACCGTCACGGCGGCTCCGCGGGTCATCCATGGCGAAGTGAAGTACTGACACGCAGTGCGGTCAGGCCCGCCTCCTCTCGGGGAAGCGGGCCTTTTTCTTGCGCGCGGATTCTGTAAAACCGGATCGCCCTAAAGTCCAACACGTTTCGGCCGATACAGCTGCTAACGGGGTCTGCGCCTGCTCATCGCGGGTTCCGTCGGTCGAAAGTCGGGTAATGGAGGCGGAAGGTGATCTTCCGAAACGACTCCTCATCTTTTCAGGCGGTACGCCACCGCCTCCATCTACCCCCGAGCACTCACTTCACGAACCGACGGATCTCTTCCATCACCGGAAGCTTGTGCGGTGCGGGCATGGCAAATGCCGCCACCGTATCGCGGTGTCCGCGACCCGGATAAACCCGCAACGTCACCTCGACCCCAAGCGCCTCGAGCTGCGCCGCCATGCGACGCGCATGGCTTACTCCGACCACGTCATCCGCCTCGCCGTGCAACAACAACGCCGGCGGCGCGCCGCGCTTCGCGAGCTGCACGGGTTGCCAGTCGGCGAGCCCGAAGGGCGCGGCGAATATGGCCCGGTAAGTATCGTTGTCGGGATCGAGCGCGTACGGACCCGACAGGCCGATGTATCCCCGCACCGTATCGCGCGCAAGCCCGACGCGTTCGAGTCGCGAGCTGTCGTAGGCCAGCATCGCCGCCAGGTGCGCGCCGGCCGAATGGCCGGCCAGATAGATGCGCTTCGGGTCGCCGCCGATCTCGGCCGCATGACTAACTACCCAGGCGAGCGCCTCGGCGCCATCCTCGACGAAGGCGGGGAACTTCACTTCCGGAAACAGCCGGTAGTCGGGCAGCACCGCCACGTAGCCCGCCTTGGCGAGCGCCGCACCGACGAAGCGGTACTGCGACTTCCGGCCGTTCTCCCAGCCGCCGCCGTACCAGAACACGATGATGGGTTTGCTGGCGGCGTGCCAGGGCGCGTACACATCCAGGCGCTGGCGGGCGCGCGTGCCGTAGGCGACATCGGCGCGTCGATTGAACTCACCGAACATTGCCGGCGCGTTGGCCGCGGTGAATGCAATGCCGCCGCAAGCAACGACCACCAACGTGGCAATGAGCGCCACGATGGCGAGAATCATGAGTTTCATGGGTTGTTTTTCGACGGGTCAGGTGTTGCGCAGGAACGTCGGGCGATTGCCTTCATCTACTACGCCTTTGCGGCGCAACCAGATGCAGGCATCGCGCGCGTCCCGCTCGAACCACGCCCGCGCGGAACCCAGCCGGAACGTGTAACCCCAGGCATCCATGTCGTCGAACATGCGGCCGCGCCCGAGCACTGGAAGCTCATCGGCCAGCAGGATCTGCAGGTAGCAGACGGCGCATTCTTCGGCGTCGTCACCGCCGGCGTCACGATCGAGGCCGGCGCGCCGCTCGGCCGACATGCATACGAAATGGCTGAGCTCGTGCAGCAGCGAATGCAGCGGCGTGTCCGCGCGCACGTACAACGCCTGGCCGCGAAGTCCCGCCTCGCCGTCACCCCAATAGGAACCCGGCAGCGACTCGGTCGCGGCGCAATGCCGCAGCTCGACGCCATAGAGGCGCGCGAGTCGGAGGATGGAATCATCCGCAATGGGCCCGACGCGCAGCACGTCGGCGACGTTGAGCTGAGCGCTCACGTTCCTCAAAGAGCGGCGAGGCGGCGCATCACCAGCGCCACCAGGTCGCGTGCCAGCGCGGCGCGCAGGATCTCCTGCTCGCGTTCCTTGGCGAGCAATTGCGATTCGTCGAAGCTGAGGTCGCGCGTCGCGGAGATCTCTTCGTTGTCGATGAGCGTCTTGCCGTCGGCGCTGACCGAGAACTTCACGCGGTAGGTGAGCTCGTATTCCGTGGGGATGTTGCGCGCCGAAACCGACAAAATGCGCTCGGTGAGCTCGTCCTCGTGCACGGAGATGCTCGCGCCCGCCGAACCCCTGGTGCGGATCACCTTCACGTTCGAGCCGATCAGCGCCTTGCGCAGGTCCTGCACGAAGTCGGTTTGCTCGTCCTTGGTATCGACGTAGGTGTAGGCAAACTGCGCCGGCAAGGGCTGCCGTCCCTGCAGATGAAAACCGCAGGCACCCAGCAACAACGCCAAACCGAGGACCGCAACAGACTTCATACGACGATGTTCACCAGCTTGCCGGGCACGTATTTCGCAAACTTGATCGGTTTGTCTTCGACGAACTTCTTCACGTTAGCCTCGGCGAGCGCCGCGGCGATTGCAATCTCCTGGGTCGCCTCGGCCGGAATTCTGACGCGCGCGCGCATCTTTCCGCCGACCTGCACGGAGATCTCGATTTCATCCTGCACCAGCGCATCGGCGTCCGGCATCCACCAGCGCTCGAGCGCCAGCGCCTGTTCGTGACCGAGCTCGCGCCACAACTCGTGCGTGACGTGCGGAATCATGGGCGACAGGCACATCACCGCGATTTCGAGCGCTTCGTGCGCCACCACGCGGCCCGCCAGCGGTTTGTTGTCGAACTTGCCTATCGCGTTGAGCAACTCCATCACGGCCGCCACCGCCGTGTTGAAGCTGCGCCGGCGACCGATGTCGTCGGTGACCTTGGCGAGCGTCGAATGCGCGATGCGGCGCATTTCCTTCTGCGCGGCATTCAGCCTGGTCTTGTCGAACTCGGCGGTTTCGATGGCGTCCGCCGGTGGCGGCGCGTTCACCTGGTCGTACACCGCCTTCCACAGGCGACGGATGAAACGGAACGAGCCCTGCACGCCCTCTTCCGACCATTCCAGAGTCTGTTCCGGCGGCGCCGTGAACATCATGAACATGCGCGCCGTGTCGGCACCGAACTGTTCGACCAGCGCGGTCGGATCGACGCCGTTGTTCTTGGACTTGGACATGGTACCGAGCCCGTCCCATTGCACCGGCTTGTCGTCGGTGAGCAGGATGGCTCCGGTGCGCTGGCCGTCCGCGCCTGACAAAACCTCGACGTCGGCCGGATTGTAGTAATCGCGGCGGCCAGGCGCGGGCTCGCGGTAGTAGATGTGGTGCAACACCATGCCCTGCGTGAGCAGGTTGCCGAAAGGCTCATCGATGTCGATGAGCTTCATGTCGCGCATGACCTTGGTCCAGAAGCGCGAGTACAGCAGGTGCAGGATGGCGTGCTCGATGCCGCCGATGTACTGGTCCACGGGCAGCCAGTAGTTGGCGCGCGCGTCCACCATCGTGGTCGCATCGGGGCACGCGAAGCGCAGGAAATACCACGAAGAATCCACGAACGTGTCCATGGTGTCCGTCTCGCGCCGCGCATCGGCGCCGCACCTGGGACATTTGCATTCGTAGAACGACGGCGTCTTGTTGAGCGGGTTGCCCGAACCATCCGGCACCAGGCCCTCTGGCAGCACGACGGGCAGCTGGTCGTCGGGCACCGGCACCACGCCGCATTTCGCGCAGTGAATGAGCGGCACCGGGCAGCCCCAGTAACGCTGGCGCGAGATGCCCCAGTCGCGCAGGCGCCATTGCACGCGCTTGCGCCCAAGGCCCTTCTTTTCCAGCGCCGCGGCAATCGCGTCGATCGCCGGCTGAAACTCGAGCCCGTCGAACTCGCCCGAATTCACGGTGATGCCGTGCTCGGTGTACGCCTCGATCCAGGGCTCGACCACGTTTTCGTAGGCGCCCGTCTTCGACTTGACCACCATGACGATGCCGAGCTTGTTCTTGAGCGCGAATTCGAAGTCGCGCGCGTCGTGCGCCGGCACGCCCATGACGGCGCCTTCGCCGTAGGCCATGAGCACGTAGTTGGCCACCCACACTTCCACCGGCTTGCCGGTGAACGGATGCGACACCGAGAACCCGGTGCGCATGCCCTTCTTTTCCTGGGTGGCGATGTCGGCTTCCATCGTGCTGCCGCGGCGGCATTCCTCTATGAATGCCTGCAGCACCGGATTGCGCGCGCCGGCCGCGAGCGCCAGCGGATGCTCGGCCGCAATGGCCATGAAGGTCGCGCCGAACAAGGTGTCGGCGCGCGTGGTGAACACCTTGAGCGCGCCTTCCGCGCCCATGAGCGCACTCGTGTTCGTGGAATAGGGGAACGCGATCTCGCAGCCTTCCGACTTGCCGATCCAGTTGGCCTGCATCGTCTTGACGCGCTCCGGCCAGTCCGGGAGCTTCTCGAGGTCGCCTAACAACTCGTCGGCATAGCGCGTGATGCCGAGGTAGTACATCGGGATCTCGCGTTTCTCGACGAGGGCGCCGGTGCGCCAGCCGCGGCCGTCGATGACCTGCTCGTTGGCGAGCACGGTCTGGTCGACCGGATCCCAGTTGACCACGCCGGTCTTGCGATAGGCGATACCTTTTTCGAGCATGCGCAGGAACAGCCACTGGTTCCAGCGGTAGTAGCCAGGGTCGCAGGTGGCGATCTCGCGCGACCAGTCGAAGGCGAAGCCGAGCGACTTCAACTGCGCCTTCATGTACGCGATGTTGTCGCGGGTCCACTTCGCCGGCGGCACGCCATTCTTGATGGCCGCGTTTTCGGCCGGCAGGCCGAAGGCGTCCCAGCCCATCGGCTGCAACACACTCTTGCCCTGCATCTTCGCGAAGCGCGTGAGCACATCGCCGATGGTGTAGTTGCGCACGTGGCCCATGTGCAGCCGGCCCGATGGATAGGGGAACATGGACAGGCAATAGAACTTGCCCGCTTCGTCGTCGGTGTTCTCGCGCGCTTCGAAGACACGCTGCTCGTTCCAGAAAGTTTGCGCAGCACGCTCGACGGCGGCCGCTTCGTATCGTTCTTGCATCGGGAATGTCTGTTAATTCAGGGCTTTGCGAAGGCCGGCAAGAATACACGAGCGCGGCTGCACAAGCGAAGAAGCCGTTGAACCTGTTGCGCACCATCGGGGATGGTGTGACGCATCTTCAACGCGTGATCGTTCGGACGATCAGGGGGAACAATGCCTTATCTGTTGCAAGCCGCGTTCTGGGTCGGCGTCATCGGCACGTTGGTGTCAGCACCATTGTTGATGTTCCTGGGTGTCCAGGGGTCGTTCCTGACCGCGGGGCAGTTTTTCGCCTCGTCACCCGGCGTCATCTTCCTGCTGGCGTCACTGACGTTCTCGCTCGTCTACGCGTTGCAACCCCGTTGGCGCTTCCGTGCCCGAACGGCCGGCATATCGGCGGCGCTGCTCACGTTCGTGGGCTTCACGATGTGGCTCGCGATCGTGATCAACCTACGCACCTGGAACGACAACGCATGGCCATCGAGGTGGTTTCCGCAACTGGCGTCGTTCGCCGTATTCGGCTGGCTGCCGATCGCGGGCGGATGGTTCGCCGGGTGGGTGGTGTCGAGGCTGCCCGCCGCGCCGGCGGAGGAGAGAAGTTGAAAGCTTCGCTCTTTCACAAGGCGAGCGCGTGGATTCCGCTGGCGATGTCCGGCGTCGCGCTGGCAATCGTGCTGTCCAGCATCGCGATGATGCGCCCCGAACGCGCCACCGATGAAGAAACCGCCGCCCACCTGTTCCAACTACTGATCGCCGGGCAGGCGCCGATCGCGGCGTTCTTCGCGCTCAAGTGGATGCCGCGTTCGCCGGGTCATGCACTGTATGTGCTCGCGGCACAGGCGGCGGCGGCGATGATCGCGCTGGCGCCGGTCGCCATCTTCGATCTGTAGGTCACGGACATCTATCTAAAGCGCGGATACGAAAAAGGCGCCCGGAGTTGCCCCCGGGCGCCCTGGTTGCTTGCAGTTCCGTCAGCTGATGCGGATGGGCAGGAACAGCTGCGCGCCTTCGCGCTCGAGCAGGATGGCGACGGTCTTCGAGCCATTGGCCGTGGCGTTCTTGAGCTCGGCCAGCGACTTCACCGGCTTGCCGTTGACGCCGAGGATGACGTCGCCCGGGCGTACGCCGGCCTGCGCCGCCGGTCCGGTGACGTCTTCGACCAGTAGATAGCCCTCGGTCTCGGCGCTCTTGCGCTCATCGGCGCCGAGCGGCCGCACCGACAGCCCGAGCTTGTCGGCCTTGACGGGCTCGTCGACGTCGCGATTCGATACCTTCTGCACTTCTTCCTGGAACTCCTCGACCTTGACGCCGAGAACCTTGGTGCCGCGGTCACGCCACACTTCGACCTTGGCGGTGTCGCCCGGCCTGATGGCCGAGATGACGGCCGGCAGCTGCGAGGAACGCTCGACGATCTTGCCGTCGACGCTGAGAATCACGTCGCCGGATTTGACGCCGGCTTTCTCCGCCGGGCCGCCGTCGATGACCTGGCCCACCAGCGCGCCGCGCGGGCGGTCGAGCCCGAAGGCATCGGCGAACTGCGCATTCACTTCCTGGATCTGCACGCCGATGCGGCCGCGCGTCACCTTGCCGTTGCTGACCAGCTGCTGGCGCACGTTGTTAGCCACGTCGATCGGAATGGCGAACGACAGACCCATGTAGCCGCCACTGCGGCTGTAGATCTGCGAATTGATGCCGACCACTTCGCCATTGAGATTGAACAGCGGACCACCGGAGTTGCCGGGATTCACGGCGACGTCGGTCTGGATGAACGGCACCAGGTCTTCACCCGGCATGGAGCGGCCCGTGGCACTGACGATGCCGGCGGTGACGCTGTTCTCGAAGGTGAACGGCGAACCGATGGCCAGCACCCACTCGCCCGGACGCAGCTTCGACGGATCGCCGATGCGCACCACCGGAAGATCCTTGCCTTCGATCTTGATGACCGCGACGTCGGTGCGCTTGTCGATGCCGACGACCTTGGCCGGATATTCGCGGCGATCGGTCATGCGCACGCTGACTTCATCGGCGTCCGCGACCACGTGCGCGTTGGTGAGGATGTAGCCGTCGGCGCTGACGATGAATCCCGATCCCTGGCCCTCGCGCGGCGGACTCTCCGCGCCACGGCGGCCCTGGCCACCCTGCGGACCGTTTGGCATGCCGAAGCGCTTGAAGAATTCCTGCACCGGATCGTCGGCATCATCCGAAGAAGAGTCTTTGCGCACGACATGCGCCTTCTCCATCACCGATACGTTCACGACGGCAGGGCCGACCTGCTCGACGAGCGTGGCGAAATCCGGAAGCACGCGGCCGTTCAGCGTGCCGACGGGCTGCGGCGATGATGGCGGCTGCGCGACGGCCGCGACGGGCGCCGGCTGCGTGTCCTGGTTGGCAGCGGCGGCAACTGAAGATTGTGGAGAACAGGCACCGACCGCAAAAGCGGCGATTGCCACCACACCCAAGCGTCTCGCAACGAATAGCGACATATCAGCGAACCCTCGGACTTGAGAAAAGGGAAAAGACAGTGTCGAAGTAGACCGGCGGAAAATGCTGAAGTTCAGCGGGCGCGAAATCATGGGCGTCTCCTCAGGCGGACCGGGCGCGACGCCTCACATAGGCGCCGGCAACGCAGAAAACAAGGGCCAGACACACTACCAGCCAGTTTCCGGTGCGGGCATAGGGAGTCAGACCTATACGCGGTTGGACTTCGGCCCGCATTACATTCGCTTCATATTCCGGCGCCAGTTTGACAAATTCGCCGTGCGAGCCGATGACGGCCGAGACGCCGTCATTGGCCGCCCGCACCATCGGCCGGCCGGCCTCCATGGCCCGCATGCGCGAGATCTGCAGGTGCTGGTAGCGCGCCGAGGAATGCCCGAACCAGGCGTCATTGGTGACATTCACCAGCAGTGTCGCCGTGCGCAGCGCCGGCAGCTGCGTCGCGCCGTAGGCGTCCTCGTAACACACGCTCGCGGAAATACGCTGCCCAGCCGCTTCGAGCGGCGGCTGCACCGCCGCGCCGCGATTGAAATCCGAATAAGGCAGGGTCATGAGCTTCAGCCACTGGCGCACGAAGCCCGGCACCGGCACGAACTCGGTGAACGGCACGAGATGGTGTTTGTCGTACCAGCCCACGCCGGGCGTCGACTTGTCCATCACGAGTATGGAATTGAAAACTTCCTCTTCGCCGGACTGCGCGTTTTCTTCCGCACGCAGCGTTCCCATCATCAGCGCAGAACCGTGCGCGCTGGCTTCGGCGTAGACGTCACGATAATAGTCGATGTGGTTGTTAGCCAGATCCGGGACCGCGGACTCGGGCCAGACGATCAGTGCGGCGCCGTGCGCCTCGCGTGTGAGTTTCCTGTAGACCTCCAGGATGGACTCGAGGTTGTCCCCGATCCACTTCTCATCCTGCGGGATCGCGCCCTGCACCACCGCCACGGTGATCGGCCGGCTGTAGGTCTCGGTCCATTCGACGCCGCGCAACGCAAACGCCGCACCCCAGATCGCCACGTACAGCGCGCCGACCGCGATGCGCGCGCGCAGATTGCCGAGCAGCAGTGCGACCAGCCCGCCCGCCATCACAAGCGTGAGCAGCCCGAGGCCATATTGCCCGACCACGGGCGCCAGGCCGCCTAACCAGTTGTCGGTGTGGGCATAGCCGAGCGCCAGCCAGCCGAAGCCCGACAGGAACCAGCTGCGGAACCATTCGATCAGGAGCCACGCGCCCGGGATCGCCACCAGCCAGCGCAGCGCGCCGCGCCCGGGCAGGAACTTCGCCACCGTCCAACCTAACAAGGCATGGTAGGCACCCATGATGGCGACCAGGCCCGCCATGAGGAAGAGCGCGAGCGCGAGCGGCGCATGGCCGATCTCCTTGATGGCGATGTACAGCCAGTACGTGCCCACCGAAAATGTGCCGGCGTTGAACCAGAAGCCGAGCACCGCGGCGCGGCGCGGGCTGGCGCCGTCCCAGAGCCAGATGAGCAGCGCCGGCGCAGCGATCGCCAACGGCCACCATTCGTGCGGCGCATAGGACAGCGCGAGCAACATGCCGGCGACGAGCGCGGCGGCGCTGCCGACGAAACGGCGTTCGACGAACGCGCGCAGGTTCACTCTTTCTCTAGCGGCCGCTCTTCGGGCGGCACGATGTCGCGCGGCGCAATGAGCCGCAGGGAGTCGATGCGCCGCCGATCGAAGCGCAACACCTTGAGCTCGCAGCCGGCGAGCTGCAGCGTCTCGCCGCGGCGCGGCAGCCGGCCCAACTGCTTCATCACGAGTCCGGCCACGGTGTCGAACTCGTCGTCCGAAAGCTCGGTCTGGAAGTATTCGTTGAATTCATCGATGGGTGTCTGGCCGCGCACGGTGTACTGCCGATCGCCATCCTTGCGGATGTTCACGTCTTCGTCGACGTCGTGCTCGTCATCGATGTCGCCGACGATCTGCTCGATGACGTCCTCGATGGTGACGAGTCCGCCAATTCCGCCATATTCGTCGGCCACGATGGCCATGTGCACGCGCGAACGGCGGAATTCGCGCAGCAGCACGTTGAGGCGCTTGGACTCGGGCACGAACACCGCCGGCCGCATGAATTCCTTGATGTCGAACTGCGCTTCATCCTCCTGCGCGGCCAACCGCAGCAGGTCCTTCGCCAGCAGGATGCCGACGATCTTCTCGCGGTCTTCATCCATCACCGGGAAACGTGAATGGCCGCTCTCGATCACGGTCCGAAGCAGCACGTCGGATTCGTCGTCGCGATTGAGCACGGTCATTTGCGCGCGCGGCACCATGATGTCGCGAACCTGGATGTCGGCGACGCCGAGCACGCCTTCGAGCATGGCGAGCGCGTCGCCTTCGATGACCCCGCGCAGCGTGGCATCGCGCAGGTACTCGACCACCTCGCCGCGATCCTGCGCTTCACCGCCGATCTTGCGCGACAGTTTGCGCAGCCAGCGGCCGCTGGCGCCGGTCTCGCGGTCCTTTTCCTTCTCTTTCTCTTTTTCTTTGTTCTTGGTGTTCACAGATAGGGATTCCCGATCCCGAAACGTTTCAGCACGGAAATCTCGCGGCGCTCCATGCGCAGCCGCTCGCGGCGGCCCGCTTCGTGATCGTAGCCGGCCAGGTGCAGCGCGCCGTGCACCACCATGTGCGCCCAGTGCGCTTCAACCGGTTTGCCATCGCGCAAAGCTTCCTGCCTCACTACCTGCGCGCAGATCACGAGATCGCCGAGCGGCAGCGCCACGTCACGCGGCTGGCCACGCCGTGAAGCGAGCTCCGGCGCCGGAAATGACAGCACGTTGGTGGGCTTGTCCTTGCCGCGCCACTGTTTGTTCAAGGCCCGGCTCTCTCGCGCGGCAACCACGCGCACTGCGATCTCGCGGCCTTCGCCCTGCTTGCCGAGCGCCACGACCGCCCAGTTTTTCATGCGCGACCGCGCCGGCGCCCAGGCCCGTGTCGCGCGAGCCAGGTCCACCCTGAGTTCTCGCGCCGCGCTCATAGCTGGTCGGGCGGCGTATGCGCTTCATACGCCTTCACGATGCGTTGAACGAGCGGATGGCGCACCACGTCCGCCGCTTCGAAGAATGTGAACGCGACGCCCTCGGTTCCCTTGAGGATGTTGATGACGTGCCGCAGGCCGGACATCTTGCCGTGCGGCAGGTCGGTCTGCGTGACGTCACCCGTGACGACGGCGCGCGAGCCGAAGCCGATGCGCGTGAGGAACATCTTCATCTGCTCGGGCGTCGTGTTCTGCGCTTCGTCGAGGATGATGTAGGAGTCGTTGAGCGAGCGGCCGCGCATGAACGCGAGCGGCGCGACCTCGATGACATTGCGCTCGATGTATTTCGCCACGCGATCGAAACCGAGCATCTCGTACAGCGCGTCGTACATCGGCCGAAGATAGGGGTCGACCTTCTGGGTGAGATCGCCGGGCAGGAAACCCAGCCGTTCGCCCGCCTCGACCGCCGGCCGGACCAGGATGATGCGGCGGATCTTGTCGGCCTGCAGCGCCTCGACCGCGCAGGCCACGGCGAGATAGGTCTTGCCCGTACCCGCGGGCCCGATGCCGAAGGTGAGATCCCTGGTATGAATGTTGGTGAGATAGTCGCGCTGGTTGCGGCCGCGCGCGCGAATCGTGCCGCGCGCGACGCGCACCGAGCTGCCGTCCACCGGCTCGTCCACGCCGAGCGCGCCGGGCATGTCGCGCGAATCGCGCAACGCCAGGTGCACGCGCTCGAGCGAAACGTCTTCGCTGCGCGTGGATTCGAACAGTTCCCGCACCACGTCCTCGGCGGCGTGCGCCCGCAGGCCCGCGATGCGAAAGCTCGCCCCACGCCGTTTGACCGACACCGCCATGCGGTCTTCGATGAGGCGCAGGTTTTCATCGAGCGGGCCGCACAGGTTCGCCAGCCGCGTGTTGTCGGACGGAACGAGATCGAATTCGCGCACGGGTTCGATGGGAGCGGGAGTGGCCATCAGTTCAGAGCCAGGCGGCCACGCAGTGATTGCGGACGCGCTTCGACCACGACAACGTCGACGAAATGGCCGATGAGACTGGCCGGGCCGGCGAAATTCACCCAGCGGCCGTTTTCGGTACGGCCCGCGAGCTCGGCGGAGTCTTTCTTCGACGGTCGCGACACCAGGATCTTCTGCGTCGATCCCACCATCTGTTCGCTGATGGCGCGCGCCTGTTCGTTGAGCTGCGCCTGCAGGCGCGCGAGCCGCTGCTGCTTCACCTCATGGTTCACCTCATCCGGCAGCGAGGCCGCGGGGGTTCCGGGGCGCTGGCTGTAGATGAACGAGAACGACTGGTCGAAATTGGCTTCGCGCACGAGTTTCAGTGTGGCCTCGAAGTCGCGCTCCGTCTCGCCCGGAAACCCGACAATGATGTCAGTGGATACCGCGATGTCGGGGCGAACGCTGCGCAGGCGGCGCAGTTTTTCCTTGAACTCGAGCGCCGTGTAGCCGCGCTTCATTGCAGCAAGGATTCGATCCGAACCGGACTGCACCGCAAGATGCAGCTGGTTCGCCAGTTTCGGTACATTGGCATAGGCCTCGATAAGACTGTCGCCGAACTCCACCGGGTGCGAGGTGGTGAAACGGATGCGTTGCACGCCGTCGATCGCCGCCACGTAGTGAATGAGCGTGGCGAGATCGATGACCGTGCCGTCCATCGCGCCGGCATAGGCATTCACGTTCTGGCCTAACAAGTGAATCTCGCCGACGCCTTGCGAGACGAGCGAGCGAACTTCATCCATGACCGAGGCGAATCCGCGGCTCACTTCATCGCCGCGCGTATACGGCACCACGCAGAACGTGCAGTACTTGCTGCAGCCTTCCATGATCGACACGTACGCGCTGGAACCCTCCGCGCGCGGCGCGGGCAGGTTGTCGAACTTCTCTATTTCCGGGAACGACACGTCGACCACGGGTCGGCCGGTGCGCGCCTTCTCGCCGATCATGGCCGGCAGGCGATGCAAAGTCTGCGGACCGAACACCAGGTCCACGAAGGGCGCACGCCGGGTGATGCCCTCGCCCTCCTGGCTCGCCACGCAACCGCCGACGCCGATGAGCAAATGCGGCTTTAGTTTCTTGAGCGCGCGCCATTCGCCCAGCAGCGAATAGACCTTGTCCTCGGCCTTCTCACGCACCGAGCAGGTGTTCATGAGCAGCACGTCGGCTTCGGCCGGGTCGTCGGTGGGAGTGAGTCCAGAGCCAGCTTCGAGGACGTCACCCATGCGGGTCGAGTCGTACTCATTCATCTGGCAGCCGAAAGTCTTGATGTAGTAGCGGCCGGGCATCGCGAGGGTGGGAAATACAGCGGGCGCTAGCGTATCGCACTTCCCCGGTGAGTCATATTTACACGCCAGAACAGCAAGTTACGTCGCGCCCTGGCGCTCTCTAAAGCCAAAGCCGGAGCCCCTGGCTGCATACTTCGCCGATGAAAACCAAACCCCCGCGAACCGCGGCGCTGGCCGCCGCATTTGTCGGCCTTGCACTCGCGTCAGCCGCTGCGCCCGGTGGACCTCGCCTCACGCCGGTGTCCACGCCTCCTGGCACGAAGAGCCTGTCCGCTCACATCGCCGGACGCATCACGCAGGTTGGCTCCTATCAATGGCCCGGCCTCTACTTCGAGGCGAAGTTCGAAGGGCGCAGCGTTTACTTCAAGACCGGGCAAGGCGACGTGATTCTTCATGTACTCGTCGACGGCGAATCCGTCGGCACGCTCGTCAAGCCGGTGCCGGGCAGCTATCTGATCGACGGCCTGACCAACGGTGCGCACTCGGTGCGCATCGACGCGGTGACCGAGAGCCAGTCCGCGCCAAACACTTTTGGCGGCTTCGCTTTGCCCGCCGCAGGAAAGGCGCTGTCCACAGCGCCGCGCAAACGCCAGATCGAGTTCATCGGCGATTCGCATACGGTGGGCTATGGAAACTCGTCGCGGTCGCGCGACTGCAGCCAGGACGAAGTCTGGGCGACGACCGACAACTCACGGTCGTTCGCCCCGAAAGTCGCGCTCCACTTCGATGCCGACTACCAGGTCAATGCGATCTCCGGGCGCGGCATCGTGCGCAATTACGACGGCAGCGCGGGTGACCCGCTGCCGGTCGCCTATCCATTCGTCCTGCTGAACCACGCCACGCATTTCGACGGCGCCGACTGGCAACCGCGGATCATCGTCATCGCTCTCGGCACCAATGATTTTTCGACCGCGCTCAAGTCCGGTGAGAAATGGAAGACGCGCGAAGAACTGCACGCCGACTATGAAGCGACCTACGTGAAGTTCATCGAGAGCCTGCGCGCCAGGAACCGGCACGCGTTCATCCTCTTGTGGGCGACCGACATGGCCGAACACGAAATCGAGCAGGAAGCGGGCAAGGTCGTCGCGCAGTTGCAGTCGAAGGGCGACGACCAGGTGGCATTCATTCCAATAGATGGGCTGGCGATGACCGGCTGCCACTGGCATCCGTCACTGGCCGATCACGACACGATCGCCGAAAGGCTGATTCGCTTCATCGACGACCGGCAGTTGGCCAAACCGTAACCTGCCGCATTCAGCGCTGCCCGAGGCTATCCAGCGCCGCCAGCTCCTCGCGCAGAAACCGCTTTCTCCTGGCGCACAGAATCAGGATCACCGCCGGAAAGACGACGCAGGACTTCACCGCGAGGTAGATCCACAGCCGATGCGAAAGCCAACCGTTCTCGAGACATAAAAGAGCGACGATCGAACCCATGACCGGCCCCACGAGTGCGCCCCACAGCGCGTACCTGGAAATGTTCGAGATCCGTCGCTCCACTTCACGGCGGAAGAAGTGCAGCGAGTCCAGCTCGCCGGCATCCTCGGGGATCAGCGGCTTGCGGGGTTCCCGGCGCAGCCAGTAGATCGCGCCATACACCGCCGAGAAGAAGCAGACCACGAAGAAGCCCTGTGTGAACGGTTTGCCGGTGAAACGCGTGAAGCCGCGGTAAACGAAGTACACCGCGAGCAGCAGGTTCAGCGTGACCGTCAGCCCGGTGCGTGAACTCTGCAGACTCTGAACTTTTTCCGCACGCTGCCGGAGATACGCGATCGAGATTCGCGGTGCGTCGAGCGACTGTGCCTGCCAGATATCCTGCGGGCTCATGGTGTTTCTCCCGCGTTGACCTGGGCGGCGAGCAGCTGCCGGATCCGCGTGAGCTTGGTGTGGGTGTTCGCGGGCGAGATCCCGCTGATCTCGGCGATTTCTTCGGCGGCCAATCCTTCGAGATGCAGGATGATCACTTGCCGGTCGAGCGGTTTCAGTTTCTGGATGAGCTCGGTGAGCTGGCGCATGACCAGCGCCTGGTAGATGGAGTCGGCAGGATCGGGCGCGTCGGATGGCACGTCGATTTCATCGAGCGTGGCGAGCACCGGTTTTGGCCGCCGCCGATCGCGCAGCACGTGTGAGGCCGCCACGTTGTGAGCGACCCGATAGACCCAGGTACGCAGCGAGCAGCGGTTGCCAAAGCTTCCGAGGCTGCGCCACAGCGCGAGATGGATGTCCTGCAATAAGTCCTGCCGCAGCGAGGGATCTGCCTCGTGCGCGCGCGCCAGGCGCGCCAGCGGCGCGGCGAACTCCGCCGCCACCTTGTCGAACAAGGCCTCCTGCCCGGCCAATTCGTCACGATCCGTCCCCGCGGGGAGGGCCAGTGACAGGTCGGGCGCAGAGGTCATGCGCTAGATAGTCGCCGGGACGGAGCTTTCCTTACAGCCCGGTCCGAAATCTTTGCAGGAGGGGTGCGGGTTCGCGACTAGAACGGAATGTCGTCGTCGAATTCGCCGCCGCCCTTGTCCGAGCCCCCGCCCGCGGGCGGGCCGCCCTGGTCGAAGTCGTCTGGTGGGGGTGAAGACTGGCCACCGCCGCGACGGCCACCGCCGCCACCGCCACCGCCTGCGAATTCGCCACTTCCGCCACCACCACCACCACCACCACCCATGCCGCCGCCACCGCGGCTGTCGAGCATCTGCATTTCATTGGCGATGATTTCCGTGGTGTAGCGATCGTTGCCGGATTTGTCCTGCCACTTGCGCGTGCGCAGCGACCCTTCGATGTACACCTTCGAGCCTTTCTTCAGGTATTCGCCGGCGATTTCCCCGAGGCGACCGAACATGGCCACGTTGTGCCACTCGGTGCGCTCTTTGCTCTCGCCCGACTGCTTGTCTTTCCAGCTCTCGCTCGTCGCCACGCGAATGTTTGCCACCGTCATGCCCGAAGGCATGGCGCGGGTTTCCGGGTCTGCGCCCAGATTGCCGATCAGGATTACTTTGTTGATTCCCCGCGCCATGGCGAACGCCCTTCATCGAAAGTTATTGTGGGGCGGGATTGTACGGCAGCTGACAGGCGTATGTAGCGCGCGTAATTGCCGCGTTTTTCGCTGTACGAATCTTGACCACTCGGTTGAACAGCGGCGATGTTTCCTCCGCCGCAGCTTGTGAGCGTAACCTTGCGAAAACTCAGGGGGCATCAATGACAATACGATTCATAGTGAATGCGTCTCTCGGCGCACTGCTGTTCGCGAGTGGCGCGGCGAGTGGCGCCGACGCGCCCTGCCCCGCAGCCACGGGTGAACGCGGAGAGGTCCGCGCGGTCATCGCGGCCACCGAAGCACTGGAGAAGGTGCTCAAACCTGCGCAGCGGGCCGCGCTGGCGCGGCCGATCGCACGCGAGTCGGCGATACGCTGGTCGAACCTTCCCGTCGGCATCGTGCCGCGCGCCGGTTTGCGGCTTGGCGATCTCGACGCCACGCAAAGTGCCGCGGCGCATCGGGTCGCTGAAGCGGCGCTATCCGCTTGCGGCCTCAAGATGCTCGATGAGATCCGCATGGCCGACGATCAGCTGATGGCGGTCGACAGCCGCAAGATCGGCTGGAGCGCCGGCAACTACTACATGTCGGTGCTCGGCAAGCCTTCGGCAAAAACTCCGTGGATGCTGCAGATCGGCGGCCATCACATCGCCTACAACTTCACATTCAACGGCGCGCGCGAGGGCGCGACACCGCTGTTCTTCGGCACCGAACCCATTAGCTTCACCGCCGACGGCGTCGCGCACGAACCGCTTGCGGTGCAGAGCACGGCCATGTCCAATCTGGCCGGCGCGCTGTCCGCGCATCCGCAGGCCAGGCTGTCGGGTACGTTCACGGATGTGGTCAAAGGCGTGGTGGTCATGCCCGTACCGGGAAAAATGCCCACCGGCGGCACGGACACCGGGTTCCCGCAGAGTTACCCCACGGGCACCGAAGACCGCGGCATTCTCTATGGCGCTCTCGGCGCCGACGCCCAGGCCAACGTACGCGCGGCACTCGAAAGCTACGCCTCACTACCGGGGGATGCGATCACGCATGCGCTGGTCGCGGCGTACGAAGCGCCGGCAGCGCTGGCGCAGACCTACGTGGGCTACTCCGGCACGCCCGACCTCGGCGCCAAAGGCACTTATGTGCGCATCGACGGCCCGCGCATCTGGATGGAATTCGTGGTGCAACCCGCGGTTGCCGATCCCTCGCAACTTCATTACCACGCGTTATGGCGCGACAAGACGGCGGACTATGGCGGAGAGATCGGCAAGTGAAACTCTTTGCCAGCGCGGCGCTGCTCGGCCTGCTGGCACCGGTGGCCGATGCGCATCGTGCCCCGAACTCTTTCGTGCGGCTCGACCTCGACGCACGCGCGGTGCACGCCGAAATGCTCGTGCCGCAGTCGGAGCTCGCCTATGCGATGCCCGGCGAGCAAGGGCCGCGGACATTCGCCGGCTATCTACTGCGGCACGTCGCCGTCGAGGGCGCCGATGGAACGCGATGGAAAATCGCGGTCCGCGCCGTGCGCAGCACCCGCTATTTCGACCACGACTATTTCGTCGCGGAACTCGAGATCAAACCACCCGCGGGGGTAGCGGCCCGGGATTTCGTGCTGGTCGACGATGCCGTGACCCACGAGGTTCGCAACCACGTGGTGGTCGTCACCCAGCGCGGCAAGAAAGATCGCCTGATCGGGCAATTGCAGTACCCGGCGCGCCGGCTGACCGTCGGCCAGCCGCCGGGCGGGCGACAGTAGCTAGAACTCCCACTGGAAGCCGAACGACGGCAGCATCGGCAGCCAGTAGCCGGTCTCGGTGCCGAGGAAATTGCGGCCGTTGCCGTCCTGCTCCAGGTGATAGCTCTCGATGCAGCACTCGTTCCTGATGTTGAAGAGGTTGGTCACTTCCAGGTAAAACGAGACCTTGCTGTTGCGCAGCCGCACGTCGCGGTTGGCGCGCAGGTCGACGCGCGCATAGGGAGACATCCGCCTGGCATTGCGCGTCCCGACGAGGCCCTCCACGTCGACGCCGCCGCCGGGCAACGGCGTCGTTTCAATGCCGATGAAGGTTGTCGGCGTGCCGTTGTGGAACAAGCCGGCCAGGCTCACGTTCCATTTGACTCCGGTCCAACTACTGCCGAACGCCAGCGTCTGCCGCTGTTCCCAGCCGCGCGAGTGCCACTCGCCCTCTTCTTTTTCCTGGGCCCGGGCGATCGAGACGCTGACCCAGCCGGTGAGCCCGCGCGCGGCCTCGCGCCGCAGCGTGACCTCGACGCCGCGCGCACGCGCCTCGGGAGCGTCGATGCGAATACGGTCGACGCCCCCTTCGGGGATCAGTTGCACCGGATCGAGCAGGTTGTCGAATCGCGGCCGCAGATCGCGGTATTCCTTGTCGTACAGATCGACGCGCACCGACAGGCCGTGCGCGAGATGCCGCGTCAACCCGACAACGAACTGGGCGGAACGCTCGGGCTTGAAGAACTGCGTGACATTGTCTTCCACCTGCAGCTCGTTGACGGCCTGCGGTTGATAGACCACGCCCCACGCGGCGCGCAATTCGGTTTCGCTGCCGAAGGCGTACACCACGTTGAGGCGCGGGCTGACCACATCGAACTTCAGGCTCGCGGGATAGCTGTAACTATCCCAGCGTGCGCCGGCTTCGGCGGTGAGCGCGTCGGTCAGGCGCGTACGCCAGGAACCGTAGACACCCATCTTGTTCACGCGCACGTCTAGGTTCGTGCCGTAGGCAACGTCGATTGGCACTGCCGTAATCAGCGGATCGAAGACGCGCGCAATCAACGCATAGTCGTATTCGCCCTTCTGGCGGTTGACGTTGAAACCCCAGCGAGGCAGGTGACGATCGCTCAGGTGCCAGGACCAATCCTGCTTCAGATCGAGGAAGGTGAAATCGTTGTCGCTATTCACGTCGCTGAAGCGCTGGTCGTCGATGCCATTGGCGTCGCGCGTCTGGTTGACCGTGGCGACGGACAGGAGCGTGTTCATCTGCAACCGATCAGTCCAGCCATGATCGAACTCGAGCCACAGATGCGCGGAATGTCCCTTGCCGGCCGAGTCGATGTCGTCGGTATTCTCAGCCGTGATGAACTTGAGGTCGTCGTCGCTCATCAGCAGGCGCGCCGCGAGCGAGCTGCGTTCGCTGAACTCGAAGTTCGCCGCGCCGAAGACATCCGCATAGCGCGGCGTGAGTTGTTCGTCGTCCTCGACGACACGTTCGGTGAGCACGTCGAGAAATCCGCGCCGCGCCGAGATCAGCCACGAACCCCGGTCGCCGGCAAAAGTGCCCGAAGTGCGGCCGTAGGCGCTCACGAAACTGATGCCGACCCCGCTGCGGTATTCGTCGTCGGCCGATGGCCGCCGGGATTGCAGGCCCACCACACCGCTCATGTAGTCGCCATACTCCGCGGTCATTCCGCCGGTGATGAAATCGATCCCCTGCACGAGATTAGTGTCGAGCACACTGAGCGCGCCGTCGATGTCGCGAAAGTGAAATCCGTTGTGGATCTCGGCACCGTCGACGGTGAGCAAGGCCTCTTCGCGTCTTCCGCCGCGAATGTTCAGCGCGGCGGAGAAATCCCCGCCCGTGACGCCGGGCAATACCTTGAGCATGCGAACGGCGTCGTCGGCGAGGTGCGGCATGTTCTGCACGTCTTTGCGAGCCAGGAACATCTGACTGGCTCCCGCAGTGGCGAGGCGCAGGCGACTCGCCGTCACATCGATGGTATCGATGGTTTCTTCGACGGCCTCGCCGGCAGGTTCGGTGGTTTTCGTGGTGCTCGCATCGGTCACGATGAGCCAGTCGCCATTGGCCGCGCGCACGGCGCGCAATTGCCACGGCGCCAGGATCTCGCGCAGCAGCTCATCGATGCGCGACGACTTGGGCAGGTCGCGCAGCGTCATCGAGGGCTGCACCAGCGCACTGCTGTAGACGATGTGAAAGCCGCGTGAGTTCAGCGCCGACAGCACCGACTCGACGCTTGCGCCGACGTGCAGCGGGACATTCACGGCCGCAGGCTCGTTCCTGCCGGTCAGCGGCTCCGCCGCCCAGGCGCTCGATGAAAGGCCGGCGGCAAATATCGCCGACAAACTGGTGAGCAGACCGGGAGCACGCTTCACGGCTCAGCCCCACCCACGAACAACACACCATCGCGCGCTCGCAACGGCACGCCGGTCACGAGGCCGACACGCTCGAGCATGGCCGCGGATCCGAGGCGATCCAGCGAGCCGTGCAGGCGAATGTCATGCGTACGCTGCTGCAGCGATTCGTCGCCATAGCGCAGCTGCCAACCGTGTTCGCGGACCATCCAGGCCAGGAATTCCGCGAGCGGCCGATTCTCGATCGTAAGTGGCGGCGCGACGCTCGCCGCCCATTCCCAGTCCGGTCCGAATGTCGGCAGTCCACGCTCCCATTGCAGGTCATGGCCGCGAACCTGCAGCTCGTCACCGGTGGCGATATCGCTCTGTTCGCCGGCGGCGCGCGTGAGGAGCACACGGCCTTCGCGCACGCGTACCCGCGTGGTATCGCCGGCGACGCGCACCTGGAACTGCGTGCCCACGTGGCGCACGACTCCCGCCGGCGTTTCGATGCGCAGCGCCGGCACGGCGTTCACACCGCCCGAGTCCACGTATAACGCGCCTTCTAACAACGTGACCTGCTCGCGGCTGTCGAATCGCAGGCGCGTGTGGCGGTCGACGCGCAGCGACAGCGAGTCGCCGAATGTGAGCGCCACGCGTCCTTCGCTCGTCATGAGCACGGTGCCCGATCGCACCGACCCGGCGACCCGTGCCAGCGTCTCGATCCCGGCTTCGCGAAGCGCCGCGCCACCGTCCAGCGTGGCGATGCGCGCCACCAGCTCCACGGGCACCGCATTCGGGCGATGCCAGGCATGAAACGCAACGGTCGCCAACCCTGCCGCCACGGCCAGGCCCAACACGAACTTCAATGCGCGGCGAGGCGCGGGCGCGGCGCCTTGCTTCAGCAAGCGGTTCCACGACTCCTGCGCCGCGCGGCGCGCGCGTTCGGCACCTTCGGCCGATGGCAGGTCGCGCTCGCCCGCGAGCTTGATCAGGCGTTCGATCGAGCGATCGGATTCGGGCTGGTTCATGGGGTCTGCGCTCCGCCGGGCAGCAATACGAAGGCCTCGCGAAACGCTTCACGCGCGCGCGTCAGCAGCGACTCGGTGGCCTTGGGGCTTCGGCCAAGCTTGCGCGCGATCTCGCCGATGCTCATGTCGCGCAGGTACTTGCATTCGAGGATGTCGGCGTACGGCGCCGGTAGATAGTCGAGCGCCGTCAGGATGGAATCCCGCACCTGCTCGCGGTTGGCGGCCAGCACCGGATCGCCCTGCTCGCTCGCCAGCAACGACTCGAGCGCCGCGCGGATTTCGGGGTCGTCTTCCGCCAGGGAGGGAGCCGCCGCCCAGCCCTGGTTTTCACGCCAGCGCGCCGCGAGCTCACGCCGGCAGATCGTGCAGAGCCACGTCATCAACGCCGCCTCGCCGCGATAGCCCCGCAGGCTCTCGAGCGCACGGCACAGCGTCGCCTGCGCCACGTCCTCGCAGCCCGCCGCATCGTGCGGCATGCGGCGTTTCACGAAGCGGTACAGCTTCGGGTAGTACTCGTTGAAGAACTCATCGAACGCCGCTCGCTCCCCGCGCAGCAGCCGTCCGACCAGTTCCTGGTCGATTTGGGTCATCGGAGGTTAGTGTGCAGGGCGCGGGGAAATCCTTCGCGGTAATCTAGGCACCGTGCAAAAGATCCTCGTCCTGGGTGCCTATGGGTTCTTCGGCAGCCGCATTTGCGCGGCGCTGGCCCGGAATCGTCGTGTGCAACTCATACTGGCAGGCCGCGACCTGCTGAAGGCCACTGCCGCCGCCTATCAAGTCGGCCTCACCGCCGATCACGCGCGCGCGGTGGATGCGACGAACCCACAGCTGGCACTGCAACTGCGCAAGCTGGGCGTCACCACGTTGATCAATACCGCGGGTCCGTTCCAGGAACAGGGTTACGACGTCGCGCGCGCCTGCATCAAGGCGGGCGCCAATTACCTGGACCTGGCCGACGGCCGCGCATTCGTCACCGGCATCACGAAGCTCGATGCCGAGGCGCGCGCCGCCGGCGTTTCTGTCATCAGCGGGGCGAGCACCGTGCCGGCGTTGACGTCCGCGGTCGTCGACCGGTACCTGGCCCAATTCTCGCGGCTCGATGCGATCCACATCGGGCTCACCTCAGGCAGCGCCATTCCTGGAGTGGCGACGCTGCGCGCGGTGTTCGGTTACTGCGGCAAGCGCTTTCGCACTCTCGAAAATGGCGGCTGGACTGATGTGTACGGGTGGCTCGACACGCAGCAGCACGAATTCCCCAAGATTATTGGCACCCGCCACATCAGTCGCTGCGATGTACCCGATCTCGACCTGCTGCCGCAGCGCTACCCCGGGGTGAAGACCGTGAGCTTTCATGCGGGATTCGCCAGCGGCACGGCGCACAAGATCATCGAGCTATTGGCGAAGATGGTGAAGGAGCGGCGCCTGAAGAGCGCGCTGTCGTTTGCGCGTCCGCTGTACACGCTCGGTCGATGGCTGCAGCCGTTGTTCAGCGATCGCGGCGGCATGTTCGTGACGCTCGAGGGCCTGCATGAGAACGGCGCGCCGCATTCCGTCACCTGGAATCTCGTGGCGCGCGAAAACGACGGGCCGAACATTCCCTGCGCGGCGTCCATCGCGCTGGCTAACAAGATCGCGGCGGGCGGGAAGCTGCCGGCCGGCGCGATGCCCTGCATGGGATTGCTGACGGTGGAAGAATTGATGGAGCCGCTGAAGGCCTTCAGCATTCGCGAGCTGGCGCCGCGCGGAGCCGACGGCCTAGATCTGTGACCACATCCTCAGCAGGTTGTGATAGTGCCCCGCCAGCGCCACGGTCTCGTCCGTCTCGCCGTGTTTGCCGCGGATCTTCTGGATGGTCTGGTCGAGCTGGTACAGCGTCTCGCGATGCCGGTCGTCCGGCACCATGCTCTGGGTCCAGAAGATCGAGCTCACGCGCGCGCCACGCGTCACCGGATTCACGCGGTGCAGGCTGCCCGCGGTGTAGAGGATCAGGTCGCCGGCCGGTAGTTTGACCTGGTGGCCGCCGTAGGTATCGAAGATGACCAGCTCACCACCGTCGTACTCGGCCGGATCGGTGAGAAACAGCGTGGACGACAGGTCCGTGCGAATGAAATGCGAGCTGCCGGGCACGGCGCGCACGGCACCGTCGATGTGGTTGCCGTAACTCTCGCCACTCTCGTAGCGGTTGAACAGCGGCGGTACGCTCTTGAGCGGCAGCGCCGCGGAAAAAAACAAGGTATTGCGCGCAAGCGCGGTGAGAACCGTCTCGCCTAACTGCCGCGCCGCGGGCGACATCTCCTGGAGCTGGCGGTTGCGTTTGACCAGCGCGCCCTGCTCGCCCACGGTGGCCTTGCCGTCGGACCATTCGGCCGTCTCGAGCAGGCGGCGGCACTCCGCCACCTGCTCGACCGTCAAGACTTTCGGCACGTGGATCATCATGTGCCGGATGCTCGCACAGTGGCGCGACCCTTACCTCAGAAGCTGAAGTTCACCGTGAGCAGCGCGGAGCGCGGCGTGCCGGGCGAGTAACGCGTGCCACTGTTGTTCAACGTGGCCACGTAGAACTCGTCGGTAAGGTTATAGGCGTTCAATTGCAGGGAAATCTTGTCGTTGATGGAATAGGCCGCCATCGCGTCGATGACCCAGTAGTCGGGCGCGCCGCGCATGCTGGTGGCATTCGGCGGCGGCGGTGCGGCGTTCGTGCTGATCGGCCGGATCACGCTGTCCACGTAGCGGAATCCACCACCGAGCGAGAGCCCGAACGGCGCGTGGTAGGTGGTCCAGCTGGTGAAGGTGAGCTTGGGCGACCAGGTGATGGGATTGCCAGCCTGGTTGGCGAGGCCGCGCTTGATCTCGGTGTCCATGCTGGCAACGCCCGCGCTCATTTCCCAGTTGTCAGTGATCTTGCCGACGATGCCGAGCTCGATGCCCTTCACTTCGCGCTCGCCCAGCTGGATGAACTGGGTCTGATCCACCGGATCTGGCGTGAGTTCGTTTTCGTTCTTGCTGTCGTAGACGGCGCCGGTCACGGCCAGCGCGCCATTGCGGAATTCCCACTTGGTGCCGAGCTCGAGATTCGTGCCCTTCTGCGGGTCGAGATTCGGGTTGTTGAGGTTGTTGCCCGCGGTGCTCGTGCTCAGCGTGAAGTTCGAACCGCCCGGAGGCTGCTCGGAGATCGCGTGCGATAGATAGATGCTGCCGTTCTCGGAAGGCTTGAAGACCAGGCCGACCTTGTACGAGAACAGCGTGTCTTGCACCGTCAGCGAGCCGGGAACCAGCGTACCCACGGGCAGCGTGGGGTTCGTGAGCGCAGTCGATAGCGCGGCATTGTCGAAATCCGTGTCGAAGGAATCCACGCGGAAACCCGCGGTCGCCTGCCAGCGTTCCGCGAAGCTCACGGTGTCGAACACGTATACGCCCGCTGTCTGCGTTTCGCCGCGCGTGTACACGCCGTTGCGAACCGGCGCGTAGCCCGGCTGCACGTCATTGCGGTTCGGATGGTAGAGGTTGGCGGGCGTGATCGGCGTTCCGAGACCGACATACGTCGGGTTGTACTGTTCTTCGTCGATGAACTCGATGCCGCTGGTGATCGCATGCGTGACGCTGCCGGTGCCGAGATTTGCCGTGATGTTGGTCTGGTTGGTGAGCAGCGTGTTTTCCTGGAACTTGCTCTGGCGCGTGCGCGCCACGGTCCAGAGATCCGGATCCGGGCTCGCGACGGTCAGCAGGTTGACGCCGGAGAGCACGTAGAACTGGCGCAACTTTCCGTAGCGCGAGGTATTGCGGAGGCTGACGTTGTCGTTGAAGTCGTGCTCGAAGCGCGCCGTGAACATCGTGCCCTTGATCTGCTCGAAGTCGCTGGCGAGCCCGTAGAAGTTGTCGCGGTCGACGCGATCCGGAATCACGCCGGCGTTCGGGGGCGTCGGAATCGTTGCGGGATCGAAACCCGGATTGTAGAAGCCGTCGAGGCCGATGACAGGCACACCACCGTCAGGAACGTTGTCCTGCTCGGTGTGCAGTAGATAGAAATAGGCGCGCGTGTCGCTGCCGAGGCCGAGCGCGAGCGACGGCGCAAATGCCCACCCTTGGCGCTCGATGAAATCGCGGCCGTCGACTTCACCGTCCTGGCCCATCACGTTGAGACGGACCGCGGTGCCGCTGCCTTCGAACTGGTGATTGATGTCACCGGTCAGGCGCGAATTCGAGCTGGTGCCATAGCTGGCACTGCCCGAGGAGAAGTCGTCGGCCACGGGAACCTTGCTCGCGAGATTCACATAGCCCGAGGCGGCGCTGCGGCCGTAGTCGGGACCGGCGGGACCCTTGGCGATTTCCACCTGCTCGGTGTTGAAAGTGTCGCGCGTGACGCTGCCGAGATCGCGGATGCCGTCGATGAAGATGGACCCCTGCGTATCGAAGCCACGCATGAAGATCGAATCGCCGGTGGAGGTATTGCCGTTCTCGCCTAACAGAAACGTGACGCCCGGTGTATTGCGCAAGGCCTGGGAGAGCGTGGTCGCGCCCTGCTGCGTCAGGACTTCCTTGCTGACCACCGCGATGGTCTGCGGCGTGTCGACCAGCGCCTGCGTGAATTTCGGCGAAGAGACGCGATCGACTTTCGGAGTGGGTTCGGGCTCGGCGGCCGCGACCGACACCTTCGGCATGGTCTTGGGTTCTTCGGCTGGGGTTTGGGCATTGGCCGCGGCGGCGGCGAGCGCGAGGCTCACGGCAACGGCGATTCGGCGACGGGCAAAACCCTCAAAACCCAGGCGGGACACATGATTCGACACGGCTAGCTCCCAATACGGATGTGGCTAAAGCCCGTGCGCTGTGGCTATCCCGATCGGGAGTGGCTGGCATTACTGCCGGGCGAGCGGCTGAAACGATCAATTCGTCTCAGCAACGGCCCGCATCTTATTGCGAATCATTCTTGTTGGCAATGAGAATGACTGCTATTTGAGAGGCCACTCTTATTAATGGTGGCTGTGCGAATGCTGGAATCCGATCCGGCGTCAGTCTTTGCTCTTTTTCTTCTTCATCGTTTTGATCCGGTACCCGCCGTCCATGAGGTTGTGATCGGCGCGCATGCCCCAGGGGGCGAGGATCTCGTTCAACACATTGTCGATGCGGGTCGCCTTGGGCCTTTCGAGCACTGTCATCGTGGGCAACACCTGTTCGGGGCTCCACTTGATGAGAAAGCCCTTCTCGACGAGCGCCTTGAGCACGTCCGAAATCAACGCGCCGGCATACAACGGTATTTCGACTGCCGAGGGGTCGGGGTTCTTGGCCCGAACGTCAGCGTCGGTGCCTGGTCCTGCCGGCAATTCGGGCGCTCGGCCCACTTGTGCGCCGCAGGTAGCCGCAACGGACAACAACGCGATTCCAATCCAGATACGTGACATATCCCCTCCACTTCCGCGATGGCTCGACTGCGGATACTGCCACGGAAAAGGAAAACGGGAGCGTCCCCGGATCACAACCTCGTGCGTCGCGGGCACATCTAACAGACCTTCACTTGAAGGGGAGAGAGTGGATGGCGCTGCGAAGTCTTGTGGGTGTGATTTTCACTGCCGGCCTCGCGCCGCCCTCCTTCGCACAATGGAATCCGGAGGTCCCCGGTGTGGCGGACGTCGTGGAATCCCGCGTGCTCCACGAATCGCGCTCGATTCAAGTGGTGCTGCCCGACAGTTATTCCGCGGCGGCCGGCGCGCGCTTTGACGTTCTGTATGTGCTGGATGCCGAAGATGACGGGAAGCGCATTCTCGAAGTCGTGCGCGCACTTCAGGATCGCCAGGGGTTTATTCCGCCGCTCATCGTCGTGAATGTATGGACGATGCTGAAATGGGATCGCGACAAAGACCTCACGCCAAACCACGTCCCGGATGTGCCGTCCTCGGGCGGCGGCCCCGCATTTCTTTCTTTCCTGCGTGATGAGCTGATTCCGTATGTCGACAAGAAGTACGCCACCTCCGGTGAAAACATCTTCTACGGACATTCGTACGGCGGGCTCTTCGGCATGTACGCGTTTCTCAACGAGCCCAGACTCTTCGATGCGTATGTGCTGACCGATCCCGCGCTGTGGTGGGACAAGGAGCGGATCGCGGATAGTGCGCGCGAACAACTCGCGAAGCCGTCATTCGCCGGCGAAACACTCTGGATCGGCAGCCGCGACGGCGCCGACCACACACGCATGGGCGTGACGAAGATGGACGGGGTTCTGAGGTCAGCCGCTCCGAAGGAGCTGCATTGGCGCAGTGAACGTTATGCCGACGAAACGCACTTTTCGGTCCTGCACAAATCCGCGTATGACGGCCTGAAGTTCGCCTACTCCGGCTATCCGGGGAACGAAGGGCCGTGGTTTCTGCCCACGGCTGGCATCGTCGCCAGGCACTTGAGCTTCCCTTTCATAGTAGATAGCCGCCTGCCGCGCGATCCGGCGCTGCGGTTCACGACTGACGGCACGTCACCAACCTCCTATTCCACGAAGCTGCAGGCCGTCAATTCCATGCGCGTCGATACCGGCATTGCGCGCGTCATGCTGAAGTCGTTTGGGTTCGTCAAACGTCACGACCGGACAACCGTCGTCGATTTCAGGATCGGCGAGATCTGGCGTGCGCGCCCGAAGCCGGCACACGCCGCGGGCGGCGGGCTCCGGTATTCGTACTACGAAGGCGCGTGGGAAAAGATTCCGGAATTTTCCGCGCTGCAGGCGGCGCGAACCGGTGTTGCGGACGAGAAATTCGAGCTGACGGCCTTCCCGCGGACACAGGATTTCGGGGTCGTACTCGACGGGTTTCTCGATGTGCCCGTGACCGGACACTATGTGCTGGTTCTCAACTCCGACGATGGATCGAAGCTGTCAATCGACGAGCAAGAACTGATCGACAATGACGGAGTGCACGGCGCCTGGTCGGCGAAAGATTTCATGGTTCCCCTCGAGCGGGGATTTCACTCCATCCGCCTGGAATATTTCCAACGTGGAGGGGGCGCGCAGCTCGCGCTCACTTACATACCGCCCGGCGGAACCGAGCCGGTTCCCTTTCCCCTGTCAAACCAGTACCACGGCAACTGAAAGCTCGGGCCGGAATAAATTCACACGCCTTGCTTGTTAGGATCGCGCCAGGTGCGTTCGAACGGCAGGCGCCAGGCGTGCGGCGCAATCAGCTGGTGGATGGCATTCGGGCCCCAGGAGCCCGGCGAATAGGTGCGCACCGGTGGTGGCGACTCGAGCAGCGGCACCGACACCTCCCACAGGCGCTCGATGCCCTCGGCGGTGGTAAACAGCGTGTGATCGCCGCGCATGGCGTCGAGAATCAATCGTTCGTATGCCTCGAGCACGTCGCTGATCTGGCCGGTGTCGTTCATCGCGAATTGCAGGCTGTGCTTGTCGAGCCGCATGCCCGGCCCGGGCCGCTTGCCATAGAACGACAGCGAAGTGCGCGCGGCGTCGGCGAGATCGAACGTCAGGTGATCGGGGCCATGCGCGCCGATGCCCGACCCTTCGGGGAACATGCTCTTGGGTGGCTCGCGAAACGCGATCGAGATGATGCGCTGCCCCTCGGCTAACTTCTTGCCGGTGCGAAGATAGAAAGGGACGCCGGCCCAGCGCCAGTTGTCGATCGAACACTTGAGCGCGATGAAGGTCTCGGTGTCGGATTCAGGCGCCACGCCCTCCTCGCCGCGATAGCCGATGTACTGACCGCGCACCACGTCGGTGGGTTGTATGGGCAGCATGCTGCGAAACACCTTGTTCTTCTCTTCGCTGATGGGCGCCGGCGCCAGGTGCGTGGGCGGCTCCATCGCCATGAATCCCAGGATCTGGAACAGGTGCGTAACCACCATGTCGCGATAGGCGCCGGTGGATTCGTAAAACGCCGAGCGCTTGCCGAGCCCCAGCGTCTCGGGCACGTCGATCTGCACGTGGTCGATGAAATTGCGATTCCAGATGGGTTCGAACAGGCCATTGGCGAAACGGAAGGCAAGAATGTTCTGCGCCGGCTCTTTGCCGAGAAAGTGATCGATGCGGAAGATCTGCTCTTCGGCGAACACTTCATGCAGTTTCGCGTTCAACGCCACCGCGCTCGCGAGATCCGTGCCGAACGGCTTCTCCATGATGATGCGCGAGTTCTGCACCAGACCCGCGTCACCCAGCATGCGCACGGCCGACAGCGCCGCGTTCGGCGGCACGGACAGGTAGTGCAATCGCCGGCTCTCCTCGCCGATGGAGGCCTCCGCGCGCGCGACGGCTTCGGCGAGCGCCCCGGGACCTGCGGCCAGCGAAACGTAGTCGAGCGAGCTGGCGAACGTGTTCCAGTCTTCGTCGGACACCTTGCGTGTCGAAAACTCGTTCAGCGATTCGCGCGCGAATCTACGGAACGCCTCCGCGTCGAATTGATCGAGCGATACACCGATGATGCGGCAGCCGGGAATGAATCCCGCGCGCGCCAGATACAACAACCCCGGGATGAGCTTGCGGCGGGCGAGATCGCCCGTCGCACCCACCAGCACTACAACTTGTGGAAATCGCGGACCTACGCCTGCTGGAACCTTCGCCACGGTGCACTCCCTTCGTATTAGAGAACACCCCTCGTGG
>DASYKM010000070.1:0-5722 GCA_035995425.1 Steroidobacteraceae bacterium
ATTCTTCCAACTCCTGATTGTCATCGCGGCTCGTGAAGATCGTGTGCCAGCGATAGTCGGCGCGAACGAAGAAGCGCCGGGTGAGATAGGCGCGGACACCCACGCCTGCATATGCGGTTTGATCGGTGCGGTCTGCCGGCAGAACGATCGTGGCGCGCGGTTCCGTCAACACGACGCCCGTGCCGAGCTCGAGCATCGGCGAGATGCGCCATTCTGGAAACAGGACGTGGAAGAGGCCGAGCTCGGCCTTGTACCCGTTCGAGGAATTGCCGAGGAACTGCGACAGCGTGATCTCGACCTTCATGTTGTCGGTGAGCGACCAGGCACCGTACGCGGCGATCAGGTTCGCGCCGCCGTAGTCGCCACCACCGATGCCGAGCTCCCAGTCGTGGCTGGTGAAGCCGGCGCGGTCGCCAAGATTGAAGACGAACGGCGAGCCGTCGGCGAGCTTCGTGCGACGCATGTCTTGCGCGCGCGCCCAGCCGGTGACGCCCTGTTCGTCGCGCACCTTGAACCAGTCGGTGCGCCGAAAGAGCACGTCCACCGATTGCTCGCGCGCCACCACGTGAAACACGGGGTAGCCGCGGCCCGGGCCGGTCGACAGCTCGAGGTAGGGCTCGCTGACGAAAACCTGCAGCAGCTTTTCCTGCGCCACGGCTTCCTTGGCGGCCTTCTCCTCCTCGGTCTGTTTCGCTAACGATGTGACCGGAAGGGAACACGCGAAGACGAGAGCAAGCGCAAAACTAATTCTGCGGAGTCGGCGGGAACGGGTCGTTGTAATACTGGGCTCCAATATCCAGCCACTCCGAAAGCAGGCGCAGTTCAGCGGTCGTGAGCATACCTGCATGCGTCGTATTGTTCATCACGGTGAAGAACCGCGAGCCGCGAGCATTGCTCGCCGACATCGACGCCGGGAAGGTTTGCGGGATGGTCGAGGGGATGCCGTTGTCGTCCGGCGGTCCCGGCAGGGTCACGACCTGAATCGCTCCCCCGACCAATTGCAGCTGAGGACGCGGGAACAGCAGCTCGCGATACGCGCGCAATTGCAGGGGATCGTCATCCGAGATTTCATCGGTGAGCTCGAGCGATGCGGCCGGCAACTGCACCACGGCCGGATCCACCGAATCCACTCGCGAATGACAGTAGGTGCAGGTCTTCGGGTACGTGAGGATGCCCGTGACGGGATCGGGAACGCCGGCCGCCGGACGCGGTACCGCCCACAACGGATGAATGTGTCCGGGACGCGTGAGCGGACCCGTGTAGTGGATGGTGATGCGGCAAGTCGGTGTCCAGACTGGGAAGCAGCCGACGTTTGCCGGACTCTCGGTGGTCAGCTGTTGGTAGCTGTAGGCGAACGAATCCGTCGGCGCCGCGGCGTTTTTCCAGATCTCGTCGTACACCACGTTGGCGCTCGGCGTAATCGACTGCAATCCGCAGTGATCAATCGTGGTGGTGGCGTCGATGCACGAGGAGCCGGCGCGTGAACGCGCGCGCGCCATCGTGTCGCCCGCTTCGGGAGAAATCGTGTTCACCGCGCCCGGGAATGCGCCGCCGGTGGCGGTCGCGCCCGAGTACACGGAATTGAACAGGCCGGCGCGCCCATGAACTTTCTCGGTGGCGCCGTTGGCGGTGGTGCGCAGGTGGCAGCCGTTGCACTCCAGCACTTCGCCCGGGCGCACCTGCAGCCAGCTGCGATGGACCGGGCTCACGCGGCGGCCATTGGCGTCGAGCAGCGAAAGCTGGAACGCCACGTTGGCCGGGACTTTCATGCGCACTGAGCCATCCGGCTCGACCGGCGCGTACGCGACGATCTCGCGCATCACACCCGTGGGACCGAAGGCGGAGTTGTCAGGGTCGGCGATGTCGTCATCGTCGGGAATCGACACCGGCTTCTCGATGCGGACGAAGCGCACCTGCCGATTGGCGTACTGCGTGAGCGTCGGGTTGGAGACGCTGCCGATGGTGCTGGCGGTGCCGTTGTTCAGGCGCGCCTGCTCCACACCCATGATGTCGTAGACGCTGCGGATCGACAGCAGGCCCGCGCCTTCGGCGACCAGGTCGGCGTCGAGATCGAGCGGCGCTGTCTTGTCGAGCACGACGGCCGGCAGCGGCACGCGCGGCTGCGCCGCGATCGCCTCGGTGACCATGACGCCTTCGACCGGCTGCATGATCGGAAGAATGGTGTTCTGCGCGGGCGAGAACATCCAGATGCTGTACAGCGGTGGCGCGGTCTGCACGTCGGGGTTGGCGATCCGCGCCGAGTTGCAGGGCACGATGCGCGTCGGGTCGACGGTGTCGAACAGGCGGCACTGCGACCAGCTCACGAGAATTCTTCCCGAACCGTCCCACAGCGGGAAACCGGAATTGAAACGGCCGTCGGGCGAAGGACCCGGCACGGTGCGAATGTCGCCGAGCGTGGCCTGGGTCTGCGCCGGGCCAGGTGCGCCGGCGTTCGACAACAGCGGCTGATGATTCTCGACGAAGTGGTTGGCGTCGATGATGACGAGGTTGCCACCGAAGTCGACATCGCTGCGCTCACGCGTGAGCACCATGAGGCGGCCGTCGCTCATCTCGCGCGCGCGCATGAACTCGACCGACGCGGTGGTCGGCGTGGTGTTAGTGCCATCGGTGCCGGTCAGGTGCGACAGCTTGCCGTAGTGCAGCTGCGTGTCGGTTCCGTCGGGGTTCGAGGTGTACAGGTTCAGGCCGTCGTTGCCCGGCGCGCGGTCCCAGCGCGTGAACAGGATGCGGCCGTTCTGCAGCACCTGGCCGTACAGGTCGCTGCTCGGGTTGAAGGAGATCTGGTGGATGGCGGTGCCGTCGGCGTTCATGACGTGCAGCACGAACGAGGACTCGTTGCGCGCCTCGGTGGCGGCTTCGAACTGCGCCTTGCCTTCGTCGAGCAGGATGGCCTTGGCCTGGCGCTGGCGCGTCGAGGAGAACAGGATGCGGCCGTCGGGTAGATAGGACGGGGCGACGTCCTGGCCGTCTTCGGCGATGATGTTCGAGGCGATCACGCGATGCAGCGCGTCGGTGGCGATGTTGTATTCCCAGATGTTCCAGGTCGGGGCTTCGTCCTCGTCGAAATCGTCCAGCGGGCCGCGCATCGCAAACGCCACCTTCAGACCGTCGGGCGAAACTGCCAGGTCCTTGATGTCATAGCGGTCCTCGGGATCGCCGAGCGGATCGACGCGCAGGCGCGCGGTGATTTCCTTCTCCGGCGCGCCCGGCGAAGCACGATCGCGCTTCCACAGGGTGGCCGAGTAGTCGTCGTCTTCGACGAACGGCCGCACGCGCGTGACGTTGTCCTGGTCTTCCGGAATCTGGTGGCGGATGTAGAAGATCGGAAAATCGACCGTCGCCGGGTCCGGGTCCTGGCCGTTGGCCAGGCCGATGCCGCCGCCGCCGGGGCCCTGGGTACAGGCCGTCAGCATGCCGATGACACCGAACACGAGGCCCCGGGCCAGGTGCCCGAGCGTGATCCGGTTCGCGTTTTCATTTGATCGATTCACAGCGTCCTCCACTGTCAACGCATGTGCAGTGCCGCACAGGCATGTGACGTAATCCAATCATCCCGCTTGAGCCCGCGCCGATCTGCCGACAACGTCACAGCAGGCAGGGCCGCAAAGCGGTTTTCTTGTCAGCTGTTCTAGTTAGGGCCCTGGGGCGGTGAGCGCCGTGACGCGAGTCGCAGTCCTTGGGCCTAAGACTACTTGGAGTACGTAATAAATGGTGCTGTCGCCGCTTGGAGACGTACAGGAGCGGAGACAAACAAGTCTGCTTGCGGACGAGGTGATACTGCGTTCGTCAAAAGGGATGTGGATGAGGCAAATGAATACCCCACAGGTTTCAAAACTGAAGTCGGTCGGCCTTGCGTGCATGCTCGCAAGCGTTGCGTTAGCGGTGTCGGCCAATGAGCGCGACCAGGCGAAACGCATTTACGATCGCATCGCCGGCGTTCCGCCGAGCGAGGCGACGCTCGACAACCTGGAGCAGCTCGTTCACAACGGCGACCTGATGGGTGCGGCGAACATCGCGACCGCGTCGCCATCCTTCTACAACGTCACGTTGAAGAACATGGCGGTGCCGTGGACCAACCGCGACCAGACGGTGTTCGCGCCACTCAACGACTACGTCGCCACTTTCATTGGCATGGTGCGTGACGACGTCGACTTCACCACTGCGCTGTCTGCCGACCTCACGTACACCGTGAGCGGTGCGACGCCGGCCGCTTCGCCGACCAGCAACGCTCACTACGAGAACGCCGAGACGAACGCCCTCAACCTCTTCACGGCGCTGACGCCCACGACGCAGTCGTCGGTGCAGGGCATTCCCGCCGCCGCGACCGCGGGCTTCCTGACCTCGCGCGCCGCCTCCGAAGCGTTCTTCATCGACGGCACCAACCGCGCGATGTTCCGCTTCACCATGATCAACCACATGTGCCGCGACATGGAGCAGGTGCACGACACCTCGCTGCCGCCGGATCGCATCCGCCAGGACGTGAGCCGCAGCCCCGGTGGCGACAGCCGCATCTTCCTGAACAACTGCATCGGATGTCACAGCGGCATGGATCCGTTCGCGCAGGCGTTCTCGTACTATGACTTCGACAACGGCACGGCCGACGCGCCGGGCACCATGCGCCTGATGTACACGCCGGGTGTCGTGCAGCCGAAGTACTTCAACAACAACACCAACTTCGCGCCGGGCTTCATCACTCCTCCCGATGAGCATTGGGAGAACCGCTGGCGCAAGGGCCAGAACTCGCTGCTCGGCTGGAATTCGTCGCTGCCCGGTTCGGGAACCGGCGCCAAGTCCATGGGTGCCGAGCTCGCCAACAGCTCCGCTTTCGCTCAATGCCAGGTCGAGAAGGTGTTCAAGACGGTGTGCTTCCGCGCGCCGGGCGCCGTCGTCGATCCGGTCGCGGCGAGCGCCGAGCGCGCCAAGGTCGTGGAGATCACGAACAACTTCAAGAACAACGGCCATCGGCTGAAACAGGTCTTCGCCGAAACCGCTGTGTACTGCAGGGGCGAATGAGGGAGCACACATGAAACCTATGCAGCTCAAGAATTCTTTACGTTGGATCACGGCCGCTTTCGCGGTTGCGGTCCTGGCCGGTTGTTCGAGCGGCGGCGCGCCGACGATGGAAAATCCCGTCACGGTGCCGCAGACGGTCTCCGACTACACCGGTCCGGCCTCGGCCAACGCCGACGTGCAGGCCTTCCGCATCAACCTGTGGGAGAACATCAAGGCTAACAATCGTTGCGGCGCGTGCCACAACGCCGGCGGCCAGACTCCGATGTTTGCCCGCAATGACGACGTGAACCTGGCCTACCAGGCCGCGAACTCGGTCGTGAATCTCACGCAGCCCGATCAGTCACGCATGGTCGCGAAAGTGTCCGGCGGCCATAACTGCTGGTTGGCGTCGGCCGCCGCTTGCGGCGACACGCTGACCGTCTGGATCCGCAACTGGGCCGGTGCCAGCGCCACGGGCGGCACGACGATTCAATTGCAGGCTCCCGCCGTCAAGGAAGTGGGCGGCAGCAAATCCTTCCCGGCGGGCCCGATGGACCCAGTGCATCCGGACGCGCCGCAGGATAACTACAACTTCGCGGGCTCGACGCTGTACGCGCTGGTGAAGAACGCCGGCACCGCGAACTGCGTGCGCTGCCATTCCTCGAACTCGGCCACGATGCAGCAGCCGTTCTTCGCGGATCTCGATCCG
>DASYKM010000071.1:0-1780 GCA_035995425.1 Steroidobacteraceae bacterium
TCGCGGCTTCTTCAGCGAGCAGAACGTAACGGCGTGCGTGCACGGCGCCGTCACGACGGTCTGCATTCCACAGCGCGGCGGCAGCAAGACGCCGCAACGCCAAGCCTACGAGAGGTCGGCGGCATTCAAGCAGGGCCAGCGTAATTACTCACGCCTCTGCGGCGTTTTGACTCGGGTCTGAGGTGTTGAGCGGAGTGCGGCGAGCTGATTCACGCTCTCTATGCCAGATAGAGAGATTGATTCGCCGAGCAGTGATGGCGCCCAACTTTTGGCGTCGCTGCTGACGCGGATCGACGGGCTCATGGCGCAGATCGCCGGCCGGGACGAGCGCATCGACGAATTGCTGGCGCAGGTGAAGGCGTTGAAGGCCCGCATCGCCGAGCTCGAAGCTAAGCGCGGCGGACCGCCGAAGACGCCGGACAATTCCTCGCTGCCGCCTTCGCGCGGGCAGAAGGCGAACGCCGAGCCGCCGGCGGTCAAGCGGCGGCGCAAGGGCCGGCCCGGCGTCGCGCGCAAGCTGGCCGAGAAACCCGACGCGACGCGACGCTTCTTCGCTGAGCACTGTGCCTGTGGCGCCGTGCTCAGCGAAGCCGGACAGGAACTCGCGAAGGAGTACGATCATATTGACATTCCGCCGATCAGGCCGATCACGACGCGCGTCGAGTTGTTCCGCGCCACCTGCCCCTGCTGCAAGGCGCGGGTGACGGCGAGCGCCCCCGCCGATATGCCCGAAGGCACGCCGTTCGGTCCGGGCATCGCGTCGATGATCGCCTACCTGCACGGCTGCCAGATGATCGGCTTCAAGCGGCTCACCGAGGTCTGCCAGGGCCTCTTCGGCCTCACAATCTCTCAGGGCGCCATCGCCAACGTGCTCGCCCGCGTCGGCGAGGCAATCGCGGCACCTGCCGAGCGGATCGCAGCAGAGGTGCGCGCCAGCGAGGTGATCGCCAGCGACGAGACGAGTGCGCGCGTGAAGGGTAAGACCTGGTGGCAGTGGACGTTCGGCTGCGCCACCGCCGTCTATCATGTGATCGCACCGACGCGCGGCAAATGCGTGCCGACAGACTTTCTCGGTGGCGTGAAGCCCCAGATGTGGCTGTCGGATCGGCTGGCCGCGCAGTTGGGACACGCTGAGGAGCACCAGTTCTGCCTCGCGCATCTGATCCGTGATGCGCAGTATGCCATCGACCACGGCGATACGATCTTCGCGCCCGACTTCAAGGCGTTGCTCAAGGACGCTTGTGCGGTCGGCCGCCGCCGGCCCGATCTCGTCGACGCCACCATTGCGGCGCATCGCCGCCGTCTCGAAAGGCAACTGGAGCGGTTGCTCGCACGCAAGCCCACCGATGCCGAGGGCCGCAAGCTGCGAGACGCGGTGTATGTCGACTGCAGCGACAAGCTGTTCGTGTTCCTCAAGCGCCGCGACGCCGAGCCGACCAACAACGAAAGCGAGCGGGCACTGAGGCCGTCGGTGATCTTTCGCAAAGTGACGAATGGGTTCCGATCCGAGTGGGGCGCGAAGACCTACGCCGCCCTCTGCTCAATTGTCGAAACCGGCCGCCGCAACGGCCGGAGCGCTCTCACCGCCATCCGCGACGCCCTGGCACTACCCGCGGCCCAGGCAGCCGGCCCGCGACCAACCCTCGCGGCGTGAGTAATTACGCGGCAGGAGCAATTGCGTGAGAATTGGCGCCGCGCCCGCCTGGGCGAGCGGTCAGTTCAGCGTTTTCGAAGTTCGAATCATATGCCTCGTCATTCCGGGGCGAGACCGTCGGCCGAA
>DASYKM010000072.1:0-14154 GCA_035995425.1 Steroidobacteraceae bacterium
GCCGTCCTGGAAAAACTTGATGACACCGTTTATTGAACCCACGATCGACTCTCCTCGGAATAAAAGCGGCGGCTTCGGGGAAGCCGCGCCAACTTTGCGTTACATAAGTGACAAAAACTGTTAATCACTTCTCAGGCTTACCGGCGGGCGCTGCCTCATTAGGCTGCAACGCTTCGAAGTAGCGGTTCTGTCTGCGAAAGACGTCACGATCGACCGGCTCCAGCACCTCGTCGAGCAGGCTGTTCACCGGGCGGCCGACGAGATCGCCCAGTTCCGCACTGCGCCACGGCACGATGTACAGCACCTTGGGCAGCTCGCGGTTGCCGGTGATCTGCGTGGACTCGAGGTCCAGGCGGTCCTTGGCGTTTCCCTTGGGTTTGGCCGCCGCAGGTTTGTTAGCGGCGGTGGCGGCCGGCTTCGCCGATGACGGCGCGGTGACAGCCGGAGGCGGCGCGGGGGTGGCCGCCGGCACCGCGGCCGGTGCCGAGGTGTTCACGCCCGGTTCCAGCGCATCGCGCGGCGCCGCGGCCGGGGGCGGCGATTGGGCGAGCGCGGCACCCGCTAACAACAACAGCGCGCAGAAAAGTAGTTTGTTCACGATCAGCCTCCTTCCGGCTTGGGCGTGGCGTCAGGTGCGGGCGCCTTCGCGGGCACCTTGTTGCGTGCCCGCAGCTCCGCCAGCCACCCGCTGACGGGCTTGTCCTCGCCCGTCAGAGTTTTGTAAGTCTCGAGCTCGGCCTGCGCCGTGACCGGATCATCGAGGAACAGGTCGAGCAGTACTCCCAGATTGCGGTGCGCCGGAGCGTAGGATGGATTCGCCTTCGTCGCATGTTCGTACGCGGCGCGCGCCTCGGCAAACTTGCCGGCCTGGCGCAGCGTAATGCCGTATTCACTCCAGGTCTGCGCATCCCACGGCGCACGCTCGGTGGCCTTTGCGAGCGCCGCTTCGGACTCGGGCAGCTGGTTGGCGTTGCGATGCAGGATCCCGAGGTTGGCATACGGCCCCGACAGATCGGGATACGACTGCGTGAGCACCTGCATCTCGAGGATGGCCTGGGTCGGATCGCCGCCACGCATCAGCGTGAGCGCGCGCGTGAATTCGGTGTTGGCACGCGCCGGTGGCTTGGGAATGTTGTACGTCGGCGCCGCTGCCGCCGCGGTCACTGGCGCGGCGGTGGGATCCGCGGGCGTCGCCCCTCCAGAAAGAATAGGCGATGGATTCGCCGGCGGCGGCGGTGCCGGCGGAACCAGCGCATCGAGCGACGCGCTCAGGATCTCGCTCTTGCCATAGCGTCCGGGCTTGAGCTCGGCGAGCGCGGCGTAGCTCTTCTTCACGCCCTCGTCGTAGACGCCTTCGCGCGCGCGCTTGGTGTTGATCTCGTGCGTCGTGATGGCCTGCTCTTCGAACGGGAAGGCCTGCTCTTCGAGCAGCGAGTTGTATTCATCGAGGCTGTCGCCCGCGAGTTTCTTCGGCCGCTCGGACTTCATGATGTCCTTGCCGAGCTGCAGGTAGATCTGCGCGATTTCGTAAGTCGCCACGGTGGTGACTTCGGCGACTCGATAGTCCGCGGCGGCCTTGTATCCGCCGAGCGCGGCCTCCATGGCCTTGCGCTTCTTCGCAAGGCTCGTCTTGAGCGGCAACACCAGCGGGATGCTGCGATATTCATCGCGCGCCGGCGTTGCCAGCGCGAGCTGCGATTTCGCCGCCAGATACTGCGTGCGATCGGTGCGCCCCGCGCCGGCGGCGCGATCCGCGTTGACGATTTCACGTTGCCACGAGCGCTGTTTCTCGAGGTTGCCGGCGGTGCCCGCGATCTCGGCCAGCTTCCAGCGCGCCTCGATCGAATCGATGACCGGCGTTGGATAGGTGATCACGAACCGCTCGAGCATGCCAACCGCCTTGGGCGTGTTGCCGGCCTTGGCGTATAGATCGGCGGCCTGCAGATTGGCTTCGCGCTGGATGTCCTTCGACTCGGCCGGATTGGTCGCGATGCGCTCGAACTCGACCGCCGCCTGCCCGGCCTGCCCGGTCTCGCCATAGGCGACGGCGAGCTTGCGGGTCACGTCGGCCGTGAACTCGCTCTTCGGGTTGTTAGTGCGGAAGCGCTCCAGCACCTGGATGGCGCGCGGCCACTCTTTCAGGTTGATGAGCTGCGCGCCCGCGTCATATTCGGCCTGCGAGGCGATCTTCGAGGTTCCGGCCACCTGCGAGATGCGCAGGAAGTCGTCGACCGCGCCGAGGCTGTCGCCGGCTTTCTGCTTGGCCTCACCCTGCCGGTACACGGCCGAAGCGATGCGCTCGGTGAGATCGGCGCGCATCTTGTCGTTGGGCGGCAGCAGATCGCGCGCGGCGATGTAGCCCTTCTCGGCTTCGGGGAACTGCAGCAGGTCGAAATTCGCCTGGCCGATGATGGTGTAGGCAATGCGACGCTTGGGTTGATCGGCCGGCGGCTGGTGCGCGAGCACCAGGTTCGCCACTTCGATGGAGCGCTGCAGATCCTGGGTGGCGAAGATGTCTTCGGCGGCGCGCGTGAGCACGCCGGCGCTGTCGGGATGCTCGGGGAAGCTGGTGCCGAATTTCACGCCGGCATCCACCGCAAGTTTGTGCGCTTCGGCCTTCTCGGCCGCCGGCAGCTTCTCTTCGTACTTGGTGTACGAGCCCAGCGCGGCGTAGGCGGCCGCGGCCGAACGCGGGTTGCGCGGGTAATCGTAGGCGGTCTTGGCGAACTCCGCGGCCGCGCCCTGGTAGTCCTCGCTCGAATAGAGCGCCTCGGACAGCAGGTAGTTAGTGCCGAAGGATTCCGGGTCGTCCGGGAAGGATTCCAGATAGGTGCGATACCAGCGCGCCGCCTCGCGGTACTGGTCCACCTTCTTGGTCTTCTGCGCCTCGGCGTGGAAATACGTGGCCACGTCCTTGAGGTTGGTCTTCAGTTCCTTGGCGATGTTCGGGTAGTCGGCCTTGTTGCGGCCGGCCCAGAACGGCGTGCCGTAGTTGTACAGCGCGACGTATTCGCGTTTGCCCTCGAGCACGAGCTCGGTGAACCCGCCCTTGCGATAGGCGTCGATGGCCTGCATCGACAGGCCGGGCGAGAACTCGTTGTTGGGTTCGCGCGTGGCGAAGGCGCGATACACCGATGCCGCGTCCTGGAAGCGTTCCTTCTCCACGTACAGGTCGCCGAGACGCGAATAGATGATCGGCGCGTAGGCGGGGTTGTTGCGCGAGACGAGGAATTTGTCGATGGCGCCGACCGAGTCCTCGTCGTACGAGAACGTGACCGCCATGACGCGCAGCGTATCGTCGGCCAGCTCGCGATTGGCGCGCGGCAGCTTGTCGATCGGGATCAGCGCGTGCGTGTTCTTCGCGAGCATGGTGCGATCGAGCACGCCCGCGAAGGACGGCAGGCTCTCGTCGTTCAGGCCCTGCTTGAACAGCGACCAGCCGTGCTTGTAGAGGCTCTGCGACAGGAACGCCGCCTTGTCGCCCTTGCTCACGACGAATTGATAGGCGGTCTGCGCCCCGTGGTAATCCTTGGCGGAGAACAGCAGCTCGCCGCGGCGGAACTGCACTTCGTCCATCTGCGGCGCTTTCGGATAGCGGCGGACGACTTCATCGAGCGTCGCCAGCGCCTTCTCGGGCTGGCCGGTGGTTTCGTAGGCCCGCGCCAGCTGGTACAGCACCTGGTCGTTGCGCGGATAGTCCGGATAACTCTTGAGCAGGCTGCTGTAGAGCTTGATGGCCTCCGCACCCTGCATGTCGATGGTGGACGCCTCGCCCGCCATGCGTTCGCCCTCACCCGCTTCCATGTTGAGGTCGCCCAGGCGGCGCAGCGCTTCAGCGCGCAACTGCGGATCGGTCTTCTGCAATTCGAGGAAACGGCGGTAGTTGTCCATGGCACGCGCGGCGCTGGCTTCGACCTTCTGATCCGGCTGGACCACCACGGGGCGCGCGCTCAGCTCGCCAATGGTCTTTTCTTTCTTCTTCGGCGCGGCGCCCGCATCGAAGGCCAGGCTCGCGCACAGCGCGACTACCGCGGCCGCGAGAAGTTTGTTAGGAGGCAGGCGACGGCCGCTCATTTGGGCGCCTCGGTCGCGGGCGCCGGCGGCTCAACGGCCGGTGTCTCGCCGGCGGGCGCGTCGGCCGGGGGCGGTGGCGCACCATCCATGGGGGCCGGCGTCTGCGAGCCCGCGGGCGGCACCACCTCGAGATCGCCCTGCGATTCCTGCGGCGGACTGGTGGACGGCACCGCGGCCGGCGGCGCGGCGGCGCGATCGTAGATGGAGGCAAGCGCGAAGCGCGCCTGGATCTGGTAAGTGCCGATGCGCTCTTTCTGCTGTTCGAGCTCGTTGCGCGCCAGCGCCTCGAGCAGGCCGTTCTGCATCTTCGCGACTTCGGCCAACCGTATCTGCGACGCATCGAGGCGCTTGCGCAGCGCCTCGACCCGCTCGGCGAACTGCCCGGTGTTGTTAGGCATCGAGCCGCGCGCCTTCTGCACGCGAACCCAGCGGTTCTGCGCTTCGCGCAAGGCCTGGTCCAGGTCTTTCAACGTGCGGCGTTCATTCCAGACACGCGCCTTGAAGGATTCGGCCAGCCGCCAATACAACACGCCCTTGGCGAGGCGGGTCTTCTCGCGGATTACATTGGTTTCCTCGTCATTGGGCGCCGTCAGCAGCGCAGCTTCGAGACGCACGATGCGCGCCCACTGGTCGCGCTCTTCGGCGGTGCCGAGCGCGGCCACGTCCTGGCCGGCCTCGACCTGATCGAGCTGGCCGCCGGCGTTGGCGCGCTCGGCGCTGTATTTGTCGAGGCGCCCCGACGCCAGCACCGCGTCGGCCTGCGGCACGCGTTCGGCGTAGGCGCGCTCGCGCGTGTCGAGCATGTCGTCGAAGGCAATGATGCTGTCCTGCCACTTGGCGAGCGTGCCGCCGAGGAATGCGAGGTCGCGATAGTTCTTCAGGCCTTCCTGGAAGTCGTGCCCGGCCAGCAGGTGGTAGAGATAACGCGACTGCGCCGCGTTCGGCAGATCCTTGAGCTGCCAGAACCATCCGTAGTGATCGTTGGCATCCGGCTTGAGCAGCTTGTCGAGCATCGTCCCATCGTTGATCTCGGCGATGGACGCATCGAGATTCACCGTCTCGCTGTCGAACGACTTGATGGCGAGCTCGTAGTTTTCCGCGGCCTGCGCGTTGGCGTTGAGCTTGGCGAAGGCATAGGGGATGGCGAGATAGGCTTCCTGCACCGCGGAGTCGAGCAGGTTGCGGTCGCGCAGCTCCATCCACGGCGTGAGCGCTTCCTGGAACTGGCCTTCGGCGGCATCAGCCCAACCCACGCCTAACAAAGCCTTGTTGGAATATGGACCGTCGAGCCGGACGCGTTCGAGCGGCGGCTTGGCGAGCGCCGGCTGGTTGTTCTGCAGGTAGGCGTAGCCGAGCGCGAGATTGGCGCGATCGCGCAAGCTTCGCAGCTCGCGCCGGCCGGATTCGAGCGTGCCCACCGTGGTGAGGAACGGATCGGCTTCGGTCACCAGGCCCTTGCGCACCAGCGCCACGCCCAGGTTGTACTGCGCATAGGCCAGCCAGTCGCTCTGGTCCTTGCGCCCTTTCCAGTTGTTCAACAGCGCGATGGCTTCATCGAAACGCTGCTGCCGCATGAGTATGTTGCTGAGCAGGTGCATGCGCTCGGCTTCGAGATCCGGCGAGAGCCTGCCCCGCACTTCCTTGATGGCGCGTTCGGCACGATCGAGATAGCCACGCGCGTACCAGATCTTGCCCAGATAGAACCAGGCGCGATTGCGTACGCCCTCGGGTACCGACTGCGTCAGCAGCGTCTCGAATCTTTCGCCGGCTTCATTGTGCAGGCCGAGCGATAGATAGAGGCCGCCGAGCAGCAGGTCCGTCTCCGCATCGTGGTGCGGCATGCGGCCCCACTGGCGATAAGCCTGCAGCCGCGTGATCGCCTCGAAGTCCTCGCCCTGGTAGTAATAGAAGAGTGCGTCGCCGAAGTGCAGGTCGCGCACCACCGTCGGCGACAGCTTGTCCACCTCGGGTTTGGCGGCCATTGCCGGCGAAAACACGGCCGGCGCGAGCGCCAGCAAGGCGCCCCATGCCATGGTGGCAACGATCGCGGTACGCGAAGACTTCAACATTCGCGCGAAATCCTATTCCCAGTCCTTGATCGCGAATTCGGGCTGCGCCTTGCGCTGCCGGTCGGTGATCTTGAGCTCGAGATACTTCGCGCCGACGCCCTTCTCGAATTTGATATTGGCGCCGCGCTTGTAGTCGCGTTCGTTCGGTCCCTTGCCCTCGAAGAACGCCACCAGCTGGTGCTCGCCCACTTTCAGGTTGCCCAGGTACACGCGATGCACGCCGCCCTTGAGCAGCGCTTCGGCCTCGCGCGGCGTGTACATGTAGTTGGCGACTTCCTTGTTGTCGATCTTGAGCGAGAGCGAATCGAGCGCGAAGAACTCACCGATGTCCATGGAGACGAACACCGCCACCTGGGTGTTGGCCGGGAACAGCAGCTCTTCTTCGAGGACGAACAGTTCCTTGTTGAGATCGACCACGTCTTTCTTGAGGTCCTGAACGGTTTCATCCAGCGCGCGTGTATCGGCCGGCGGTTCGCCGGTGGCCGCGGCTTCGGCGCCTTCGGCCGGAGCGGCGACCGCCGCATCGGTGGACGCAGGTGCGTCGGCGGGCGCGGCCGGCGCGGTGACTTCAGCGGCCGGCGTCTGCGCGGGAGGCGTGGCCGCGGGCTCCTGCGCGAGGACCGGCAGCGTGAGGAAGGCTGTCGCAAGGACAGTGGCCATCCAGGCGCGCGGGAATGACTTGGTGGTTGGCATAGAGGTTACTCGTCGAATTATTCGTCCAGAAGTTTGCGCAGCTCGCGCACGTAATCGGCTTCGTCACGGGACTTGTATTCGCGGTGCGCCACGCGCAATACACCCTCGCGATCCACGAACACGATCATCGGCAGGCGGTCGACGCGAAAATCGCGCCCGGTGCTCTTGGCGGTGGCCACCAGCAGCTGGAAGTGCACGTCCTGCGCGCGCGCGAATTTTTCGGCGCGCGCCGTATTGTCGTCGAGATTGACGCCGATCACGGTGAGCCCGGCGCTGCCGTAGGTCTTGAAGATGCGATCGAGCGCCGTCAGCTGGGCGCGGCAGGTGTTGCAGGTGCCGCTCCAGAAGCTAACTACCACGACCTCGCCGCGATGCTCCGAGAGGCGCACGTTCGCGCCCGACAGCCCGCGCGCCACCAGGTCGGGCGCCGGCTGGCCGAGCAATTCGTAGCGCTCCGCGGCCGCGACCGACACCGCGCCCAGGAACAGCGCGCAGCCGAGCGCAAGCGCAGCAAAACGCGAGTGCGATGCGGCCTTGGGCTGCACTAACAAACAAGCGGTCACGGTTGGCTCAAAGTAAGGGAACACCGGGCAAGCGATACCGGATTGCAAGCAATCTGACGCGCGAAACCATCCCATAGCCTACTTAACAATGTCAACGAAGCACGCCACCGTTTGCGACGGAGATCGCTACGCGGCTCGTCGCGTTTTGGTCGGCACAAAAGTCAAGGGAGCGTCGGCAACACGCGACAGCGGTGCCGAAGCTCCCTCGAGGTTAGACCTGGCCCTGAAGGCTCAGACTGGATTGCTGACCGTCCCGTTGCACAGTGGCTGGATCATCGTGAGGCTGTCACGCAGCGCGGTTCCGCCAAGGCCATGCGACGGGAACAGCGTCGCGAAGTTGCCCTCTTCGCCGTGCAGCGCCATGTAGTTGAGGAGCACGGTTTCCACCAGCAGGTTGACGGCGTTGGCCGCGGGACTCGAGGTGGTGTTGACCGCGCCGGCGGCGGTGAACGAACCGACCTGCGCGCGCGTAGGGCTGCGCAGCGCCGGGCGGCCGGTCGGCTTGTAAGCCAGCACGATGCTGCAGGCGGTCGACTGGTTGTCGCTCACGAATTGCAGCTTGCCGCGTCCGCCCACCGACATGTCGGGCGGGCCGTTGGCCGACAGCGAGCCGTCGCTGAAGATGTAGATCATGAGCGGCTTCTGCATGCGTGCCGCGTATTCGAGGCAGGCGCCGATGCAGCGGCCGGCGCGGAAGTTGCGCGACTCCTGGTTCGGCCGGCCCGTTCCGTGATAGTCGTAGCCGCCCATGGTGACCGTGCCAGCGCCGGCATAACCGTTGATGACCATCTTCATGATGGCCGCGGTCTTGCGGAATTCGCCGTCGGAGCTGTACTCGGCCTGCGTGAAGATGCTGTTGGCCGCACCCACGATGTTGGTGTCGAGATCCGGGTTGAGCGCCGAGGGCGTGCGGAAGCGGTCCGCCAGGTAGGTGGATTTGAGGTAGCCGCACCTCACGAGCTTGCGCAGCGCCGCTTCATCCACCGGAGCGAGTTTGGTCTGCGCCTTGTCGGCCTTGGCTTGCGAAATGCGGGTCATCGACTCGAGCACCGCGATCGCATCGTCCGGATTGCTGAACAGCGTGCCGAGCTCGCCGGTGTCGACGAGACCGGTGACGTCGCTGGCCCGATCCACCTTGGTGGGACGAACCGCGGGATTCAGGAGCGAGGCCGGCGCCATCGAATTGCCGCCCGAATCGGTGTTCTGCGAGCCGATCAGCGTCAGCAACTGGCCACGCGCGCCGATGCGGTTGATGCCATACATCGGGTTGTGCGGATTGTTGCCGGTGTCGTTCTCCGAACGCGCCGCGATCGGAAAGCCGTTCACGTTGGCGCGCGTGGAGACCTGCGTGGACATCTGCATGCCGCGCAGGATGCCGCCGTCGGAATGCCACGCCGCACCGAACTCGGTGCTCACGAAGTTGTTAGTGGGGCTGGCCGCGTTGGCCGAGCCGGGCGTCATGTTGCCGGGCAGACCAAGGTTGGCGTAACCAGCCGTCGACAGGAAGTTGAGCGGATTGCCGCTCTGGCCGATGAGGATTTCGCAACCATTGAGGTTGGCGCCACCGGCCAGGTCGAAGGCGATGAACGGGACCTTGCCGGCACCCGCCTGCACGTTGCAGGCCGCGGGCAGCAGCATGTCCTCGAGGTCCTGCGACATTGCGCCGGCGTCCTTGGTGCGCAACAACATGGCGAGCGCCGCCGAACCGGCGATGACCGCGGGCCCTGTGCGCATGCCCTGGGCGATGAAGTCGCGCCGCGTAACGGGCTTCCTGTGGTTCTCGTGCCGAAGCGGCTCGTCGAGACCCATCAGGCGCGGACTCTTCTTGGTGCGAATGATCATGACGTTCAACTCCCTTACTGGATCAGCGTCGTGCCGCTGCCGAGGACGGCACCGCACGTGGCTTTCATCACGGTACCCGTACCACCGCTCGCGCCACCGGTCGGACCGGACACCAGCTTGTTGATGAGGGCATCGAGCTCGTTGCTAATCATCGTGTCGTCCGGATTCCACTGGAGACCAGTGTTGACGCCCTTCTGCAGCAGCGCTCCGATGACGACGTCGCGATTGGCGTTGTTAGGCGCACCGGCGGTGCCGAACGACGCAGTGCCGCCGGCCGTCGGATTGAGCGACGCGCCGAAGAACGCGGTACGCAGAGCCGGTGTCTCGACCATCTGGTTGCAGTACTGGATCGCCAGCTGCGCGAGCGCGGTCTGCAGCGCGGGACCGAAGGTACCGAGCTTCTCGATCGACGGCAGCGACTGCTTGACCGTTTCGAAAGTCGCGCTGACGCGGGCGTTGGTCTGCGGCACACCGGTGATCTGCGACAGGCTCGCGTTGAGCTCATCGAAGGTGCGCATGCCGACGTCCGGCTCGGCGTCGAGCAGCGGAGGATCGGCCTGCGTGGGCACTGGCGGATCCGCGGCGGGATGGCTGTTGGTGCCGATCTTCTCGAAGGAGAGGAAGAACAGGTCGTTCAACACGCCCTTCTCGAGCCCGATGACAGTACCAACCGAGGACATCTTCTGACCGGTGCCCGCGGCATAGTTAGAGCCACCGACGTTGGTGACCAGCGGCGCGTAGGCCTGGCCGGAGTGCGCTTCGACGCCGTTCACGCCGATGCGGATGCCTTCGATCGCAACGTTCGAAACGTTGGCGGTCGGGTCGAGGCTGATGAAGGTCGGATTGGTGAACTGCAGGCCGTAGCTGTCGAGCTGGCTCGCCTCGAGCATCACGTAAGCCTGCGGCACGCTCGGCACCAGGTGGCTGACGTTGAACAGCATGAAGTACTTCTCGCCGACGCCGGCATCGAAGTTCTGCTGGATCTGCGACGGGCTGAGCGCGCGATTGTGGATCGCGACCAGTTTCAGAACGCCCTGCCACTGACGGTTGGTCGAAGTCTCGTTGCCGAGGACCAGCGCGAAAGTGTCGTCCCAGTCGGCGAGGCTGCCGCCGCCCTGGGCGTCGGTGTCGCCGGTGTACATGCCGTTCACGTACAGACGGCGTCCTTCGACCGGGCTGTAGGTGAGCACGACGTGCTGCAATGCCGCCTGCGCGTCCTGGTCGGTGTCTTTCGTGATCAGCGCCGGAACGCCGTTCGCGCCCGTCTTGTCGCTGCGAGTCCGCAATTCGTACTGATACATCTGCTGGCCGAGCGTGAAGTTGCGCGCGTTGACGCCCGCCGAGTAGCTGATGATGTACGCGTCTTCCTGCGCGACGTTGGCGTTGTTCACCCACGCCTCGACCGAGAATTCGCCGGTCGACTTGATGAGGTCGGTCAATTTCTTCGAGGCGGCCGCAGTGCCCTGCGCCTTGCCGCCCATCTTGACGTTCACACCCCAGCCGCCGACCCACGCGACGTCTCCCGACAGCGTGAGATTGAGTGCCGGCTCGAGACCGCTGGTGTCATAGGCGATGTTGCCCGTGCCGGTCTTGAACTCGTACTTGGCGATCGTGGCCGCTTCGTAGCGGTTGCCACCGGAAGCCACGGTGCCGTCATACAGAGTGAGGCCCTTGGAGATCAGCAGGCCCGGGTCGACGTTGGTCACCGGAATCGCATTGGCGAAAGCCGTGACCGCCGCGAGCATCGTGTCCGAATTTGCCTGGCAGCCCGCGCTGCCCCAGCAGTTGTGGAATTCGTCGCGCAGGCGCACGACCAGGCGCGAAGCGGCCGGATTGTCGAGATTGATCTTCGGCTTGATGGCCGCGTAGGCGGTTTCGATGGCCTCCGGAGTCGGGGCCGCGCCACCTTCGGCGAAGAACGGCTGCTGCTGCGCGGCCGAGGTCGACGAATGGCAGCGCACGCAGTTCGCCGTTCCGGCGTTGCGCACCAGCGCGTACAGCGCCGAGTTCTTGAAGTTGACGTTCGCATCGCCGTTCGGATCGAGCGGCGCGATTCCGGTCGCGGGGAAGCTCTTGCTGCCACCCACTTCCTTGATGGTCGGGGCCTGCAGCTGGATCTGCGTGCCGCCCGTGGCGCTCGCCCCGGCCCAGTTGCGGATCCACACCGTCAGCGTGTCGCCGCAAGCCGCGGCCGACGCCAGCCAGCAGTTATGGCCGCCGGCCACTTTCGCGACCATGCGTGACTGGTCGGGCTGCGTGAGGTTCACGACCGAGTTCGCCGCCTGGTAGGCGAGGTTCACGTCGTCATTGCGGGCGAACATCGGGGTCTGGCCGCCGGCGTTGTGGCACGAGCCGCAACGGTTGTTAGCCTTGATGTTCTCCCACAGGTTGATGCGGAAGGCCTGCACGTCGGCGTTGGCCGAGGCCGGACCGATGTAGTCGGAGACGGTCTGCGGCACCGTGACGGGGTTTTCCATCGTCGGCGCGCCGCCGCTCGAACAGCCGGCCAGGACAGCAACCGCCAAGGCGGCCGCGATCCAACGTAAAGAATTCTTGAGCTGCATAGGTTTCATGTGTGCTCCCTCATTCGCCCCTGCAGTACACAGCGGTCTCGGCGAAGACCTGTTTCAGCCGGTGACCGTTGTTGGTGAAACTCGTGGTCATGTTCTTTACCTGCAGGTAATCGGCAGGGTTGCCCGGCGCGCGGAAGCACACCGTCTTGAACACCTTCTCTACCTGGCATTGAGCGAAAGCGGTGCTGTTGGCGAGCTCGGCGCCCATCGACTTGGCGCCGGTGCCCGAACCGGGCAGCGACGAGCTCCAGCCGAGCAGTGAGTTCTGACCTTTGCGCCAGCGGTTCTCCCAATGCTCATCGGGAGGAGTGATGAAGCCCGGCGCGAAATTCGTGTTGTTGTTGAAGTACTTCGCCTGCACGACGCCCGGCGTGTAGACCAGGCGCATGGTGCCCGGCGCTTCGACCGTGCCGTTGTCGAAGTCGTAGTACGAGAACGCCTGCGCGAACGGATCCATGCCGCTGTGACAGCCGATGCAGTTGTTCAGGAAGATGCGGCTGTCGCCGCCGGGGCTGCGGCTCACGTCCTGGCGGATGCGATCCGGCGGCAGCGAGGTGTCGTGCACCTGCTCCATGTCGCGGCACATGTGATTGATCATGGTGAAGCGGAACATCGCGCGGTTCGTGCCGTCGATGAAGAACGCTTCGGAGGCGGCGCGCGAGGTCAGGAAGCCCGCGGTCGCGGCGGCCGGAATGCCCTGCACCGATGACTGAGTGGTGGGCCGCAGCTGCGCAAACAGATCCACCGCGTTGTTCTCGGCGGCGATGTAGTGATCGTTGTTTGCGCCCGAGGCCGCCGGCGTCACGCCGAGGACCGTGTAGGTCAGGTCCGCGGACAGCGCGGTGCTGAAGTCAGCGTCGTCACGCACCATTCCAATGAAGGTGGCGACGTAGTCGTTGAGTGGCGCAAACACCGTCTGGTCACGGTTGGTCCACGGCACCGCCATGTTCTTCAACGTGACGTTGTAGAAGGATGGAGAAGCGGTGGCGATGTTGGCGGCGCCCACGGCGTTACCGCTGTGGACCAGCGCTTCCATGGCGTCGAGGGTCGCTTCGCTGGGCGGTACGCCCGCGATGCGATCATGGATACGCTTCGCCTGATCGCGTTCGTTCGCCGAGGTGGCTGCCGCCACACACGCGAGCACACACGCCAGGGCGACCTTTCTCAACTGCGAGACCGTTGGAGTATTCATTTGCCTCATCCACATCCCTTTTGACGGAGGCAGTATCGCCTCGCCCGTATCGACACTTGTTTGTCTCCGCTCCTGTACGTCTCCAAGCGGCGACAGCACCATTTATTACGTACTCCTAGTAGCCTTCGGCCCAAGGACTGCGAACCGCGTCACGCCGCCGGGCGCTCCAGGGCCCTAACTACAACAGTAGGCAAGAGAACCGCGTTGTCGGGCTGGCTGCTGTGACGGCGTCGGCAGATCGCCGCGGGCTCAAGCGGGATGATTGCATTACGTCACATGCCCGTGCGGCAGTGCACATGCAGCCAGGGTGTGGATGACAGTGGAGGACGCAGTGAATCGACTCTCAGAAAACGCGAACCGGATCACGCTCGGCGCCCTGCTTCGGGGCCTGGGCCTCGGTGTTCTCGGCTTGTTAGCGGGCTGCACGCAGGGACCCGGCGGCGGCGGCATCGGTCTCGCCAGCGGCCAGGACCCGGATCCCGCCACGGTCGATTTTCCGATTTTCTACATCCGGCACCAGGTGCCGGAAGACCAGGACAACGTCACGCGGGTGCGTCCGTTCAACGAGGACGACGACTACAGCGCCACGTTGTGGAAGCGCGACCGCGCGTCCCCGGGTTCGCCCGAAGTCGAACTCACCGCGCGCCTGCGCGTCGACCCGCTGGGCAAACCAGACGATCGTTACGACATCAAGGACCTGGCGGTCGCGCCGGACGGCCTGCACGTGGCGTTCGCGATGCGCGGCCCGCTCGACGATTTCGACGAGGACGAAGCGCCGACCTGGAACATCTGGGAATACAACATCCAGACGGACACGCTGCACCGCGTGATCACCTCCAACATCATCGCGGAAGACGGCCAGGACGTCGCCCCCGCCTATCTACCCGACGGCCGCATCCTGTTCTCGTCGACGCGCCAGCGCCAGGCCAAGGCGATCCTGCTCGACGAGGGCAAATCGCAATTCGAAGCCGCGACCGCAGCGCGCAACGAATCCGCGTTCGTGCTGCACGGCATGAACGCCGACGGCACGAACATCCACCAGATCTCGTTCAACCCCTCAAGCGACCTGTACAGCACGGTGCTGCAGAACGGCCGGGTGTTGTTCACGCGCTGGGATCGCGCCCCGGGCCGCGATGGCCTGCATCTCT
>DASYKM010000073.1:0-15371 GCA_035995425.1 Steroidobacteraceae bacterium
GAGCTCGAAGTCCTGAATCCAAACCGTACCCAGTTGATAGGGATGCTCCGCCACCACTCGCAGCCCGAAATTCTCGAGCATGGGCAGGATGTCGGAAATGGAGATGGGGTCGCCGGATTGCAGGATTCGCAGGGACAGGCGACCCTGCCTGTCACTCTTCTGGGCGCGCAAGTTGAGCTGCGGCACACCGGGATTTCGGGCCAGAGCCTCCAGATCGGCGATGTCTTCGAGTGCCTGCGCGGGTTCGACATCGGCGCGATAGGCGGGTGGAAACGTGCGCGCGTAGCGCACGGCGAGCTCGACTGCACCACGTTCGACGCCGCGCGCGATCAGCGCCTGTTGCAGCCGGTCGTCCCAGGTGGCGGCCGCCGCGGCGATCTCGGCTTCGATGGCGGCGATGTTTTCAACCGGAGGCGCACCCTGCGGCGTGCGCACCAGCAGGTGCAGTCGAGCCAGCAACGAGTCGGAGATCTGCACCTGCGTTTCCACGTGCGTGCCGCCGAATCGCTGGCGCACGATGCGTTCGATGCGCTCGCGCACCTCGGTGTTGTAGCGGTCGCGCGGCACGTACACCAGGCAGGAATAGAAGCGCTCGTAACTGTCACGACGTGCGAACAGCCGCACGCGGCCGCGCTCGTAGAGATTGACGATGCCGCGCACGATGGGAATGAGATCGGCGGCGGGCGTCTGGAACAGTTCGTCGCGCGGGAAAGTCTCGATGACGTTCACGACCGATTTGGCGTCGTGGCTTTGCCCCGGCAAGCCGAAGTGCTGGATGACGGCTTCGAGCTTGCGGCGCAGCAGCGGAATCTCGGAAGGCGGCTTGTGATAGGCGCTCGAAGTCCAGAGCCCGAGAAACCGGTGCTCGCCCGACACGTCTCCCTTGCGGTCGAATGTCTTGACGCCGACGTAGTCGAGGTAGCTGGCGCGATGCACGGTGGACGGCGTGTTCGCCTTCGTGAGCACCAGCAGCTCGGGCGCGCGTGCCTGTCGGCGCAGGTGCCCGGTGAGCACGATGGGCGCGGGTGTCCTGCGTGTGTGACCGAGAATGCCGAGGCCGCTGCCGCCGTCGCGCACCAGTGCGTCGCGCGAGCGGCCGCGCTTCAGTTGGTAATAGCGGTAACCCAGGAACACGAAATGTCCGTCGTGCATCCAGGAGAGCAACGCGCGGGCCTCGCTGGCGTGCGACTTGGGCACCGGCAGTGACGAGCGATCCAGTTCATTCGCCACCGCGCGAACGCGCTCGAGCATCGCCGGAAAATCGGCGACCGCCCGGCGCACGTCATCGAGAGTGGCGCGCAGGCGGCGCTCGAGCTCACGCGCCTGCTGCGCGTCGCGCGGCTGGTCGATCTCGATCATCTGCCAGGATTCGGGGCGACCGTTGCGGCGATCCGTACCGATGCCCTTGAGAGTGCCACGCGCATCGCGCCGCACGGCCAGCACCGGATGCACGATGAGGTGCACGGAAATATTCATCTGGCTGAAAACGATGCCGATGGAGTCGACCAGGAATGGCATGTCGGTTGCCACCACACGAACCAGCGCGCGATGGGCGGCGGTGGCGGCATCGCGATTGAGTGGCGGCCCGATGTCGACGAGCACACGATTGGCGACGCGGCGCCGGCCGAATTCAAGGTGGGCGAGTGCCGCGGTGCCGAGATCCGCCGGACTATGCGCGCGCAGATCTTCTTCGGCGACGCCGCGGAAATAGCCGCGCAGGAAGTCGCGCGTGAGCTCGTGCTGCGCGCGCGGCACGCGCCGCACCGCGTAAGCGACTATCTTCTCGATGAGCGCGAGACGCGCCGCGGGGATCTTTCCAAGCATGGAATGTCTCTTGCGGGAAGGGTGAGAGTCGCGTCAGTGCGAAGACGCGCGATTATACATGCGGTGCCGCGCGCTCATTACGCGCGCGCCGGGCCGAGCTCGACGGCGCGACCTAGCAGGACTCGCAGGACCCGGTCGAGCGTGGCGCGCTCGGCCTTCGACAAGGGCGCCACCAGGTGACGCTCGTACTCCAATGCCATTGGGACCACCTGCGCGTACACGCGCGTGCCAGGCGTGGTGAGCGTGAGGTGGGTGCGGCGGCGGTCGGCCGGGGCCGTGGTACGCCGCAGCCGTCCGGCCGCCAGCAATGTCGACACGGCGCGGCTCACGGCGACCTTGTCCATGGCGGTTCGCGCGGTGACTTCGGCCGCCGAGAGTCCGGGATTGGCGGCGAGCACGGCCATGACTCGCCACTCCGGGATCGACAAGCCGAAGTTGGCGAAATAGGCCGCCGCAATCGCCGAACTCACCGTGTTGGACAGCACTGACAGCCGATAGGGCAGGAATCCTTCGAGATGGAGATTCTCGCGTCGCGTCATGGGCTGCTTGCGCCTTTCGCATTCCGGCGGAATGGTTACAATTGAAACTAAATCAATTTCCGCCCGGAGGCCAGCAATGGCAGCTCCTTCCGTAACGAATCCGATGGGCACCGATGGCTTCGAATTCGTCGAATACGCCGCGCCCGACCCGAAACTGCTGCGGGGCCTCTTTGAACGCCTCGGGTTTCCGGTGGTCGCCCGGCATCGCAGCAAGAACGTCACGCTGCACTCGCAGGGTGACATCAATTTCGTGATCAACGCGGAGCCGGACTCGTTCGGCCAGAGGTTCGCGCAGGCGCATGGGCCCTCGGTGTGCGCCATGGCGTTCCGGGTGCGCGACGCGGCCGCCGCCTTCGACCGCGCGGTGTCGCTCGGTGCCGAACCGCATCGCGCCAGCGTCGGACCCATGGAACTCAACATCCCGGCCATCGTCGGCATCGGCGGCTCGCTGATCTATTTCGTGGATCGCTACGGAGACCGGTCGATATACGACGTGGATTTCAAACCCGTGACACCGCAGCCGCTCGAGCAGGCAGGCCTGGCGCTCATCGACCACCTGACGCACAACGTGCATCGTGGCCACATGGACAAGTGGACCGGCTTCTACGAGACGCTGTTCAATTTTCGCGAAATCCGCTACTTCGACATCGAAGGCAAGAAGACCGGCCTGTTCTCGCGCGCGCTCACCAGTCCCTGCGGAAAGATCCGCATCCCCATCAATGAGTCGCAGGACGACAAGTCGCAGATCGAGGAATACCTGCGCGAGTATCGCGGTGAGGGCATCCAGCACATCGCGCTCGCCACCGCCGACATCTACCGCACCGTGGACGTGCTGCGCGGCCGCGAAGTCACGTTCCAGGACACTCCTGAAACGTATTACGACGGCATCGCCGCGCGGGTTCCGGGTCACGCCGAAAACGTGGAGGAGCTGCGCCGGCGTCGCATTCTGATCGATGGCAACGGCGCCAATGACGACGGTATCCTGCTGCAGATCTTCACCGCCAACGTCATCGGGCCTATCTTCTTCGAGATCATCCAGCGCAAGGGCAACCAGGGTTTCGGCGAAGGGAATTTCAAAGCATTGTTCGAGTCCATCGAACTGGACCAGATCCGCAGGGGCGTCATTTGAATCTCGAGCTCTACAGCTTCTGGCGCAGCTCCGCGTCGTACCGCGTGCGCATCGCGCTCAATCTCAAGGCATTGCCATACGTCATGCACGCGGTGAACCTGGTGCGCGACGGCGGCGACCAATTCAGCGCCGCCTACCGCGAGGTGAACCCGCAGAGCCGCGTGCCCACGCTGGTACACGACGGTCAGCGGTTCAGCCAGTCGCTGTCGATCATCGAATATCTCGATGAAACCTTTCCGGATCACCGCCTGATACCGCGCGATCCGGTCGATCGCGCGCGCGTGCGCATGCTGTCGCAGATCATCGCCTGCGACATCCAGCCGCTGCAGAACACCAGCACCACGCGTTATCTCAAGGAGACGATGCACCAGGACGAAGCGGCGCTCACGATGTGGCTGCGCGAGTGGATCAGTCGCGGGCTCGACGCGTACAACGCGCACCTCGAGCGCGATCATTTGAGCGGCAAATTCAGTCACGGCGATACGCCGACCATGGCGGATTGCTGCCTGGTGCCGCAGTTGTTCACGGCGTCGCGCTTTGGAATCGAGCCCACGCGTTATCCGCGCCTGGCGTTGATCGCGGAAAACTGCGCGGCGTTGTCGGCGTTCCAGCACGCGCATCCTTCGAAGCAGCCCGATGCCGCCTGATATTTCGAAGAAGAGCAAAGTTTACGCAAGCGCGGTGGCCGCGCTCGCCGGCCTCACGCGCGACGGCATGACGGTGATGTCGGGTGGCTTCGGCCTGTGCGGCATTCCGGAAAACCTGATTCTCGCGCTGCGCGACTCAGGCGCGCGCAACCTCACGGTGATTTCCAACAACGCCGGCGTTGACGGCTTCGGGCTCGGTCTGCTGCTCGAGACGCGGCAGATCCGCAAGATGGTGTCGTCGTACGTCGGCGAGAACAAGGAGTTCGAGCGGCAGTATCTCGCCAAGGAACTCGAGCTCGAGTTCAACCCGCAGGGCACCCTGGCCGAACGCGTGCGCGCGGGCGGCGCCGGCATCTATGGCTTCTACACGCGCACCGGTGCCGGCACCGTGGTGGCCGAAGGCAAGGAACAGCGCGAAGTGCATGGCGAGCTGTTCGTGCTCGAGACCGGCCTCACCGCCGATCTTTCGATCGTCAAGGCCTGGAAAGGCGACACCGAAGGCAACCTCGTCTACCGCAAGACGGCGCGCAATTTCAATCCGATGATGGCGACTGCCGGCCAGACGACGGTGGCCGAGGTCGAGGAATTGGTCGAGCCGGGTGCGCTCGACCCCGACCAGATCCACACGCCCGGCATCTTCGTGCAGCGCATCGTCCGCGGCACGAACTACCAGAAGCGCATCGAGCAGCGCACGGTGCGCAAGAAAGGAGTCGCGTGATGCCGTGGACGCGTGAAGACCTCGCCAGGCGCGCCGCGCGCGAGCTGCGCGACGGCTTCTACGTGAACCTCGGCATCGGCATCCCGACCCTCGTGGCTAACTACATTCCCGCGGGCATGGACGTGGTGCTGCAGTCCGAAAACGGCATGCTGGGCATGGGGCCGTTTCCCTACGAGGGTGAGGAAGACGCGGACCTCATCAACGCCGGCAAGCAGACCATCACCGAGCTCGCGACCTCGTCCTTCTTCTCGTCGTCCGACAGTTTCGGAATGATCCGCGGCGGGCACATCAACCTCTCGGTGCTCGGCGCGCTGGAAGTCGCCGGGAACGGCGATCTCGCCAACTGGATGGTGCCGGGAAAAATGGTCAAGGGCATGGGCGGTGCCATGGACCTCGTGGCCGGCGTGCGCCGCGTGGTCGTGGTCATGGAGCACAACTCCAAGGATGGCGCGGCGAAGTTCAAGCCGCGCTGCGAGCTGCCGCTCACCGGCGCCAACTGTGTCGACATGCTCATCACCGATCTGGCGGTGTTCGAGCGGCCGGATCGCAAGTCGCGGTTCAGGCTCATCGAGCTCGCGCCCGGAGTCACGGCGGAACAGGTGCGCGCGAAGACCACGGCGGCCTTCGAAGCCTAGCTGGCCCGGTTCGCGTCCGCGTGGTTTCGCGCCACCGAAGACATGCGCGTGTAGTTGGCAGTCACCCAGCTTTCGATCTGGCGGATCAGGTCCGACAGGGAGACGCCGAGCCGCGTGAGACTGTATTCCACGCGCGGCGGCACTTCCCGGTAATCGCGCCGCTGGACCAGGCCGTGGCGCGCGAGCTCACGCAATGTCTGCGTGAGCATCTTCTGCGAGATGCCGCCCGCGCGCCGCGCCAGCTCGCCCGAGCGCGTCGGCCCGTTCTGCAGGATGCACATGAGCAGCATCGACCATTTACTGCCGATCAGTGCGAGGATTTCCTGCGATGGGCACTCGGGATTGAATGGATCGGCTTTGGCCATGGCATCCTTGGGCACCAAAAGGTGCGTACTTACCTGAAAGAGTGCGTGAGTTTACTCTTCGATTCCATGTGGAAGAACACTGCAGTGACGCGGCGCCTGGACCTCGATGTTCCCATCGTGCAGGGACCTTTCGGCAGCGGCTTGTCGGCCGTCGACCTGGTCGTCGCGGTGAGCGAGGGCGGCGGGCTGGGTTCATTCGGTGTCCATCATCTCGACGCTGCGGGAATCCGCGCGGTCGCCGCGCAGATTCGCGCCCGCACGCAGCGCACGTTTGCGCTGAATCTGTGGATTCCGCTCGGCGACAGCGATGATCCGAAGATGACGGACGAGCAGTGGCGCACGGCCTGCGATCTGCTGCGTCCGTATTTCGTCGAGCTCGGTGTTCCGCTGCCGGCGCGGCCCGTGCGTTTCGGGCCTTACTACCAGGAGCAGATCGAAACGCTGCTCGAGCTGCGTCCGCGCGTGTTCAGCTTCGTGTTCGGCGTCCCGGCGCCGGAGGTTCTGGATCGGTGCCGCAGCTGCGGAATCGCCACGCTCGGTGCCGCCACCACGGCCGCCGAGGCCAAGGCGCTGGAGGATGCCGGTGTCGACATGATCGTCGCATCGGGCTTCGAAGCGGGCGGACATCGCATCTCGTTCCTGCGCGAGCCCGAGGATTGCCTGACCGGAACGATGGCGCTGATCCCGCAGGTGGTGGACACGGTGAAAGTGCCGGTGATTGCCGCCGGCGGCATAGCCGATGGGCGTGGGATCGCGGCGGCGCTGAAGTTAGGCGCGGCGGCCGCGCAAGTGGGCACCGCGTTCCTCGCCTGCGACGAGTCGAACGCCTCGGCCCTGCACCGCGCGAAATTGTTCAGTGCCGACGCGCGCCGCACGACGCTCACGCGCGCGTTTACCGGTCGACTGGCGCGAAGCATTCACAACGACTTCATCGATGCGCTGGCCGGCAAGGAGAAAATCCTGCCGCCGTATCCCGTGCATGGATGGCTCACGGCGCAGCTCAAGGCGGCGGCGCTGGCGGCGAATCGCGCCGACATGATGTCGCTGTGGGCGGGGCAGGGCGCGCCGCTGCTTCGGCACCATCGCGCCGGCGAGCTGTTGCGATCGCTGGCGGACGAGACCAGCACGGCAATGCGCGGTTAGCGTGTCCGCTTCTGTCGGGAAACGACGTCGGAATCATTGCGGCGCGGCGCGCGGGCGCTCCGCCGGAAACTCGTGATCCAACTCTTGCGCGTGCGCGCCGCGATGCGCAGTATGCAATCCTGATGCGCCCGTCTCTCGAGCAAGGCCGTGGACTGCCGCTCGCCGCCATCCTGGTCGCGGCGCTGACCGCGTGCGGCGGTGGCGGTGGCGGCGGTAACCCGCCACCGAGCCCACCACCGAGTGGACCTCCGGGCCCGCCGGTCAGCGGGCCCGCATGGTCCATGTTCAGTCGCGACGCGCAGCACACCGCGATCAGCGCCATTGCGACGCCTCCGCTGACTCGCATCATCTGGCAGACCCCCGTCGATCTGGCGCCGCAGTACGTCGGCGGTGGTTATCTCCTGGCGCACTACGGCACTCCGGTCATCTCGGCGATGAACACGGTGCTCGTGCCGGTGAAGACGGCCGCGCAGGGTTCGTTCCGGTTCGATGCGCGCAGCGGCTCCACCGGTACATTGATTTGGAGCGCCACCAGCGACTACGTCGTCCCGCCGCACAACTGGTTTCCGAGCTTCAACCTGACGCTTACGGCCAATAGCCGCGTCTACGCGCCCGGCGCCGGCGGCAAGCTCTACTACCGCGACGATGTCGATTCGATCAACGGCACGGTGCAGACCGCCGTGTTCTACGGCGCCAACGTGTACGCCAACGCGCGCGCCGAGCTGGACGCGGCGGTCATCATCAGCACGCCCATCACGGTGGATGCCGCCGGCAATGCCTGGTTCGGTTACTTCGTTACAGCGGCGAATTCCGCCAGTCTCACGAGCGGCGTGGCAAGGCTCGCCGCGAACGGCGCCGGCACCTGGCAGGCGGCGAGCGTGCTCGCCAATGACGTCACGGTCGATCGCGTGGCGATGAACAGTGCGCCGGCGTTGTCCGCCGACGGGACGAGGCTCTACATCGCAGTGAGCAACGCGCAGGAGCGCGGCTATCTGCTGGTGCTCGACAGCGCGACTCTGACGGCCGTGAATCGCGTGGCACTGCGCGATCCGGCCAGCGGCAACCCTGCGCGGATCCCGGGCGACGGTACGGCGTCACCCACCATCGGGCCCGACGGCGACGTGTACTTCGGCGTGCTCGAGTCCGCGCCGGGGGCGAACAACAGCCGCGGCTGGCTGCTGCATTTCAATGCGGCGTTGACGCAGACCAAGACCCCGGGGGCGTTCGGCTGGGACGACACGGCGACGGTCGTGCCGGCCGCCGCGGTTCCGACCTATGCCGGCACCTCGACCTATCTACTGGCCACCAAGTACAACAACTACGCCGGCTCCGGCACCGGCAACGGGCTCAATCGCATGGCGTTGCTCGACCCGATGGCCGCGCACACCGATCCGATCTCCGGGGCAATGATCATGGTCGAAGTCATGACCATCCTCGGGCCGACGGCCGATGCCGATCATCCCGGCGGCGTCAGGGAATGGTGCGTCAACACGGCGGCCTTCGATCCGGCCACCCGATCGATGCTCGTCAACAACGAAGACGGACAGATGTATCGCTGGAACCTGGCAACCAACACGCTGTCCGAAAGCATTCGTTTCAACAACGGCCTGGGGCAGTCGTACACACCCACCGCGATCGGTGCCGATGGAACCATCTACGCGATCAACAACGCCGTGTTGTTTGCCGTGGGGCGTTGAGCGCGCGGCGCGCCCCTGGATGAATCAGTGCGGCGGTGGCGAGCCGTCGATCTCTCCCGAGAAATCGTCGTACTTGAACCCCAGCGCCGACGCGCGGCCATAAAATAACAGCTTCGAACCCGCCTTGAACGCCATTGGCAGGCAAGGCGCGAAGGCGGCGTTCGTATATGAGTCCAGGCCGTCGAGATCGTGGTTGTAACAACGCTTGTAACGGCTGTAATTCCAATACACGCGGGTGATGTCGTAGCTGGCAGTGACCTTCTCGCCACAGGTCCACACGTAGAGTCCGCTGAAGGCGTGCGCAAACGCCATGGTGCCCACCGCCAGCTGGATGAGTGCCAGCACGAGCACGGATCTGGTCGCGAGAAGTTTCCGCATGCGGTCGTGAGCTTCTTCGGGAAGCAGATTGAGGCGCGCGTTGGCGAGGCGGCCCGCGAGCAGCTGGAAACCGGCGCAGGCAATGCCGAAAGCAAGTCCACACAGATAGGCCAGCTTGCTCGGAAAGAAATCGATCTTGATCGTGAAGACAGTGATGAGCAGATTGACGATGATGATGACGAGGCCGAGCCCAAATTCCCACATCAGTCGCTGCGTGGAATGCTGTCTCATGCGGCCCGGTGGGCTCTTGCCAGGTATTCCTTGCTCTGCATCTCGATGAGACGGCTCGAGGTGCGCTGGAACTCGAACTTGAGCTTCTCGCCGCGGTACAGCTCGGCGGGCGCGGCTGCCGCGGACATGATGACGTTCACGCCGCGATCGTAGAATTCATCGATCACCGAGATGAAGCGGCGCGCGGCGTTGTCGGCGGCGTCGTCGAACACCGGCACGTTGGCGATGATCACCGACTGATATTCGCTGGCGATGGCCACGTAGTCCGCCGGGCTGCGCGGCCCTTCGCACAGGGCGGCGAAATCGAACCAGATGACGTTCTCGCTCTCGCGCACCACCTTGATCTTGCGGTTGTTCACGGTGATGGTACCGCCCGACTCGACGTCGTCGTCGGACAGATCGTCGAACAGCGTCTCGAGCTTCTTCAGGGTGTCGGTCGCGCCGCCGGGCAGGTAGATAGGTGCGGCGATGAGCTGGCGCAGGCGGTAATCGACGCCGCCGTCCACGGCCACGACCTCGCAGCGTTTCTCGAGCAGGGCGATCGTCGGCAGGAAGCGTTCGCGCTGCAGGCCGCCCTTGTACAGGTCCTTGGGCTTCACGTTCGAGGTGAAGACCAGCGCGACGCCGCGCTTCAACAGGCCTTCGAACAGGTTGCCGAGGATCATCGCGTCGGCGATGTCCGAGACGAACAGCTCATCGAAGCAGACCACGCGCGCTTTTTTCGCGATCTTGTCGGCCACGCCGTCGAGAGGCGATTGCTGGCCCTTGAGCCGCTTGAGGTCGGCGTGCACCTCGTTCATGAACCGGTAGAAATGGGTGCGCCGCTTCGTGGTCTGCGCCAGGCCGGCGTAGAACAGATCCATCAACCAGGTCTTGCCGCGGCCGACGCTTCCCCAGAGGTACACGCCGCGCGGCGCGGTCGCCGGGCTGGTGAGCCCGCGCAGCAGGCGTTTGCCGAGGGGCGCGGAAGCGGCTTCGGCGAGCTCGGCGCGCAACCGTTCGAGCCTGGCGACCGCCACGCGCTGGGCGTTGTCCGCGGCGAAGCCGCGCTTGGAGATTTCCCGGGCGTACAGGGCGCCGAGAACGTCGGTGGATTCGCTCACAGCAGTTGGTAGTTAGGGCCAGAGCCGCCTTCCGGCGTCACCCAGTCGATGATCTGGTATGGGTCCTTGATGTCGCAGGCCTTGCAATGCACGCAGTTGGCCGCGTTGACGTGCAGCTTCTTGCCACCGGCCTCGTCGTCGACCATTTCGTACACCGCGGCGGGGCAGAAGCGCGTGCACGGATTGCCGTATTCGGTGGCGCAGGTGGTGGCGCAGATGTTCCGGTCGCGCACGTGCAGGTGCGTCGGTTGCACTTCATCGTGGGCGGTCACCGCGAAGAACACCGACGACAACCGGTCGCGCGGCTCGAGATCGCGGTTTTTCCAGTGTCGGTTCGGCGATTCGTAGTCGGCGAGTTTTTCGAGCGGGTAGCTGGCCTGGTTGCGCAGGGTCCATGGCGTGCGTCCGCCAAGTACGCTCTCGATGCCGGCATTCGCGAGCCCCAACCACAGCCCGCGCTTGAAGCCGGGTTTGACGTTGCGCACTTCGCGCAGCTCGGCCACCGCGTCGGAGCGCCGCCATTCGGCGTCGAAGCCGATGCTGGTGTCGTTGGCCGCGAAGTAATCGGCCGCCGCCACGCCGCAGCGAATGGCCTGGTGGATACCCTTGATCTTGGGCACGTTGAGCGTGCCGGCCGCGTCGCCCACCAGCATCGCGCCGGGCATTTCGAGCTTCGGCATGGACTGCCAGCCGCCGGCCGAGATGGCGCGCGCTCCGGCGGAGAGAATCTCGCCGCCCTTGAGGAACTCGTGCATGTCGGGGTGATGCTTGAACTGCTGGAACGCTTCGAACGGGCTGAATCGCGGATCGATGTAGTCGAGGCCGGCGACGAACCCGACGTAGGCGCGGTTGTCGTTGAGGTGATAGACGAAACTGCCGCCGTAGGTGCGCGAATCGAGCGGCCAGCCAAAGCTGTGCTGCACGAGGCCCGGCTGGACGCGGCCGGGTGGCAGCTGCCATAGCTCCTTCATGCCGAGCGCATAGCTCTGCGGATCGCAGGTGGAATCGAGCCGGTAGCGCTTGATGAGCACCTTGGCGAGGCTGCCGCGGCAGCCTTCGGCAATGATGGTGAGCCTCGCGTGCACTTCGGGTCCGGCGGTGTAGTTAGGACCGCGGCTGCCGTCGTGCTGCACGCCCATGTCGCCGATCTGCACGCCGGACACCGAGCCGTCGTCGCCGAACAGCGGCTGGGCCGCGGCGAACCCCGCGAACACGTCGACGCCGAGCTGTTCGGCCTGCGTGGCCAGCCACTGGTTGAGCCCGCCGAGCGAGATGATGAAATTGCCCTGGTTGTGCAATGAACGCGGCAGCCAGGGCAGGCGGCTGGCGCCGTTCCTGCCCAACAGGCGGAATTCATCGCGCGTGACCGGCACCCTGATGGGCAACGGCGCGGTGCGCCACTCGGGCAGGAGGCTGTCCAGCGGGCCGGGCTCCATGACCGCGCCCGACAACGAATGCGCGCCGATGGTCGAGCCCTTCTCGAGAATGCAGACCGTGAGCTCGGGACGAAGTTGTTTGAGGCGTATTGCCGCGCACAGGCCGGCGGGCCCGCCACCGACCACGGCCACGTCGTATTCCATGACATCGCGTTGAGCGGGCCCAGGACTGCTCATTTCGGCTGCATGCGGATGGCGCCATCGAGCCGGATGGTTTCGCCATTCAGGTAGGCCACTTCGAAGATGGTCTGCACCAGCGCGGCAAATTCTTCGGGCCGGCCGAGGCGCGGCGGGAAGGGAACCTGCTTGCCCAGGCTTTCCTGCACCTCCGCGGGCATGTTGCCGAGCATCGGCGTGCCGAAGATTCCCGGGGCGAGCGAACAGACGCGGATGCCGAACATGGCAAGCTCGCGCGCGATCGGCAGCGTCATGCCGGCGACCGCGGCCTTGGTGGCCGCATACGCCGCCTGCCCGATCTGTCCTTCGAAGGCGGCGACCGAGGAGGTGTGGATGATCACGCCGCGCTCACCATCGTCGGTGGGCGTGTTGTTCTGCATGACGGCCGCGGCCGCCTTGTCGCACAGGAATGTCCCTATGAGATTGATGTGCACGACCCGCGTGAAAAAGTCGCCGGCCATGGGGCCGTTCTTGCCGAGCACGCGGCCGGCGCCGATGACGCCGGCGCAATTCACCAGCAGATTGATTCCGCCCATGGCGGCACGCGCGCTTTCCATCGCCGCGTTGACTTCGGTCTCCGAGGTGACGTCGCACTTGGCAAAGCTGGCGTTCTTGCCGAGCGCCGCCGCCGCCGCCTGGCCCGGTCCTTCCTGCACGTCTAACAACGCGACGCGGCCACCCGCCGCCACGATGTGGCGCGCGACGGCATTGCCGAGTCCCGAAGCGCCGCCGGTGACCACGGCGCGCGCGTCTGCGTATTTCATCGAGGTTCCCTGTGCAGGTTCAAGGCGCGCACAGCATATCGAAGGTGCGCCTTCAGGGCACTTCGACCGCGATCGCGGTTGCTTCGCCCCCGCCGATACATAACGAGGCGATGCCGCGACCGCCGCCACGCGCGCGCAACGCGTGCACCAGAGTCGCGACGATGCGCGCGCCGGTTGCGCCTATGGGATGACCCAGTGCGCACGCGCCGCCATTGACGTTGGTGCGCGCGTGATCGAAGCCCACATCGCGCATGGCTGCCATGGTGACCGCGGCAAAGGCTTCGTTCACCTCGTACAGCTGTACGTCGGCCGGTTTCCAGCCGAGTTGCGCCAGCAGCTTCTTGATGGCACCGGCGGGCGCCGTGGTGAACCACTCCGGTTCATGCGCGAAGCTCGCGTAGCCGAGGATGCGCGCCAGCGGCTTCACGCCGCGGCGTTGTGCTTCGCTCGCCGACATCAATACGGCGGCTGCGCCGCCATCGGAGATGGATGAGGACGACGCGGCCGTGACCGTACCGTCCTTGCGGAATGCGGGTTTGAGCGTGGCGATTTTCGCGAGGTCCACGGTGAAAGGCGTCTCGTCCCTGTCGACCACCACTTCTCCCTTGCGGCCCTTGACGGTGACCGGCGCGATCTCGCTCACGAAAGCGCCCGAATTCACCGCCTTCAATGCGCGCTGCGTCGACTCGGTGGCGAACGCGTCCTGGTCGGCGCGCGAGAACGCGTATTTCTGCGCGGTGTTCTCGGCGAACACTCCCATGAGCTGGCCGTCGAACGGGCTCTGCAGGCCGTCGTAGAACATGTGGTCGAGCACTTCGCCATGACCCATGCGCATGCCGGCACGCGCCTTCGGCAGTAGATAGGGGGCGTTGCTCATGGACTCGAGGCCGCCCGCCACCGCCAGGGCCACGTCGCCGGCGCGAATCTGGTCCGCGGCCATCATGATGGCCTTCATGCCGGAGCCGCACATCTTGTTGACGGTGGTGGTGGGCACGCCGGCCGGGATGCCGGCGCCGAGCGCGGCCTGGCGCGCGGGCGCCTGGCCCAGGCCCGCGGGCAGCACGCAGCCCATGATGACTTCCTGGACGTCAGCGCCGCCGATCTGCGCGGCGGCCAGCGCGCCACGAATGGCGGCGGCGCCGAGTTGCGGGGCGGTCACGGGCGTCAGCACGCCCTGGAACGCGCCGATGGGCGTGCGCATGGCGGCGGCGATGATTACGTGGTTGTCCATGAGAATTCTCCGTCAGTCGCGGCCGCGCAGGCCCCGGTTGAAAACATCGATGAAACGATCGGCAATTTCCGCGGGCTTGAGGCTCGCGTCTTCGCGATACCAGTGACCCATCCAGTTGAGCGCGCCGGCGAGCGCGAAGGCCGTCATCTTCGTGTCGCAGGCGCGGATCGAGCCGTCGGCGACGCCGGCTTCGATGAGCGCGCGCATGCGTTTGTCGATGCCCGCCTTGAGTAGTTTGATGCGGCGGCTCATGCCAGCGCCCAGGTGCTGATCTTCGGCACGCAGCATGCACCAGCCGAAGTCGCCGACGATCGCCGCGGCATAGCCGCGGATGAAGGCGAACAACCGGTCGCGCGCCGGGCCCGCGCCGGTTTCGCAGTCGTCGAGCGTGGCGAGGATCGGGGCGATGCCCGCGCGGAAGCACTCGAACAGGATGGCCTCCTTGCCGGGCACATATAAATAGAGAGTGGGTTTGGTGACCTTGAGGCTGGCGGCGAGGTCGTCGAGCGAGGTGTTGTGGTAGCCGCGTTCACGGAATGCCCGCGCCGCAGCAAGAATGACCGCATCGCGCTTCAGCGCATGGCCGTTGCGCACGCGGCGGCGCGCCGCCCAGGGGGAGGTGGGTTCGGGGGAATCCTTGCGTTTTGCGGGTGCGGCGCGCATCGGCGTGCTCTCGTGACCGGTCTTTATGTTACTCTCCGGTAACACATATTACCAGTCAGTAACATGAAGCCACCAGAGCCCGGAAGGCCGTTGCGGTTCGTCAGCGCCGCGTCGCTGTTCGACGGCCATGACGCAGCCATCAACATGATTCGCCGACTGCTGCAGTCGGGCGGTGCCGAGGTCGTGCACCTCGGCCACAATCGCAGCGTCGCCGACATCGTGCGCGCGGCGATCGCCGAGGACGCCGACGCGATTGCCGTCAGCAGCTATCAGGGCGGACACAACGAATACTTCCGCTACATGATCGACATGCTGCGCGAGCTCGGCGCCGCACACATTCGCGTGGTGGTGGGTGGCGGCGGCACCATCTCGCCCGGCGAAATCGCCGAGCTCGAGGCCTACGGTGTCGCGAAGATCTACACGCCCGAGGACGGGCGGCGGCTTGGCCTCACCGGCATGATCGACGACGTGTTCGCCCGTGTCGGGCGACGCTCGCAGGTGGATGCGAATCCGGGCATTCCTTCGGTGAACGATCACGGTGCGATCGCGCACGCCATCACCTTGCTCGAGGGCGGTGGCCACAGGGACGACCATAGCGATGGCAGCGGCGCCGACGACCTTCGGCGCCAGTTGAGCGCCACTGTCAGCGCGCAGCGCGCGCCGGTGATTGGCCTCACCGGTACCGGCGGCG
>DASYKM010000074.1:0-2225 GCA_035995425.1 Steroidobacteraceae bacterium
CTGCGGTTCTGGAGCGCCCGCCGGCCGCCCTGATGTCCGGAGTACAGGAGGCGGTGCGCGCAGACTTGCTGACCGAAGAAGGCGATCAACTGACGTTTCGACACGACCTGCTGCGGAATGCAACACGTGCGTCGATGCCGAGGTCATTGTGCAAAGCCATGGAGCGGCAATCCGCGGCCGCCATGCTGGACATGGGAGCAGCACCGGAATTGGTCGCCACTCAGTTGGCACGCAGCGCCGAACCAGGCGACCAGACCGCCATCGCAGTGCTGCGGCAGGCCGCACGTTCTGCTGGGCGAAGCGATCCCAGCACCGCCGCCGACCTGAGCAAACGCGCTGTCGAGCTCTTGTCACCTGACGATGCCGTGCGAGAGTCACTGGTGGCCGAAACGGTATTGATGTTGAACCGAGCGCACCGCTATGCGGAAGCTCACGAGCTAGCCGACACCACACTGTCGACGTCCCCATCGCAAGAAGGCGAAGCGGAGATTCGCCTGCGCGTCGCCTCGGGTAACGAGGCGCCAGAGCAACGCATTGCCGAGAATCGCCGAGCCCTGGAACTGAAAACGGTCAATGACGTCACCCGGGCACGCCACATGGCGTGGTTGGCTTATTTCGAGACGGTCAACGGCATGCACGTGAACGCCTCGACGGCCAGCCAAGCCCTCGCCGCAGCGACCGCGAGCGGTGATCTGGAAGCCAGGATCGTCAGTGCGAGTGCCCTCGGCATGGACGACCTCCAGGAGGGGTATGCATTGCGGGCCACCCGGCGCGTGGATGAGATCGATGCGCTGACACACACTGGCGAGCCGACTTTGGGTCACATAATCGCGGCCGTGCATCGGGTACGCCTCATCGTTACCCTGGGCTGTCTGGAGGAGGCTCGCGCAGAGGTCTCCGCGTGCGTCGAGCGTGCCCGCCGCGATCGGTACGCTATGGCGCTTCCGCCGTGGGTAATCCTGGACGGCACGCTTCATGTGGCCGCCGGCCAGCTGGCGGCGGCGCGTGCTTCCATTGACGCGCTGCCCAGCCGCGAGTGGGGAAACATCACTGAGAACAACATGATGCGCATGCTCGTCCTCTCGGAGGTGGCCGTACGATTGGACGACCGAAAGCTACTGCAGCAGTTGCTGGTTGAAGCTCATACACTGACCTCGAGCACTTCGCCGTTGGTGTCGTGCGGCGCCGCTTACCTGATCGCGCTTGCCTCGTGGCACCGCGGCGACGTCGACGAAGCGGTGCGCTGGTTCGGTTTTCAAAGTACGCGGGTCATAACGCCGCTGTGGCTGAACGTCTTCGATCAGCTGATCTTGATGTCGAGAGTGGCTTCAGCGGCTGGCGACGCCGGCCTGCGGGCACGCGTACTACAGGGTATCGAAGTCCTCGAACGCGAACGCCCCGGGACACCACTGTTTGGCGCGATCGCCATGCACAGCCGCGGGATTCTCGAACGAGATCCCGATGCACTCGTGCAAGCAGCCAACGCGTTGCGTAAATGGCGCCCGCTCCTATATGCCGGCGCCGCCGAAGATGCCGGCGGTGAACTCGCACGGGTCGGGCGTCATCCGGAGGCGATCGAGCAACTCAATGCCGCTTTCGATACCTTCACGAGATGCGAAGCGGTCGCCGACGCCCGGCGGGCAGGTCGTGTGCTGCGGAAACTGGGCGTTGAACGACGAATCGTCGTACGAGCCCGTAGTGAGTCGGGCTGGGACAGCTTGACCGAGGCAGAACTACGAGTGGTCAATGCCATCGCCGAGGGTGCCACCAATCGCGAGGCGGCCACACAGCTTCGTCTGTCGCCACATACCGTCAAGGCCCACCTGCGCAAGGCATTTGCCAAATTGGGCATCAATTCACGCAGTCAACTGCGCGCGATCGATGATGTAGCGGCTGTTCGCGATGGCGGGACGGGCTAGGGAACCAACTGAGTTCGTTGACGACCAGGCAGCGTGCGGTCGGAGCACGAGTTTACGGTGGAGTGCATGGCTGACCCCGACGGATTTCATCCCGACTTCTCCCCCGATGCCGTGAAGGGCGCGCCCCGCAATCGTGTGCGCCACATAAAGTCATCCGAGCTCGATGCGAGCACTGCTCAGACCGAAGGCATGCAACGGTTCGCCGCGCTGAGCGGAGCCACCGTGGGCAGCGAGAAGTTGTGGATGGGAGAGACATTGGCCGCGCCGGGCAGCGTTTCCGCCAACCATCACCATGGTGACTCGGAG
>DASYKM010000075.1:0-7262 GCA_035995425.1 Steroidobacteraceae bacterium
TCGAACAGCAGCTGGTCGCGAATCGGCCCGATGTCGGTCTGGTCGGCGATCAGGTCGCGCAGGCGGGCCGCTTCCGACACGTCGCCAAACAACACCGCGCCGCAGATCCTGTTGCCCTCGATGATCACGCGCTTGTAGACACCGCGGCGCTTGTCCGAGAGCACCAGCGACTCGCGGTTGGGCTGTTCGGAGAAATCGCCGGCGGAGAACACTTCGATGCCGGACACCTTGAGCTGGGTGGCGTTGATGGCGCCGGAGAAACGCGACACGCCGATCTCGGCGATGTGCTGCGCGCAGATGCGTGCCTGCTCCCACAGCGGCGCCACCAGGCCGAAGGTCTGGCGGCGGTGCTGCACGCACTCGCCGACCGCGTAGATAGCCGGGTCATACGTTTGCAGCGTGTCGTCGACGAGTATGCCCCGGTCGCAGGCCAGATAGGCCGCCTTCGCCAGATCGATGTTCGGCCGCACGCCCACGGCCATGACCACGAGGTCCGCGGCCACTTCGTCGCCGTTGTCGAATCGCACCCCGGTGACGCGCTCGGTGCCGAGAATCTCCTGGGTTTTGGCGCGCATGCGGAATTCCATGCCACGCCTTTCGAGCGCCGCCTTGAGCAACGCTCCCGCCGGCGCATCGAGCTGTCGCTCCATGAGCGTGTCGAGCAGGTGCACCACGGTCACGTGCATGCCGCGCAGGGAGAGACCGTGCGCGGCTTCCAGGCCTAACAACCCACCGCCGATGACTACCGCGCGGCGCCCCGCTCCCGAGCGTTCGAGCATGCGGTTGACGTCATCCAGGTCGCGAAACGTCACCACACCGCTCAGAGTCTTGCCGGGCAGCGGCAAGACGATGGGATCGGAACCGGTGGCGATGAGCAGCCGGTCGTAGGACGCGACGAGTCCGCTCCTTGAACGCACCGTTCGCTGCTTGCGATCGATCGCGACGATCGGATCGCCGGAATGCAGCGTGATGCCGCGGCGTGTGTACCAGTTCGGCCGGTGCAGCATGATGTCGTCGGCCTGCTGCTCGCCCGACAACACCGGCGACAGCAGGATGCGGTTGTAGTTGCCGCGCGGTTCGGCGCCAAACACCGTGATCGAGAAACGGTCGGCGATTCCGAGCTTGAGCAGCTCTTCCACGGTGCGCATGCCGGCCATGCCGTTGCCGGCCACCACCAGCCGCGTGCGCCGCAGCCGTTCCGGTGATTCGACGAACACGCGCCCGTCGGTAACCCGCGTAGTGTAGGCGGTCACGTTGAAGGTGGCATCTTCGATGCAGCGCCCGCTGGCGAGCGCGAAGTGGTTCTTGTAGATAGGCGAGGCGACCACCCGCTCGCCCTGCAGGTTGCCGGTAAGGCCGCGCGAGAGCACGTTGGCGCGGCTCGAGGGATCGAAGTTGTCGAGCGCATAGACGCTGCCATGCACCCGGAACAGCGCGAGCTGCCGCCCGCCGATGAGCGCCGCCACGCCGACGCCTTCGACGAGGTCCTCGAGCACGCACACGTCGTGCCAGCGCGCATTGCTCACGCGGCCACCTCGGCGTCGGCTTTGGCGAGCGCTTGCGCAACCACGCGCTCCTCGGCGCTGGCCGGGCGGATCTGCCCGCGCTCCTCGACGAACACGACGTTGCCGTCGTTTTCCTCCGAGTTCACGAAGTGACGGAAGCGTTTGAGCGTCGCCGGGTCTTCGATGGCCACCTTCCACTCGCAGGCGTAGTTGGCGATGACGCGCGCCATGTCGGTCTCGAGCTCGGCGCCGATGCCGAGTGAGTCCTCGCAAACAACCTTGCGCACATAGTCGATGCCGCCTTCCACGTTCTCGAGCCAGGTGGACGTGCGCTGCAACCGATCGGCCGTGCGGATGTAGAACATGAGATAGCGGTCGATGAAGCGGATCAGCGTGGCGGTGTCGAGGTCGCGCGCCAGCAGATCGCCGTGGCGCGGCTTCATGCCGCCGTTGCCGGAGACATAGAGATTCCAGCCGCCCTCGGTGGCGATGATGCCGACGTCCTTGCTCTGCGCTTCGGCGCACTCGCGCGTGCAGCCCGACACGGCGAACTTGATCTTGTGAGGCGCGCGCAGACCCTTGTAGCGATTTTCCAGATCGATCGCGAGACCGACACTGTCCTGCACCCCGTAGCGGCACCACGTGGAGCCCACGCAGCTCTTCACCGTGCGCAGCGCCTTGCCATAGGCGTGCCCGGATTCAAAACCCGCATCGATCAGCTCGCGCCAGATGAGCGGCAGCTGATGCACCTGGGCGCCGAACATGTCGATGCGCTGGCCGCCGGTGATCTTGGTGTACAGCCCGTACTTCTTCGCCACTTCGCCGATGACGATGAGCTTGTCAGGCGTGATCTCCCCGCCCGGCACGCGCGGGACGACGGAGTACGTGCCGTCCTTCTGCATGTTGGCGAGGAAGTAATCGTTGGTGTCCTGCAGCGCCGCATGGCGGCGCTTGAGCACGAACTCGTTCCAGCACGAAGCGAGAATCGACGCCATCGCCGGTTTGCAAATGTCGCAGCCCAGGCCGCGCCCGTGCCGCGCCAGTGCGTCTTCGAAAGTCCTGAGCTCGCCAATGCGTACCAGGTGAAACAACTGCTGGCGCGTATACGGAAAGTGCTCGCACATCGACGTGCTGACACTCACGCCGCGCTTCTTGAGCTCGGCATTCAACAACTGCGTCACCAGCGGCGTGCAACCGCCGCAGGTGGTGCCCGCCTTGGTTTTCGTCTTGAGCGCGCCGACGGTGGTGCAGCCGGCTTCGATGGCCGAACAGATGCCGCCCTTGGACACGTTGTTGCACGAACAAACTTGAGCGGAAAGCGGCAGCGCGGCCAGCGCGTTGGTCGGGGGTGCACCCGCGCTGGCCGCAGCCGCCGGAAACAGCATGGTTTCGGGGTTTTCCGGTAACGCCAGGGCGTTCGCCACGGTCTGGTGCCACATCGAGTAGTCAGACGTGTCGCCCACCAGCACCGCGCCGATGAGCTTCTTGCCCTCGGCATCGATCACCAGTTTCTTGTAGACCTCTTTGCGTTGATCGAAGAACGAGTACACGCGCGCTCCGGGCGTGGTTGCGTGCGCGTCACCGATCGATCCGACTTCGACGCCAAGCAGTTTCAATTTGGTGCTCATGTCGGCGCCGGCAAACGCTTCGCCCTCGGTGCCGAGCACCGACGCCGCGGCGATGCGCGCCATCTGGTAGCCCGGCGCCACCAAGCCGAACACGCGGCCTTCAAACGCCGCGCACTCACCGATGGCGTAGATGGATTCATCGGAGGTGCGGCACGCGCCATCGATCGCGATGCCGCCGCGTGGCGCCACGTCGAGGCCGCAGGCTCGCGCCAGTTCGTCACGCGGCCGGATGCCGGCGGAGATCACGACCACGTCGGTTTCGAGCGATCCGCCATCGGCGAAATGCATGCGGTGGCGCGCGGACTCGCCATCGTCGATGCGCGTGGTGTTCTTGCCGGTGTGAACCGTGACACCCAACGCTTCGATGCGCGAACGCAGCAGCCCGCCACCGCCCTCGTCCACCTGCACGGCCATGAGCCGGGGAGCGAACTCCACCACGTTGGTGACCAACCCGAGATCCTTGAGCGCCTTGGCGGCTTCGAGACCCAACAGGCCGCCGCCGATGACCACGCCACGTGTGGAATTCTTGCCCGCCTCGCTGATGGCTTCGAGATCGTCGATGGTTCGATACACGAAGACACCGGGGCGGTCGCGCCCGGGAATCGACGGCACGAAGGGGTTCGAGCCCGTGGCGAGAATCAGGACGTCGTATTCGTATTCGGCGCCGCTCTTCGTGGTGACGCGCTTATCAGCTCGATGGATCGCAAGCACCGGATCGCCTGAGTACAGCTCGATGCCGTTCTTGTCGAAGAACTCGCGCGTCGTCAGCGTGAGATCTTCGGCGCTCGAGCCCGAGAAAAACTTGGTGAGATTGACGCGGTCGTAGGCCAGTCGTGGCTCTTCCGCGAGCATGGTGATCGCAAACTCGGCTGGGCCGTCCTTGGTCAACGTCTCCAGGAAACGCTGGCCGACCATGCCGTGCCCCACCACGACAACTCGTTTTGACATTTCGATCCGGCCCTCGTGCGCTTGAGCGATGCACTAGCTAAGCAACCGCTATGCCATCGGCGAACAAAGACCAAACTTGCCAACCGGGGCTCCGGTCGCGCGCGCCTGCTTCAGCCCGGTGCAGAGGGTTGCAGGCCGCGCATCAGCAATGGGCAGGGAGAGCGCGCTCAACCATTAGCTTGCTTGCCGGCCAACAATCGCCACGGCCTTCCCAAGGGCCGTACTGCGAATGGCAATTCGCACAGCATCTCCCTTCTCCAAGCTCCTCAGCTCCCGGGGAATCGTACGAACGACAAGGCCGAACTCCGCGCAAATACTCAGCTTGCGATCCTGACTCATCTTTACATCTACAAGATACTGACAAGATACATCCTCGATTCCAGTACGAATAAACCCATCCACCTCCCCATTGGCAAACGTCAATACTCCAGGCGAAATCCGTATCAACACCTGAACCCACATCCAGGCAAGAATAGCCACGAGAGCCGCAATTACCCCCGCTATCCCGAGAATCCGAAGCCACCATGCGCCCGGGCGAAGTTTTCTCAGCAGGACCAGAGTTGACTCTACAGATCCGGACCTCGAGGTTTGAAACAGCCAAGCGATCGCTGAAAGGCCTGAGACTATCGACGTCGAGACAATCAAGAAAAGCCCGGACGGACTTATCTCAATGACTGTCTCTCGTCCCCCAATCCACAATAGTGGAGCTGCGACGCCGCATATCAAAAGTGCGAATAGCAGCCAATGCCCGGCCGCGACTAGTTTGAGTTTCATGCCTTCCTGCGCCTGGCTCTCTTGAACGTCGCTATCATGGCGAGTGCCATCAAGGCGATGAAGAAATAAAAGCCAGCCAGGAACCATGTCAGTCTTTCCGATGGAGACTGCACCGCTCGAACGGTGACTATCGGAACCGCGATCAACAGCCAGAATCCGGGATGCAGGACGGCCACAAACGGCAGCGCCCACAACAGGCGTCGCTTCGGTGCGCCGAGAAAATCTCCGCCAATCTTCTGGCTGGTAACGAAAACCAACGCGAGCCATCGCGTGACCTGTGTCGAGCACAGACTGCCGACGATACAACCGGCCACGGCCAGGACGACCAGCACCGGAAAGTCTGCGTTCATTCTTTGGCGCGCGCCTTGATGCTCGACGGCATGATCGTAAAGTCGCTGGTCTTCTCGAGCAGCATCATCGCGGCGAGCAACGCCGGCGGCGGTGCCACGAGCTTGCGTTCGGTCAGGTCGAGCCAGCCTCCGGCGCTCGTCACGCGTGCGCTCAGTTTTCCATCCGGGCGGAAGATTTCGTGGCGAAGCAGAAAGCGGCTGCCGTCGGGCGCGTGCCCGGCGAGTGCGTAGGTCACGGTGATTTCCTGCTGCAGCCCGACTTCCTTGAAGTATTCGACTTCATCCTTCATGACCACCGGGCCGATCCGCAGCCGCAGGAACTCGTCGACCGGGAAGCCGTGCTCGATGAGGAACATCTGCCGCACGTCGGCGGCCTTGTCGAGGTAGGCCGTGTTCTTCATGTGCGCGTTGAAATCCATGTCGGCCCAGCCTGCATAGAGTTTCTTCGAATACATGCGGAGACCTACTTGCCGGCCGCGCCGAGCACCGCAATGCACTCCACTTCCACCAGTCCGCCGAGCGCGAGGCCGTTCGCACCCAATGCGCTGCGCGCCGGGTAGCGGCCGTCGAAGAAGGTCTTGTAGACCTCGTTGAAGTCGCCCCAGTTGGCGATGTCGCTGAGCATCACCGTGCACTTCACCAGGTCGCGCAGCGTATAGCCGTGCGCCTCGAGCGTGGTCTTGATGTTGCTCATGACCTGGCGGGTCTGCTCCTTGATTCCGCCGGGCACGAGGTTGCGAGTACCGGGCACGACACCCAGCTGCCCGGATAGATAGAGCGTGTTGTCGACGCGCACGGCTTCCGAAAAAGGAAGGTTGGTCGCGACGACCTTGCCGGAGTTCAGGAACTGCACCGTTGCCGGTTCCTTCGCGGACGCGGAACAGAACGCGAAGGCGCCGACCAGGGCACCAAGTAACAGGCGATTTTGTTTCATGACGATTTATCCAGGGTAGTCTTCTATTTCGGTTTGTCGGCGATGTGCCAGAGCACGCCGGTGGGATCGGTAAGGTAAAGCACACGCAGGCCCCACGGTTGCAGCGCCGGTGGCTTGGCCATGTACAAATTGTATTTGTCCTTCAGACCCGTGCTCTCGATGTGTCGCCACCACGCGTCGGCGTCCTCCACCATGAGATGCATCATGAAATTTTCGGCGTGTTCCTTCACATAGAAACTTTGCAGCAGGAACCTGTAGCCGCCAATCTCGAGCTCGGCGGCCTGATCGTTGCCCCAGAGCTCTTTGAAGCCGAGGTCAAGATAGAAGCGCCTGGAAAGATCGAGATCCCTGGCGGGGACGAAAGCTTTGAGGTCGAGAACCCGGTCCGGGTTCATGCGCGCCGTTCCCTTTCGAATCGCCACACCAGGCCGTCTTCCGGATCGATGACCTCGCCGACCCGGAGAAAACCGCTCTTCGTCAGCACGCGCGTCGAGGCATTGGGCTGCGGCAGCGTGTGGGCTCTGACAACCCTCACCTGGCCGCTGGCGAAAGCGAAGTCGACCAGCGCCTTTGCGGCCTCGGTCGCGTAGCCCTTGCCCCAGTGTTCGGGATGCAGTCCATAGGCGATTTCAACGACGCCATCCACCGGCGGCGCCTTGAACAGGCAATTGCCGACGACGGCTCCGCTGTCACGATGCACGATCTGGAAGCCATGCACCCAAGGATCGGGGGCAGTCGATGCGTGATAGCGCGCCAGCCAGTCGGCCGAGAGCTGCGCCTTTTCGGCGGGGCTCATCGCGTCGATCATCGCCGTCACATCCGCGTGCGTCTGCGGAATCAGCCGCAGGTTCGGAGTTTGAAGAACATTCGACTCAGTCACCATGCACCCACGCCGTGAAATACTTCCGCGCTCACCGCCAGACCGTCCGGCCCGAAGGTGAAATTCTCCGAGACTCGCTTGTCCCGTCCGTCCATGTTGGCAACGTAGATGATTGCGATCTCGTTCGCGGCGGCGTCCCAGATTACCCGGTCGACGGTGAAGTGCAGTGAACCGATGCGCGCGAGAGCTTCGTTCCAATACGCGCGCAGCGCCGCCTTCCCTTGAACCGTTGCAGTCCCGACA
>DASYKM010000076.1:0-27309 GCA_035995425.1 Steroidobacteraceae bacterium
GAAGAACGCCTCGAGCTCGCGCAGGGCGCGGCCAACGACGGCCTGTGGGATTTCGACATCGAGAGCAACGAAGTTCACTTCTCGCCGCGCTGGAAACAGATGCTCGGCTACCCGGTGGACGCGCAGCTCGACTCGCCCGACTGGCGCAGCCTCGTGCACCCGGAAGACATGTCGCGCGTGCAATCGGCAATTCGCGATCACGTCGCCGGCAAGTCGCCGCTGTTCGAAAGCGTGCATCGCATGAAGCACCGCAACGGCGACTGGCGCTGGGTGGTGAGCCGCGCCAAGGCGCGTGTGGATGAACACGGTCGGTTGCTCCGACTGGTCGGTGTCGAGCTCGACATCACCGAACGCAAGCTCTACGAAGAAGCGCTGTTCCGCGAGAAGGAAAGCGCGCAGATCACTTTGCAATCGATCGGTGACGGTGTCATCACGACCGATGCGAATTCCACGGTGGACTACATCAATCCCGTGGCCGAACAATTGACCGGCTGGCGCCTCGAAGACGCGATGGGCCGGCCCATCGAAGAAATCTACCGCGCCTTCCACGAAGAGACCTGCGAGCCGCTCGAGAACCCGCTGAGTGTTTCCATCCGTCGCACGCGGCCCATCAAGAGCGTGCGTCCGATGCTGCTGATTCGCCGCGACGGCAACGAGCTGTATGTCGAAAGCACCGCGGCGCCGATTCGCGATGGCGCCGGCGCGGTGGCCGGCGGCGTACTCGTGTTCCACGACGTGACCGAATCGCGCGAACTGAATCGCCGTCTCTCGTATCACGCGTCGCACGATCTGCTCACTGGCCTCGTGAACCGCCGCGAGTTCGAGAGCCGCGTCGAGCGGGCGCTGAAGAGCGCCAAGGCGCGCGAGAGCTCGTACGCGCTGTGCTATCTCGACATCGACCAGTTCAAGATCATCAACGACACCTGCGGCCACTCCGCCGGCGACGTGTTGTTAGGCCAGGTCGGCGCGCTGCTCAAGAGCAAGGTGCGCTGGCGGGATACGCTCGCCCGCCTCGGTGGTGATGAGTTTGGAATTCTTCTCGAGGCCTGCTCGCTCGATGAGGCCCTGCGCACAGCCGAGGTGTTGCGCGAGGCGGTGAGAAATTTCCGCTTCACCTGGGAAGACCGCGTGTTCCGCCTCGGCGCTTCGGTCGGCGTGGTGCCGATCGCCGCCGACAACGAAGACGTGGCATCGATCATTTCGGCCGCCGACAGCGCCTGCGCCGCGGCCAAGGAAGGCGGCCGCAATCGCGTGCACAGCTTCGCCGAGAACGACATCGAGCTCATGCGCCGCCGGCGCGAAATGCAGTGGGCCGCGCGCATCAACGCGGCGCTGGAAGAAGGCCGCTTCGAGCTGTATCGCATGCAGATCTTGCCGCTGCAGCGCCCCGAGCCCGGCCAGCACTACGAGCTGCTGCTGCGTATGCGCGATGAATCCGGTCGCATGGTGTCGCCTGACAACTTCATTGCCGCCGCCGAACGTTATGGTCTGACCCCGGCCATCGACCGCTGGGTCATCGAAAACGCACTGCGCTGGCTGGTGTCGGAAGCCGACGAGCGCGAGAAGCTCGCCATGTGCTCCATCAATCTTTCGGGACAGAGCCTGGGCGACGACAAGTTCCTGCCGTTCGTCATCGAGCAGTTCTCCAAGAGCGGCATCGACGCCGCGAAGATCTGCTTCGAGATCACCGAGACCGCCGCGGTCGCGAGCTTCTCGCAGGCGAACCGCTTCATCCAGGCGCTGAAGGAGCTCGGCTGCCGCTTCGCGCTCGACGACTTCGGCACCGGCCTGTCCTCGTTCGGTTACCTCAAGCACTTCCCGGTCGACTTCCTCAAGATCGACGGCAGCTTCGTGCGCGAAATCCTGCACGACCCCATAGACCGCGAGATGGTGCGTTCCATCAATGAAATCGGCCATCTCACCGGTAAAAAGACCATTGCCGAGTTCGCCGAGAACGCCGAGATCATCCAGATGCTCACCTCGTTGGGCGTCGACTACGCGCAGGGCTACGGCATCGCGCAGCCGCAGCGCGTCTTGAAGGCCGTCAACGCCTAGAAAAGGGGACATTCCTGTTTTTCTGTAGACTCCGAGCGCGTCAACCGGGGGTCTCGCAGTGAAAAATAGGAATGTCCCCTTTTCCCGTCTAACTGCTGCCGCCGGTCTGCTGGCGCTGGCGTCGTTTGCCCACGCGGACGGCAGCGCTGTCCTCTGGTACGAACAGCCGGCCACCGACTGGGAAAAAGAAGCACTGCCGATCGGCAACGGCCGCATCGGCGCCATGGTGTTCGGCGGCGTGGACTCCGAGCGCCTGCAGATCTCCGAGAAATCGCTGTGGACGGGCGGCCCCGGTTCCGAAGGTGGCTATGACTTCGGCCTCCCGGCCGATTCCCAGGCGGCGCTCATGCGTACCGTCGGCAAACAACTGCTCGACGGCGCGCAGCTCAAGCCGGAAGACGTGGCCAAACAGCTCGGCCGCAAGATGCACAACTACGGCGATTACCAGAGCTTCGGCGATCTCCTCATCGAGCGCGAGACCGATGGCACGCCGGTGTCTGCTTATCGACGCGAGCTCGACCTCGACACCGCCACCGCACGCGTGAGTTTCAAGCAGGGCGGCGCCGGATACCGGCGCGAATATTTCGTCTCCTATCCCGACCAGGTGCTGGTCGCGCGCTGGTACGGCACCAGCGTGCAGAAGCTGCGCGTGAAATTCGCCGTGCCCGACAATCGCAGCGCGCAGGTGCGCGTGGAAGGCACGCGCATCATCGTCTCCGGTGCGCTTAAATCGAACGGCCTCCAGTACGCCGCCGAGCTGCGCGTCATTCCACAGTGCGGCAGCGTCACCGCCGATGGCGACGGTCTGCGCATCGAGAGCGAATGCGAGGTCACCTTCGTGCTGGCGGCGCGCACTAACTACCGCATGCGTTACCCGGACTACCGCGACGCCGGCGCGGACCCGGTGGCGGCGGTCGCCAGGGACACGGCCGCGGCGAGCAAGGATCGCTTTTCCCAGTTGCTCGCGCGCCATACACACGATCACCAGGAGCTCTCCCGCCGTGTGGCGCTGACGCTCGAGCCGGGCACATCGAAGCTGCCCACCGATGAGCTGCGGGCGCAGTATGGCAGCGGTAACGCGCCCGCCGACCGCCAGCTCGAACAGCTCTACTTCCAATACGGCCGCTACCTGCTCATCGCATCCTCGCGTGAAGGCTCGCTACCCGCCAATCTCCAGGGCGTATGGAACGACAAGGCCACGCCGCCGTGGAATGCCGACTATCACGTCAACATCAATCTGCAGATGAACTACTGGCCGGCGGAAGCGGCGAATCTCACCGAGACCACGCCACCGCTGTTCGATTTCGTCGACAGTCTCGTGACTCCCGGAAAACTCGCGGCGCAGCGATACTTCGGCGCCAACGGCTGGACCATGTTCCTCAACACCAATGCCTGGGGCTATGTCGGACCCATCGACTGGCCCACGGCGTTCTGGCAGCCGGAAGCGTCCGCCTGGCTCGCGCAACATTTCTACGAGCACTATCTATTCAACCAGGACGCGGAGTTTCTCAGGAAGCGCGCCTGGCCGATCATGAAGGGCGCCGCGGAATTCTGGCTCGATGCGCTGGTGGCCGATCCGCGCGACGGCAAGCTCACCGTGAGTCCAAGTTATTCACCCGAGCACGGCCCGTTCACCGCCGGAGCGTCCATGTCCCAGCAGATCGTCGCCGATCTGTTCGCCAATGCTTCCGAGGCGGCACGGGTGGTGGGCGACAAGGTTTTTGCGAAACGCGTCGATGACGCGCGCGCCTTGCTCGATCCGGGCCTGCGTATCGGCAAGTCCGGTCAGCTCCAGGAGTGGAAGGCGGACATCGATGACATGAAGGAAGACCACCGTCATGTGTCGCATCTGTTCGCCCTGCATCCCGGCCGCGCAATCGACCCGGTGAGGAATCCCGAGCTCGCCGCCGCGGCACGCACCACGCTCGATGCACGTGGCGACGCCAGCACCGGCTGGAGCCGGGCGTGGAAGATCAACTTCTGGGCGCGCCTGCGCGACGGCGACCGCGCGCACAAGTTGTTGGCGGGCCTGCTCCACGACAGCACGCTGCCCAATCTCTGGGACACGCACCCGCCGTTCCAGATCGACGGCAACTTCGGCGCCACCGCCGGCATGATCGAGATGCTGCTGCAGAGCCAGAACGGCGAGTTGAACATTCTCCCGGCATTGCCCAAGGCCTGGGCGAAGGGCAGCGTCAGTGGCATCCGCGCGCGCGGCGACGTAACGGTCGACATCGAATGGGATACCTGCGGGCCCACGAAGCTGACACTCACCACCGGCCATGCCGGGCCCATCGCCGTGCGATCGAGCATGTTCGAGCGGGGGTTCGACGCGAGCGTGAAGACCGAGGGTGTCGCGGCGTCGCGCAAGTTCACGGCCAAGCGCGCGGGGCGGTACACGTTCGCGCGCGCGGCAGCAGTGACCTGTCCCTAGCAATGCCGGGCCTGGTGCGGATACTCGGCGTCGTGCTCGCGAGCATGCTCGCGTTCGCGCTGGTCGTTGCCATCGTCAATCGCACCACGGGAAACGGAGACCTTGCAGGCTTGCTCGGCGTGGCGCTGGGATTTCTGCTCACGCCGGCCGTACTACTGCACTTCTGGAAGCCGGCGGACCCCGGCCGACAGTGCCCCGAAGGTCATGGTTTGTATCCGGAATGCCTGTACGTGGTGAACATCACCGAAGAATCGATCGAGGTGAAACTTCCCGACGGGCAGACCGAACGAGTCCGCTTCGATGACCTCGACGAAGTTCGAGTCGAAACCGACGACAGTGGTCCGTGGGGTGCCGATGTCTGGTGGGTGTTTCTGGTCAAGCCTGAACACGTCGCGACTCGGTTTCCCAACGGCGCCACCGGCGTTTCGCAAGCGGTCGCCCGATTGCAGCAACTGCCTGGCTTCGACAACGAGCGTTTCGCGCAGGCCATGGGTTGCACCTCCGTCGCGCAGTTCTCATGCTGGAAAGCCGGCAGGCAACACGGCACTCTGTCGTCATGAACCCTTACGTCATTCCGTGGATGGACGACGACCTCGAGGTGTTTCGCGACACCGTGGTCCGTTTCATCGAAACCGAGATGGTCCCGCGCGACGCGCGCTGGCGCGAGCAGCACCACGTCGATCGCGAAACCTGGCGCAAGGCCGGTGACACCGGCCTGCTGTTGTTAGACGTGCCGGCGGAGTACGGCGGCGGCGGCGGCGACTTCCGCCACGAAGCCGTGATGTACACCGAGCTCGCGCGCCGCGGCATCGGCGCCTTCGGCCAGGGCGTGCACAGCATGTGCGCGCACTACGTGCTGAATCACGGCACGCCCGAGCAGAAACAGCGCTTCCTGCCGCGCATGGCGTCTGGGGAGCTCATCGGCGCCATCTGCATGACCGAACCTGGGACAGGCTCGGATCTCAAGGGCATTCGCACGCGCGCGACGAAACAGGGCGACACTTACGTCGTCGATGGCGGCAAGACTTTCATCACCAATGGCTTTCTCGCAGGCCTGCTGATGCTGGTGGTGCGCACCGATGCCGAACGCAGCAAGGGCCTGTCGATTCTCATGGTCGAGACCAGGGACCTCCCCGGGTATCGCGTCGGTCGTGTGCTCGACAAGATGGGCCTGCACGGCCAGGACACCTCGGAGCTGTTCTTCGAGGGCGTGCAGGTTCCGGTGGCGAACCTGTTAGGCGGCGTCGAAGGCGAGGGCATGCACCAGCTCATGCACGATCTGCCCTACGAACGCACCGTCATTGCCGTCGGCGCGGTGGGCGCCATGGAAGGCGGCATCGAAGAAACTCTGAAATACGTACGCGAGCGCAAGACCTTCGGCCAGCCGGTGTGGAGCTATCAGAACACCCGGTTCAAGATCGCCGAGATGGCCAGCATCGCGCGCATTGCTCGCGTGTTCTCCGATCGTTGCGTCGTGGACCTGGTGGCGGGCAAGTTGGACACCGAAACAGCATCGATGGCCAAGTGGTGGTGCAGCGACATGCAGCAGCAGGTGCTCGACGAGTGCGTGCAGCTGCATGGTGGCTACGGGTACATGAATGAATACCTGGTGTGCCGGCTGTTCGCGGATTCGCGCGTGCAGCGCATCTACGGCGGTACCAACGAGATCATGAAAGAAGTGATTGCACGAGGCTTGTGATGTCCGGCGGGTCTCTAGCTGTCACTGCAGGTCCGTGTCGCAACTGCGAGGCGTCCATGGAACCGGCGCAACGATTCTGCGGCGCCTGCGGCCAGCGCGTCGTCGCGACGCGGCTCACGATGCGCGACATCGGCCACGATCTCGTTCATGCCATCACACACGCCGATCACAGCATCTTCGCGCTGTTGAAAGCGCTGGTGCTGCGTCCCGGGCTCGTGGCGCGCGAGTACGTCGAAGGCAAGCGCAAGAAACACTTCGGCCCGTTCGGGTTTCTCATCATTTCTGTCGGTCTCGCCAGCTTCATCATCGTGATGACCGGCGTGAACTGGTTCGCGCCCGCGGGCGACAATCCGGTGTCGAACTTTCTGCAGCGGCACGTCAATCTCGTGATCCTGATCCAGATGCCCATCCTGGCGTTGTTCTGCTGGGGGCTATTCTTTCGCGCGCATCTGCATTACGCCGAACACCTGATCCTGGCGGCGTACACCTCGGGCTTTCGCGCATTGTTCCTGGGCCTGGTCGAAGTGCCGCTGCTGATGTGGTCTGGGGCGACCACGGCCAACCCGCGCCTCGTCGGCATCTACTACCTGCTGTGGGCTTCGTATTTCGCCTTTGCGGCGTATCAGTTCTATCGTGGCAGGCTCGCGTGGACGATAGGCAAGGCCGTGGTGGTGGTGGTGACGACCCAGATCGCGGTGGTCGCCGTGATTACCGTTTTCGCCTATTTCTTCATGCGGTTCGTGGCTGGTTGAACTTGAGTACTCGCGCCGCGGCCTCATAGGGGTCGGCAAACCAAGGGAGGTTCCATGTCGAAATACCAATTGGCGCAGCTCAATGTCGCCGCGCTCAAGGCGCCGCTCGACTCGCCCGAACTGAAAGACTTCGTCGACAATCTCGATCGCATCAACGCGTTGGCCGATGATTCTCCGGGCTTCGTCTGGCGCCTGACCGGTGACGGCAACGACGCCACGTCGCTGCGGCCGCTCGGCGAGAACGTCATCGTCAACATGTCGACGTGGCGCGACGTGAAAAGCCTGAGCGACTACGTCTACAAATCCGCGCACGTCGAAATCATGCGACGCAAGCGGGAGTGGTTCGCGCGCCTGGGCAGCATGCACATGGCGCTGTGGTGGGTGCCGCAAGGTCATGAGCCGACGCTGGCGGAAGCCGTGGCCAGGCTCGAGCATCTGCGCCAGCACGGGCCGTCGCCGGAGGCATTCACCTTCGGCGAGGCGTACTCCGCACCCGATGCGGAAAAGGCCGGCGCGCGGTTCTCGTTCAAGGACAGCTGCCCGGCGTGAAACCGCGCTTCTTCGTAACGCCGGAGAAATTTCGTGCGTGGCTCGCGCGCCTGATCGTCCTCTCCGCCTGGAAGACACTCTGAATGGACCATCTGCCGCACGAGATGCGCCTGAGCAATACAGCGCGTGGAATATTCATCGCGGTGCTGATCGGTGGCTATTCGTGGGCATTCAAACAACCCGCGGCATCCCTGACCTGGAGCTTTCTGGCGGCGGCGGGAATTCAACTCGTGGTCATCGCATTGCGCCGCTTCGTGCCGCCGGCGAATCTGCCCGTGGCACTGTATCTTCTCGAGCTATTCGCCGACGCTGCAACGGTCTTCATGTTTGCGCTCGGCGTCTACGGTGGCCTGTTGAACAGGGCTGCCGAAGTCTAGGAGCATCGTATGCGTACACTCATCAGCATCGGAATCGGGTTCGCGATGTTAGGGCTGTGCCTCGGCGCCGGCTGGCTCGCGGGCGGCGCGGAAAAGCTCAAACTCGCCGCGCTGGTGTTCATCGGACTGTGGTTCATCGCCGCGGCGCTGAACTTGTACGTGGGCGTGGCGCGCGCCGGCTATTCGTTCATGGAAGAGCTGCCGATCTTCCTGTTGATCTTCGCGCTGCCGGCGGCGGTGGCCGTGTTCCTGCGCTACAGATTCTGACTACGGCTTCGCAGGCTTGGGCTTCTGGCCCGTTTCAATCTCCAGGTTCGGTATGCTGAACTTGCCCTCGAGATCGTGCAGCTGCTCGAGCTCGATGCTGCCGACGATATTCACGATGGTGAACTCGCGCGGCTCGCTGGCGATGATCGACAAGCCCTTCGCCTTGCCGCCATCGATGAGCACGAACACGTCCACGTTGGTGTTTTCCTTCTTGCTACGGGCTTCGACGATCCGGCTCCAGCCTGGGCCGCTCAACTGCTGGCGCATGCCCTCGATGTCGACTTTCGGGTAGGCGAAGTCCTTGTCGAATTCATAGTGGCGCACATAGATGCCGGTAAGCCCGGTGCAGAGTTTTTTCGCGGCGGCCTGTTCGGGATCCTCGGCGTTCAGAAAGCGGCAGCCCATTCCAAGCAGACTGGCGTCGAGTGAGACGTTCACCGATTCGCTGGCCTTGTCGGCGAGCGCGGCGAACTCCGGAATCCTGATCTGACCCTTCGACTGCGCGAATACCGGACCTGCAACCAGCAGGGCGGTCAGCGTCAAGACAACGCGGGCGTTCATGATCGATTCTCCTCGGCGGCCGCGGGTGGCGGGCTTTGCACGGCTTGATAGGCGATGTCGAGTTTCTGGCTGGTCAGGCGAAGCGCCTGCATGAGCTCGAGGCTGGCTGCACGGCCCTGTTGTTCGGCGAGCTGCTGGTGCTGCACGGCGACGTGTTGCCCGAGCAGCACGGCCACCAGCAACGACGCGGCGAGCGCCGCCGGCATGCCGAACTGCCGCATGCGCGATGGCGCGCGGGTCGGAGCGATGCTCGCGATGACCGGCGCCGGCTTCGCGTCCGCGGGCAGCGCACGCATGAGGCGTTCGGTGAAACCATCCGGTGCGTCGACCGGCCGCAGCCGCCGGCGCAGCTCGTCTTCGAAGTGTTCGTGGGAATTTCGGGATTTCATTGCATTTCCTCGCAGTCGATCAGCTTCGCGCCGATCATTCGTCCACGTAACGCCGTCAACGAACGCTTGATGTGGCTCTTCACGGTGTTCACCGGCATGTCGAGCGCCGCGGCGATCTCCGTGACGTCGCGATCTTCCTGGTAGCGCAGCAGCATGACGGCCCGCGGATGCGGCGGAAGCTCGCCTAACAATCGTGCGAGCTCGCGGCTCATGAGCGGATCGCTGTCCGGATCTTCGACCGCGACGTCCACGCCCGGCTCGAGCGGCTGCGTGGCGCTGTAAGGCAGGCGCCGCAGCCAGTCGATCGCGAGGTTGGCCGCCACGCGCCGCAGCCAGAACCCCAGGTGATCGAACGATTCGATGGAGTCGAGCTTGCGGAACAGCTGCAGGAACACGTCTTGGGCAAGGTCTTCGGCCTGGTCGCGGCGGTTCAGCATGCGCAGGCCGATGCTGAACACCGAGCCCTGGTGCTGGCGCACCAGTTCGGCAAATGCCAGCCGGTCACCCGCGCGCGCCTGGAGCAGAAGCGTGTCAGACACCGGATTGGTTGCCTGGAGGCTCACGTGGCGTTCGCGTCCTGTGGTGCATTGTCCTTCGGTGCATTCTTAATTCTGGCTGACGCGCGGAATTCCGAATTGTCCTTCGAGGCTCGCGAACTTGTCGATGTCGATGCTGCCGATGATGTTCACGATGGTGAACTCGCGCGGCTCGCTGGCGATGACCGCCAGGCCCGTGGCCTTGCCGCCCTCCATGCACACGTAGACGTCGACGTCCTCGCGCGGATCGCGCTTGTGCACCTGGACGAGGGCGTTCCAGCCGGGCGCGGTGAGCTGCTTGCGCACGCTGTCGATGTCCGCCTTGGAATAGGCGTCGTCACTGTCGAATTGGAAATTGCGGACCCGCACGGACTTGATGCCCTTGAGGACCTCGCGGGCCTGCCGGGCCTGCGGGTCGTCATCATTGGCTTCGGACTCCGCGAACCTCTGCGCTATGCGCATGAGGAAGCCGTCCACCGTCAGGTCGGTCGAGTCCACCGCCTTCTGGCGCAGTTGGTCGAAGTCCGGAATCGTGAGCTCTGGGCCGGCGCTGGCGGGCGCCGCAATGGCAAGGCTGGCAGCGGCGGCCAGGGTGGCAAGCGAAAGCTTAAATTTCACGGCGGGCTCCTGTAATTGCGTGTCCTACGCAATCAATACGAGGGACCCGCCCGCCGGGGTGCAGTGGGCTTCAATCCACCCTGAATTCCTTCAAAGCGGAGCGCAGATCATCGGCGGTCAGCAGGTCCCGCGGTTCGGAGATGAATTTTGCGATACCGCGCGCCTGGTAGATGCCGGGAACCAGAGTCCTGCCATTGCGCATCTCCTGGTTCCAGTTCACGCCGAAGGTCTTGCTTTCTCCCGGCTGGAGGGTGACTGAGTAGGCTTCCGCCGTGGTGACTTTGCCCTCGGCCCACTGCCAGCTCAGCGTGTTTCCATCGCTTTCGTACACCAGGTAATCGGATGACGGCTCGTGGCCAACAGATCCCTTCACGACCGAATGCGTGCGATTCAATACCGTCAGCTCGAAGTAGATGATTTCGCCGCGCCCAAAACGATAGGTTTCGGCTCCGGCGGAATTGCGCATGACGAGCGTGGTCGTAAGCGTCGGGCCGTTGCCGCTTTCGGGAAAGGGGTCTGGCATGTTCGAGCCGTTCGAGTTGCAACTGACTTGCGAGCCCGATGAGACCAGGCAGACGGCACCCAGCATTGCCAGTCGTGCGATCATCGAACCCCGAGTGAATTTGAACATGAGCCCTCCTGAAAAACCGCCTGGCCGTTCCGTGAGCGACACCGCCAGTGACGCCGACATCGACGCGCTCTATGGCCTCGAGCCGGTCATCGGCTCCGAGCGTTCTGGAGTCGAGCCGGCCGGCGAACCACGGTTCGTCGTCGTGCACTGCCCTTATTGCGGCGAACCCTTCGAGACTAGCGCCGATGTCAGCGCCGGTCCGTGCAAATATGTCGAGGATTGTCAGATTTGTTGTCAGCCCATCGAAATGGAGCTGCGGGTGGACGAAAACGGGAACTTCGAAGAGCTGGTCACGCGCCGCGGCGATAGCTAGGCGCGCGGAGGGTTGACGATGGCGGAGACGAAAGTGGCGCTCATCACCGGCGCGGGCAGCGGCATCGGCAAGGCGACGGCGCTGGCATTCCTGCGCGACGGCTTTCGCGTGGTGCTGGCCGGGAGGCAGACGCAAAAGCTCCACGGAGTCGTGTCCGAATCGGGCAGCGGGCAGGCGCTGGTGGTCGCGGCCGACGTGACGAAGCCGGATTCCGTCCGTGCCTTGTTCGACACGGTTCACGAGAAGCTCGGGCGTCTCGACCTGCTGTTCAACAACGCGGGGACGAACGCCCCGTTCCTACCCCTCGAGGAGATGCCCTACGAGAAATGGCGCGAAGTGATCGACACCAATCTCACCGGCGCTTTTCTGTGCACGCAGCAGGCCTTTCGCCTGATGAAAGATCAGACGCCGCGGGGCGGACGCATCATCAACAATGGCTCAATCTCGGCGCACACGCCGCGCGCGAATTCCGCGCCGTACACCGCGTCGAAGCACGCCATCACGGGGTTGACGAAGTCCACGTCGCTCGACGGCCGCAAATACGACATCGCCTGCGGGCAGATCGACATCGGCAATGCGCTGACCGAGCTCGGCAGCCGGCTGCCGCAGGCGGAGCCGATGATGGATGTGAATCACGTGGCGAACGCCGTGCTGCAGATGGCCAAACTACCGCTCGAAGCGAACGTGCAGTTCATGACCATTCTTGCGACGAAGATGCCCTATATCGGCAGGGGATGACCTACAGCCACCCGCGCTGGCGGGCGAGGCGGTACGCATCGATGCGGTTGTTGGCGCCGAGCTTGCCGATCGCCTCGGATAGATAGTTGCGCACGGTGCCGGCGGACAACCCGAGCTGCTCGGCGATCTGCGGGGCCGACAGACCCTCGCCGGACAAACGCAGTGTCTGGCGCTCGCGATCGTTGAGCGGATCCGATTCGTTCCACGCCTCCACCGCGAGCGCGGGGTCGATGGCACGGCCACCGCGATGCACGTTGCGCAGCGCCTCGGCGAGTTTCTCGGCGGGTGAGTCCTTGAGCAGATAGCCCTTGACCCCCGCGTCGAGCGCGCGCCGCAGGTAGCCCTGGCGTGCGAACGTGGTGACGATCACGACCTTGCACGGCATGCCGTCGGCCTGGATCTTCTGCGCAAGCTCGATGCCCGTCATGCCGGGCATCTCGATGTCGGTGACCACGATGTCGGGCTTCAGGCGCCGGCATTCCGACAGCGCCTGCATGCCGTCGGCCGCGGCGCCCAGCACTTCGATGTCGCGCTCCAGGCCGAGCAGGGCGCCGAGCGCGCCGCGCACCATGGCCTGATCCTCGGCGAGGAGGATGCGGATCATGCGGCGCAGGGCACCGAGACGGATAGTCTCAAGCCGCCATCCTTGTTAGGTTCGAGCGCGAGCGTGCCGCCGACGTTGCCGAGCCGCTCGCGCATGCCACTCAGGCCGTTGCCGGGAACGATGCGGCCGCCGCGGCCGTTATCGAGCACTTCCATGACCACCTGGGCTTGCTCCTGCCGCAGGCGGATCGTGACGCCCGATGCCGCGGCATGGCGCCGGATATTGGTGGTGGCTTCGCGCAGACTGAGCGCCAGCGCCGTCTCGCGATCACGCGGCAGCTTCACGTGCTCGGTCTCGCATTTCACTCTCACGCCCTGCGCTTCGAGCAGCGCGGTGGCCGCTATCAGTTCGGCGGTGAGCGCGGTGCAACGGATGCCGGAGACGGCATTTCGCACTTGCGACAGCGCGTCACGCGCCACCCGCTCGACCTCCTGGATTTCGGTGCGGGCTGCATCCAGGTCGCGATCGATGAGCTTGCGGGCCAGCTCCGATTTGAGCGCCACGACCGAGAGCGTGTGGCCTAACAGATCGTGCAGGTCGCGCCCGATGCGTTCGCGCTCGGCCATGGTCGCGAGCCGCATGATTTCCGCGGTGCTGCGCCGAAGGTGAGCCTGCTGCTGGTGGGTGTAGGCGGTATACACCGCGGAGATGCCCAATAGCACGGCGGGCAGCGCGCAGCTCAGCACGGTGGTCGACTCGTTGCCGAGCAGGATCATCTCGATGATGTAAACGAGGATGACTGTACCGATCACCTTCCATGCGGTCCGGGTCGGCACGCAGAACGCGATGCTGAAGAACCCGAAGATCAGGAACCCGAGCGCTGCCAAATTGAACAGTGTCAGCGCGAAGCCGAGCAGAAAGACGGCCGCGATGTAACGCAACCGGATAGTCGACGGTCCGTCGTAGAAATAGGTGCACAGGTGCAGGTAGACGAACAGCGGAAGGGCGATGAGCGTCGGCAGAATGACGTGGAGGAACGACTGGTGCGCGAGCAACGGATAGAAGAACAGCCACGCCATGTTGAACAGGATCACGAACGGCATGTTGCGCATGACGCGTCCGTCGGCGCCAATCATGAAGCCGACCATCGAGTTCGGCTTTGGATGCCGGATGTTCTGCAGTAGTCGTTTGAGGCGCATGGCTTTACCGTCCGGAGCCGATCTTACTCCAGGCGCACATTGTCGATCTGGAAGCGGAACGGACCCGGGGCCCCCGAGGAACCGACGCCGATGAGACGCACGCGCTTGAAGTCCGCGTTGGAGAATTCGGCCAGAGTCAGCCGCACTTCATGCCAATCCGGGCCTGCTTCGAAGTCGTACATCAGCGGGATGGCGTCGCGCACGAGACCGGAGATCAGCAGCAGCGTGTAGCGCTTGCCGTCGCCGCGGGCCTGGAAAGTCAGGGTTTTCTTGCCGCTGAAATCCATGAGGCCTTCCCCCGGCGGGCCCTCCGGAAAGAAGAACGTACCGGCGAACGGATACTGGATGGCGTCGCCGATGTTGCCGTTCACTTCGAGCGCGCCCTTGCTGCCGCCAGCGCCGCCTTCGACCACCTTCTGCGTGGCGCTCGAATTGCCGCCGCGCGTGTCGTCGCCGCCAGCCTTCCAGCCGATGCCGTAGCTCGTCGCGTCCGACCCGTTGTCGAAGTCGGCGATCACCGGAGTGGCTGGCGCCGGAACGCCGGCAGGCGAAGAAGAGGCGGGCGTGCTGGTGGCAGCGGATGACGCCTCCGTTGCAGCGGTCTTGTCCTCCGTTTCTGCCGGCTTGCCACCAAACACGCCCGAGACCAGGAGTCCGACCACGACCGCGCCGATTCCGGCAGCGATGCCGAGCGTGCGCTTCGGGCGCGCGCCTAACAACCGGAAGCCGCCGCTCTGCAGCCGGCGCATGGCGAGGACGAAGAACAGCAGCGTGATGACCGCGAGAACCAGCACGTGCGTCATGACAGTGCCGGTGTTCGGCGCGTCCACCGCGTGCAGCGCCAGCTGCGAGAGGTGGTAGGCAGGCCAGGCGGGCGCAATGTCTACCAGGAACCTCGGCAGGACGCCGATCGGAAACCACAGGCCCGACAGGAACGACATCGGCAGGAAAATGACATTGCAGACGGCGACCGCGGCCTGGCCCGACACCAGCGCGCCGACGAACATGCCGATGGCGCAGAACGGCAGTGTGCCGAGCACATTGACGAAAAAGATCTTCGCGCACTGCGCCGCCGTGAGCGGCACGTGGGCGGCGAACAACGCCAGCGACATGAGCAGCAGCGTGATCAAGCTGACGAACAACATTGCCATCACGGCGCGCGCAATCAGGTACGACCCCGGCGGTGAGGGCAGCGCCTGCTTGAGTGTCAGCAGTCCGAGCTCGCGCTCGATGGCCAGCGCCACGCCGAACCCGAACAGCCCCGGGCCCATGCAACCGAACACACCAAAGTTCGCGAACGACGCCACGGGATTGCCGCGAGCGCCGCCGATCACCAGCGCGAACAGCACGTAGAACATGATGGGGAAGAACAGCGTGGGCACCGCGAATTGCGGCGTGCGCAGCGCCTTGATGAATTCGAAACGGATTTCGCCGAAGTACGCGGCCCACAGGCGCGTGCCGGGCATGTTCACGACGGTGCTCATGACAGCGCCTCCTTCTTGGTTCCGTTGGTGAGCTCGGTGAACGCCTCGGCGAGTCCCGCGCGTTTGACCTCGACGTCCGAGAGCTGCGGATCTTCGCGGAACAACCGCACCAGCAGCGCCTCGGCGCTGCGCGTGGTGATCTGCAGGCGATCGCGCTCCATGTCGAGCTGCATTACCTCGGGCCAGGTGCGCACCACGTCGGGCGCGAGGCGGCTCACGCAGCTCACCAGCTTGCTCGATACGCGCGCCCGGATTTCATCGACACTGCCGCTGGTGATCAACCGGCCGTGCGCCATCACGACGACGCGATCGGCCAGCGCCTCGGCTTCTTCGAGATAGTGCGTGGTCAGCACGATGGAGCAGCCTTCGTGCAGCAGCTCGCGAATGACTTTCCACAGCGCTTCGCGCGCCTGCACGTCGAGGCCGACCGTGGGTTCATCGAGAAACAGCAGCTCCGGCCGCCCGCAGATCGACAGTGCGAATTGCACCTGGCGCTTCTGTCCGCCGGAGAGCTTGCCGTAGGGACGCTGCATCAGGCTCTGCAGCGACAGTCGCTGGATCACCGATTCGACCTCGTACGGCACCGGGTAGTAGCTCGCCGCCTGCTCGAGGATCTCGCGCGGCCGCATGACGGCCGGCAGCGCGACTTCCTGCATCATCACGCCGATGCGGCGGCGCGCATCGATGTCCTGCGGGGCGACGCCGAACAGCTCCGCGGTGCCTTCGTCCGGCGTCTGCAGCCCTAACAACATTGAGATGGCCGTGGACTTTCCGGCGCCGTTTGGTCCGAGCACAGCCAGCAACTCGCCGCGATTCACCGCCAGATCGAATCCGTCGAGCGCCGTCACCTTGCCGTAGCGCTTGCGTGCGCCCTTGAGGCTCGCGAGTGTGTTCTGCGTCATGTATTTCCCTCGAGATCAGGCCCGCTGATGGGGCTCTGCGACGCGGAGATCATCGCGCGGCGGCGATCGCGCCTGAAGTCGCCGCTGTCAGCTCACCCTGCTGACAACTGTCATGTGCCTCACCTGGGCGGATGAAACACCGGAGTTTCCAGGCGCATGGACTGCGCCAGGCTCTCGCGGCCGGTGCTTTCCGCATATTCGGCCAGCGTGCGCAGGTCGGGCGCCGAATCCATGGTGAAGTTGCGCGCGTGCGAGCGAAGGATTTCGAACACCGCGAGTGCCGCGTCCGGTCGTCCGAAGCTCATGAGATGCCGTATCAAGGTGCTGCCGATGGGATTGAGCGCGGCCGGCATTTCCCAGCGCAGCGCCTGTTCGGCGACGTGGTACGCATCTTTGCTGACGTGCTCGGGATCCGTGTCGCGCAGCCATTTCGCGAGCGGCGCGGTCGCGTCGACGTGCTTGCCGATCCGCACCAGCTGAAAAACATCGTCGACCATGCGCGCTCGCAGCTTGAGGCGCTCTGCCTCGGCGCGCGCCGCGGCGCGCTCCGGACTTCTGCTCGGCTCGAAGCCCAGTTGTTTGCGGCGGAGGAAGAGCGCCGCGCCCACCAGACTGAAGAACGCCACCTCGCACCACAGCGCGATTGGTACCTCGATGATCGCCCACAAGTTCACGCGAGCGAGCAGCATCCAGACGCCAGCGCCTACGAGCAGCGCCATGAGCAGCATTGCGTAGTACGGACCCAGGCCGCGGGTCACTCGAACCCAGAGCAACGGATTGAGTGCCTGCCAGGGCGGCTCGCCGAATCCGAGGATGGCCACGGTCGCCGGCAGCAACGCGAGCAATGCGATGGCGAGCAGGACGCCGGAGTTGCCGCCGATGCGATAGCAAAGCCAGCCACCGCCGGCGATCAGCGCCGCCTGGATCCACGGGCGCGTCTCCAGCGGGCTCAACATGTCCATGTCCATGACCGGCGGTTCGGAGGCCCCATCGGCAAGATGCTCGATCATGACGAAGCAATACTTGAGCACCCAGATCTGCAGAAGCAGGGCGATGTACAAGCCGTACAGGCCGCTCGAGACGCAGATGGCGACGAGGACGCCGAAGATGCCGACCATGAGCAGGTTGGTCGGGTGGAACGGAACCAGAAGAACGCGCAAGTGGTCCATAATGCGGCGCCGCATTTGTATGGTGACGGCACCAAGTTTCTTTGTCGGGGGTTGAAGTAAAGCATGGAAACGAATTCGTTCGATGCGATTGTGGTTGGCTCCGGAATGAGTGGCGGCTGGGCTGCCAAGGAACTCACCGAAAAAGGGCTCAAGACTCTGGTGCTCGAGCGTGGGCGCATGGTCCGCCACGGCGAATATCCGACCGCCACCAAGGATCCGTGGGAGCTGCCTTACGGCAACCGCATCACTCAGGAAACCCGCCATCGCAAGCCCGTGCAGACACGCACCGGCTATCCCACTCCCGCGAACCAGCACTGGTTCGTCGACGATCTCGACAATCCTTACGTGGAAGCGAGTCCATTCGACTGGCTGCGCGGCTACCACGTCGGCGGCCGCTCGCTCATGTGGGCGCGCCAGAGCTATCGCTTCGGGCCGCTCGATTTCGAAGCGAACGCGAAAGAGGGCGTCGGTGTTCCCTGGCCCGTCACCTATGACGAAATCGCGCCGTGGTATGACAAGGTGGAAATTTTCGCCGGCATCAGCGGCAGCGTCGAAGGTCTGCCGCAGTTGCCCGATGGCAAATATCTCCCGCCGTTCGACCTGAATTGCGTCGAAGTCGATTTCAAGAAGCGTCTCGACGAGAAGATGGGCCGCAAGCTGATCATCGGGCGTTGCGCCAATCTCACGGCGCCGCTCACCCACAACGAGAGTCCGCAGCGCGGCACCTGCCAGCGGCGCAACCTGTGCATCCGCGGCTGTCCGTTCGGCGGCTATTTCAGCAGCGTGTCGTCCACGCTGCCCTCGGCCGAACGCACCGGCAACATGACGCTGCTGCCCAACCAGATCGTCTACGAGATCATCTACGACAACGACAAGGGCAAGGCGACCGGAGTGCGCGTGCTCGACGCCGAAACCGGCAAGCAGACCGATTACTTCGCCAAGGTCATCTTCCTCAACGCGTCCGCCCTGGGTTCGGCGTTCGTCATGATGAATTCCGTTTCGAGCCGATTCCCGAATGGCTTCGGCAACGATTCCGGCGAGCTCGGCCACAACATCATGGACCACAACAAGCCGGGTAATTCGAACGCCACCGTCGAAGGTTATCTGGACGAGGCGTACACCGGTCGGCGCCCCAACGGCTTCTACATCCCGCGTTATCGCAACGTCGGCAAGGACAAGCGCGACTATCTACGCGGATTCGGCTACCAGGGGCGCGCGGCGCGCGCCGGGTACGGGCGCTTCAACGACAGCGCGATCATCGGCGAAGAGCTCAAGAAGGCGGTCCAGGAACCGGGGCCTTGGAATGTCAGCATGACGGCGTTCGGCGAAATCCTGCCGTATCACGAGAATCACGCCAAGCTCGATCGCACGAAGAAAGACAAGTACGGACTGCCGCAGCTCGTCATCGACGCGGTGGTGCGCGACAACGAGCGCCGGATGGAAGAGGACATGAAGAACGACGCCGCCGAGATGCTCGAAGCGGCGGGCTACAAGAACGTCACCGTGAAGAGCGATTCGTACAACGTCGGCAACAGCATCCACGAGAGCGGCACGGCGCGCATGGGCGCCGATCCCAAAAAATCGGTGCTCAACAAATTCAACCAGGTGCATGCCTGCAAGAACGTGTTCGTCACCGACGGCTCGTTCCTGCCGTCGTTCGGCTGCCAGAATCCTTCACTCACGTATATGGCGTTCACGGCGCGAGCCGCCGCGCATGCGGTCGAAGAACTCAACAAGGGCAACCTATGAGCGATGAAATGCTACGGCGGCGCGAACTTCTGCGGCGTGCCGCCTGGATGTTAGGCGGTGCGATTTCGGCGCCGGCGGCGCTCGCCATCCTGCAGGGTTGTTCGGCGAAAGAGCCCGACGGCGCGGTGCCCGGACCGGTACTCAAATTGCTGAAAGCCGAGCAATTCAACCTGGTGGCGGAAATCGCCGAGATCATGATTCCGAAGACCGACACCAGCGGTGCGAAGGACGCGGGTGTCGCGGCCTTCATAGATTCGGTGCTCGCCGACGTATATCCGAAAGATGCCCAGGAGCGTTTCATCGCCGGCCTGGCGGAATTCGCGGCAGCGGCAGCCGCCGCGTCCGGCAAGCCGTTCCTCGAGCAGGAGCCGGCGCAGCGCGTCGCCTTCGTGCAGCAGTCGCTCGGCAAGTCACTCGAGGGTGACCGGAATCCCAAGCCTTTCATCCTCATGGCGCGCGAGCTCACGCTGTTAGGCTTCTATACTTCGAAAGTGGGCATCACCGAAAATATGGAGTACGTTGCGGTCCCAACCGAGTACCACGGGTGCGTGCCGCTGTCGGCAATGAAGAAGCACGTCTACTGGGAGTAATCCATGAACGTCGATCGCCGCATCATCGATCTGTACAACGAGTACGTGCATACGTCGTTGCCGCGACGGGAATTCCTGACGCGGCTGGCGAAGATCGCGGGCGGCACGGCGGCGGCGCTCGCGGTGCTGCCGTTCATCGAGCCTAACTACGCGCGGGCGCGGCAGATCGAGCCCGATGACCCACGGCTCAAGACCGAGCACATCCAGTTCAACGGGCCGAATGGGCCGGTGAAGGCGTATACAGCGAGGCCCGCCAAGCTCAAGAAGCGCGAGAAGGTTCCGGGGATAATCGTGGTGCACGAAAATCGCGGCCTCAATGAACACATGGAAGACGTGGCGCGGCGCGCGGCGCTGGCCGGATATTTCGCCATCGCGCCGGACGGCCTGTCCGTGGCAGGTGGTGCACCGGCAGATCAGGAAGCGGCGCGCGACCTGTTCGCCAAGACCGACGGCGCGCGCATTGCCGGCGACATCCTCGCGGCGGTGCCGTGGCTCGCGGCCGACGCGCTCAACAGCGGCAAGATCGGCGTCGTCGGTTTCTGCTACGGCGGTGGCATCGCACTGCGCTCGACCATCGAAGCGGTGGGTGTGGATGCGGCCGTCGCTTTTTACGGCAAGCAGCTTTCGGCTGAGGACACGAAGCGGCTCAGGGTGCCCGTGCTGCTGCACTACGCGGGCGACGACGAGCGCATCAACGCCGGCATTCCCGAGTTCCGCGCCGCGCTCGATGCGGCTGGCGCCACCTACACGGTCCACATGTATCCGGGCACGCAGCACGGTTTCCACAACGATTCGAGCGCCGCGCGCTACAACGAAGCCGCGGCCAAGCTCGCGTGGAGCCGCACGATGGAATTCTTCGATACCTATCTGAAAGGTACAGTTCCGAAGGGGTAACCGCGGTCAAGCAGGGGGTTTTCATGAAGGTCTGGGCCTATCTAGTGGCAGGTCTCGCGTTGGGGTCGGCGGCGGTCGCCGAAGAAGACATCGCGAGCCGGATGATCAACAAGGACACCAACGGCGCCTGGTACGTCCAGCCGGACAAGCCAAAGGCGAAGCACATCAAGGCCGACGTGCCGGGTGAATACGCGTTTCGCATCAAGGCGAACAAGGGCGTCAATCCCTGGGATGTGCAGGCGAGCTCTCCGGTCGCCGGCGCCATCAACGAAGGCGACGTGATCATGCTCAACTACTTCGCGCGTGCCGAAGAGCCCGCGGAAGGTGGCAGCTCGTTGACCGCGCGCATCCAGCTCGCCGGTCCGCCGTACAGCTCGGTGCTGGAGATGACCTCGAAGATCTCCGGTGAGTGGAAGAGCTACTGCGCGTTCCGCGTCGCGAGCGCCAGCATCCCGGAGAAGAGGAGCAGCGTTTCCATTCACCTCGCCACCGCCAAGCAGGTCATCGATCTCGGGCCCGTGCTGGTGTTCAACTTCGGCAAGGGATACGAGAAGGCGAAGCTTGCCTTCTGCGATGGCTGACAAGAAAGGCACTATTCCACGGGCGATACGCGAGCTGCTGCTCGCCTTCCCCCAGGCGGAAGAGTTCGAGTCGCATGGGTCGCCGAACTTCAGGGCCTGCAAAGGCAAGGTGTTCGCGGTGTTCGCGGTCAACCATCACGGCGACGGGCATGTTGCGCTGTGGCTCAACACGCCCGCCGTCGAGCAATCGCGCCTCATCGCCTCCTCGCCGAAGCACATCTATAAGCCGCCGTATGTCGGGCCCTCGGGCTGGATCGGGGTCGAGCTCAATCGCGGCTTCTCGTGGAAACGCGTCATCGAGCTGGCGCACATGGCCTATGCGAACAGCTCGCCGCCGAAGCTGGTGGCCACGATCAGCAAGCCGCCGGTGGTGGCCGCGCCCACGGTGAAGATGACGCCGGAGGAGATCGACCGGCTCAAGAGCGCCGAGGCAATGAAGCTCTGTGCGTTGATGCGCAATATCTGCCTGGCGTTGCCGGAAACAGACGAGGGTCCGAGCTTTGGATCTCCGGTGTGGCGCGTGGGCAAACGCGGTTTCGCTTCCGTGTACGACTACGGCAAGGGGCTCACGGTGTCTTTCTGGGTCGGCATCGAACGGCAAGGACCGCTCGAAATGGACCCGCGTTTCAGCATTCCGCCGTACCTGGGGCACAACGGCTGGATCGCGCTCGATGCATCGGGCGGCGTCAGCGAGCGCGAGCTGCGCGAATCCGTCATCGAGAGCTACCGGCACTTCGCAACGAGGCGGGCGCTCGCGAAACTCGGCGGCCTCAATTGAAAAACCGGGCGTTGCCGAAACCCCACCACTGTTGCCTGTAGGCAGCGTCCCCTAATGGCGTCAGTTTGCTCCTACGCACGTAGAGGAGCACGGTGTGCGCGCAAATCAACTCCTATGGATGGGGAAATCATGAATACAGGGACTCGTAGACTAACTACTTTGGCGTGCGCGGCCGGCTGCGTCGCATTGCTGGCGGGAAATCTCGTCAACGCCGAAGATTTCATTCCCAAGGGCGACGTCCAGCCCGAAACACCGGCGGCCAGCGCGCGCCTGGTTGCCGAGGCCGTGGCTGAAGCACCGGCGGCGTTTGACGGCTTGACCAATGGTTTCGATCCGCAGGGACCGGACTTCGACACCATCGATGAAGACACGGTCGTGGCACTGCGCTCCTTCAACGACAACAAGTTCATCTTCGGCGAGACCGAGGGCGTGAGCGACGGCCTCGGGCCGACGTACAACGCGCAGAGCTGCCGTGAGTGTCATCAGAACATCGTGATCGGCGGGGCGAGCCAGATTGCCGAGCATCGGACCGGGCACGTAACGGCGAACCGCTTCGTGGAGTCGGTGGGTGGATCCCTGATCCAGTCGCGCGCCACGCATCCGGATGTGTTCGAGCGCGTGCAGTTCCAGGACAACGTGCGCACGTTCCGCATCTCGACCAACACACTCGGTGCGGGTTTTGTCGAAGCCATCGCGAACGACACGCTGGTCGGCATCCGCAACGGCCAGCCAAGCAACATTCGCGGCACGCTGCTGTCGGTGGCGGTGCTCGAAGCGAACAATGCATCGCGCTATGGCCGCTTCGGCTGGAAAAATCAGCATGCCAGTCTCGAGTCGTTCGCGGCCGATGCCTATCTGAACGAGATGGGTATCACCAGCCCGCTGCTGCCGGTGGAGAACACTTCGCTGGGGGTCTTCGTGGGATTCGGGACCATCTACGATCCGGTCGCTGATCCCGAAGATGACGGCGTCGATCTGAAAGCCTTCGCCAACTTCATGCGCTCGACGAAAGCGCCGCCGCGCGGCGCGATTACCTCGAATGTGTTGATGGGCGAGACGGTGTTCGGCACCGTGGGTTGCACGGGTTGCCACGTCGCCAGCATCCGCACGGCGCCGAGCGGAACCTCGATCAACGGCGGCGCCATGGCCGTGCGGCCGGCGCTTGGCAGCAAGATCATCCATCCCTACAGCGATTTCTTGCTGCACGACATCGGTACGGGAGACGGGATTCCGGTGTTGCCGGGGGCGCAGTTCGCCTCGACCGCGAGTCAGATCCGCACCGCGCCGTTGTGGGCGCTGCGCACCCGCAACCGGCTGATGCACGACGGCCTGTCGTTCACCAAGGAAGAGGCGATCGGACGGCACGCGGGTCAGGCAGCGCGCGCACGGAATGCTTTCAACAATCTGAGTTCGGCCGAAAAGCGCCTGATGATGGCCTTTCTTGATTCTCTTTGAGGTCGATTCTCTCCAGGCGCGACGGAGCTGAGCGCGGTTGAGGTGCCGGCCGCGGGTCAAGGGACTGACCCACGGCCGGCAATGTCAATCTGCGTAGTTTCCGCCGTCATCGAACTCGATGAAGCAGAAGCCGTGGCCGAACGGATCGGCGAAGCTGATGCAGTGAGAACCGCGCCAGTGGACGTTCGCGGTTTCGCGTCGTGCACCGGCGGCCAGTGCGCGCGCGGCTGCCGCTTCGACGTCGGGGACCACCAGATCGAAGTGCACCGGTGTCCAGTGACGGCCATAGTCGCGATCGATCGGCGGCATCTTGACCGCGGTGGTGCCGCGATCCTTCTGCAGTAAATAGAGCGTGGCGGAGGCCCCGGTGAGCTCGGCGACATCGTCGTCGAGCGTGCGCGAGTGCGTGAGCCCGAGGGCCGCGGTGTAGAACGCGATGGCGGCACCGAGCTCGGGCACGTCGACGTTGATGATTATTTTCATGGCGCGGTCACCGCTTCGCTGCGGCTGCGGCGCGCCACCTCGACGTCGCGCGCCACTTCCGCGCGGACCCGGGCCCAGTGAAACAGGTTGTCGGGGTTCGCATCGAATGAATTCCCGTTGTAGTGGGTGAGTTTCATGTCCTTGTAGATAGGGCGGGAAATGCGGATCACTTCGTCCCAGAACCCGAGTGCCTTCTGCAGGTGTTCGATGGCATCCTGCCGCTGCTTCTCGTCGCCGCTCGCGCGGAACATCTGCAGCGCCACGGCGCCGCGCAGCTTTTCCGCGAGGTGCAACCCGAGGTTGGCCCAGATCTTCACGTCCGCGACTTCGTACATCAACGAGGCGTCACGCGTGGTGTCGATGCGTTCGACGAGGCGCAGCGCCTCGCGGTTGTCCCGTTCGAGCATGTCGATGAGGATCGGCGGGGTGACGCGGTCGGCCGCGAAGGTGGTTCCGTCGCGCAGCGATTTCACGTAGTCGGCCACCGATACGTACGCCGGGTCCATGGTCGGCTGCTTGATGAGGGCGTCCACCCCGATGTAGTTGGTATGCTCGCCCTGCAGCGCGAGCATGCCTTCGCCATAGAGCGTGAAGTCCCAGCGCGAGTCATAGAGTGAGGCCAGGCGCAGCTGCGTGGACGAAGCGCGGCCGTAGGCGCGCAACAGATTGCGCGCCGTGTCGCCATAGCGTCGCGTGAACTCGGCCTGAAACACCGCGTCGGGCGTCTTCGGGTCATACAACAACCGGCCCCAGAGTTTGTAGAACAACCACTGGCGCTGGAACGCCCATTTCCAGGCTACCGGCCTGCTGCTGCCGGTGAAGTAGTCGAGCGCGGGGATGTAGGTTTCCGAACCGACGAAGTAGCCGCCGACGTAGTCCTGAACGCCATTCAGCGCGATGTGCTGCCGGATGAAATCCGGCACGCCCCAGCGCAGCGCGAAGAAGTCCTCGTTGCGCACCTGCCAGACGATCTTGTAGTTGGTGGGCGGCGGCTTGAAGTAGGTGTCGCCGAGCGCACCACCGTGCACCTTGACCAGCTTGGGCGTGGAGTGGCCGTGCGACCAGTTGAACTTCATCTCCACCCAGACGGGGCCGGCGAACTTGTTGCCGAGCTTTTCCATGGCCGTGCGCGTGACCTGCTCGACGTCGGCGCTTACCCCGGGACCGGAGGACAGTCCGGACGAAAAAGGCACGCGATGGATGAGCTTCACGGGTTGCGCGCGCTTCGCGTTCAATGCCCCGGCGATGTAAACCTCGTCCACGAATTGCTGTCGCTGCAGCGGGGTCATGCCGCCCATGCCTTCGCCGTGCGAGACACCAATGCCGTCGAGGTCCGGATATTCCTCCAGCATCTGCGTGACGCTCTCGCGCAGATAGCGCTTGGTGATGTCCGAGGTGTCGCCGGGAACGTAGTAGTGCGGGTAGAAGTTCTCTTTCGCGACGTTGTGCGCCTTCGCGAATTCCTCGCTCACGAAGATGCTCCAGAACACCACGTAGGTGTCGAGCCCGCGCTCTTTCGCCATGTGGAAGATCTCGCGGTAGAGATGCTGCCATTCGACGAATTCGGCGTGCGACCACTTGCTGGCTTCGGGAAAATTCCTTGGCCTGATCATGTAAGTGAACGGATGCATGGTCCACAGGCTGACCGCGTTGAAGCGGTTCTCGACCATCATGTCGAGGAAGGACTCCCAGAACCGCAGATCGCGCGCGGTCGCGTAGTGCTGATCCAGCGCCGAGCTCGGACGGTAGGTATCCCACGGCGTGTTGAACTTGAGGCCGCGAAACGCCAGCGCGGGCTTCTCCCGCGCGGGCAGGATCTTCGCCAACGGCGTGCCGTTCATGAGCTGCTCGCGCAGCGCCAGCGCACCGTAGATGAGGCCGCGCGCGTCACCCCCGGTGACGGTGACGGTCGTTCCGCTCGGCACGATGGCGAACGCTTCGGCCCCAAGGGCGTGGGGTGTGAGCTTCAAGAACACCTGATATCCAGCGGCGGAAGCGGCGGTGTGCACCTTGTGCCCGAGCCCGGTGAGCGCGGCGCCTAACTTCCGGGCCGCGTAGGCGCTCTGCGGAGTCTGGTCGCCGACGATTATGGAGACCGTGGCGGCGTGGACATTCGCGCTGACAGCGAGCCAGACAATGGCGGAGTAAAAAAGAGTTCGCACGAGTTGTTAGGGGAAGGTAGCGCTAACGGACGCACAGGATACGCGAATCGCACAGCAGCAGCCTCGGTTCGGGTGTCCGACAAATTTTTCCGGTGAAATAGGATTGCATTAGTGCCGGCGTCAGTGCATAAATTCGCGCCAGGTCCGCCGCTGCGCGGATCGATCGATGGATTGATCAACAGGGGGAATTCTCATGTCACTTCGCAGACCTTCCGCTGCGAAATGGCGGAGGGCGGCCGCGTTCATCGCGTTGCTGTCCACCACCACTTTCGCTCTCTTGTCGCCGACGACGGCACTCGCGCAGACACTTCCGACCGCACCCGCCGTCGCCAGCCAGATCACCGTCGGCTGGAATCTCGGCAACACGCTCGAGGCCATCTGCTCTGAAACCGCTTATGGCAATCCGGCCGCGACCCAGGCGCTCATCAACGCCGTCAAGGCCGCCGGCTTCAACGCCATTCGCATACCCGTGTCCTATGACTGCCACACGGCACCCACAGGAACCACGACGATCCCCGCGGACTGGATGGCGCGCGTCAAACAAGTGGTCGACATGGCCATCAGCCAGAACATGTACGTCATCATCAACATCCACTGGGACAACGGCTGGCTGCAGGATCACCCCGTGTTCGCCTCGCAGACGGCGGTGAACGCCAAGCAGCAGGCGTATTGGACGCAGATCGCCAACACGTTCAAGACCTACGACCAGCACCTGCTATTCGCCGGCACGAACGAAGTGCACGCCGACTTCAACACGCCGACGGCCGAGAACAACACGGTCCAGCAGTCGTTCAACCAGACTTTCGTGACCGCGGTGCGAAACACGGGCGGCAACAACGCCTCGCGCACGCTCGTTGTTCAGACCTACAACACGAACATCGCGCACGGCCTCGCGTTCATGAACATGCCGACCGACACCATCGCGAGCCGGCTGATGGTCGAAGTCCACTACTACGATCCGTATGACTTCACGTTGAACGAGACCGGTGCCTGCAATGTCTGGGGAGCTCCGTACCCCGACTCCGGCCCTAACTGCAACTGGGCCTACGAGAGCTACGTCGACACCACGTTTGCCCAGGTCCGGTCGAAGTGGGTGGACCAGGGCATTCCGGTGATCATCGGTGAATACGGCGTGGCCACGCGGTCGGGCAAGAATCTCGAGGCTCGCGCGTACTGGAACGAATACATCAACCGGGCCGCCGCCGCCAACGGCATCAAGACCTTCTACTGGGACAACGGCGGGTTGCCGACCGCGAACAACGGGTTCGCGATCTTCAACCGCAATACCGCCGCGATCGTCGACCAGGCGGTGCTCGATGCCGTCCTGCGCGGCTCCGGCGTCGGCAACCCTAACAACAGCTACACCATCGCGACGACCGTGAATGGTTCGGGAACGGTGA